>JBCBWQ010000199.1:0-4818 GCA_039817025.1 Pseudomonadota bacterium | reverse complement strand
CCAAGCGAATGCTTCCAGCCGCCACTGGATCCGCTGCCAGAAGGTTGAGCGGTCATCAATGTCCTTGGGACGAACGTATTGGACGGTGTCAGCGGGCATCAGGGGTAAACTCTAGAACCGGCGCGAGCAGCGCGTCGAGGGCGTCGGATGGGTCGAAGACGGCATGAACCGGGAAGGTCAGGACGGTCTCTCGCGTTTCTGAGGGCAGACGCACATAGTCTTTTTCCGTCGTAATGAGCCGCGCGCCGTGCTTGGCTGCGAGATCCTGCAGATAGGCGATATCGCGCGGTGTGAAAGCGTGATGATCAGCAAACGGTACAGCGTCTACGAGATTGGCTCCAGCAGCCTTGAGGCTATCGAACACTTTCTCAGGCCGCCCGACACCCGCAAACCCCACCAGGGATCCATCGGGCGCAGGTCCTGTTGGGACGAGCTTCGCCCGGAGCACAGGTCGCTGGCTTGCGTTGACCTCTATGGGAACCGTGCCGTCGCCCACGAGAATGATGGCATCGGCGCGCGATAGCCCCCGCGAAGCCGGCTCGCGCAAGGGCCCTTTGGGGATGACATGGCCATTTCCGAAAGGCGCTGCAACGTCGATAACGACAAGAGACAGAGTCTTTTCAAGGCTGGGGTTTTGGTGTCCGTCATCCATGACAATCGCCTCGACACCGTCCGCAACCATGGCATCTGCGGCGGCCACGCGGTCTGCGCCAATCCAGGATTCACCGCTGGCGGAAAGCATCAGCGGCTCATCGCCCACCTCCGAAGCGCCATGGACGCACGGATCAACTCGCAAAGGTCCTTTCAGCGAGCCGCCATAGCCGCGCGACAGGCTGGCTGCCCTTAGCCCTTTGGATACGAGATGTTCGCGAACGCGTTTAACGATGGGAGTTTTACCTGTGCCACCCGTTGTGATGTTACCAACGCAGATGACAGGAATGCCGGGCCGGTGCGCCATGGTCTTTACGATTTTTCGCTCGACAATACGCGCATAGAGCATTGCCAGCGGCGTTAGCAGCGCGCGGGTGAGCGGCGCGGCTTCGCGCGATTTCGGATCCAGCCCAGCATCCCAGAACCGTGGCGCTTTCATTGCGGTGGCTCTGGCATCAAGGGCAATAACGCTGCAATTGTCTCGTCCAATGGTGTTTCGGCATCAGCGAAAAATTGTGCGAGCGCGCCGGGATCTATAGGTGAAGCTTTGCCCGCGAGATGGGTGTCTATGACTTTGGCTACATCCGTTGCGCCACCAGCAATGGCGAGCGCACCGGCGGACTCCAAGGGGGCGAACAGTTCAGCAAAATTGAAACCGAAAGGCCCGGTCACGACTGGCCTGCCGAGGCGGATGGGTTCAAGTGGATTGTGTCCGCCGACACCCTCCCTGTGCGCACCGCCGAGATAGACAGTGTCGGCAAGGCTGTACCAGAGCCCCATCTCGCCCAGTGTGTCGGCGAGTAGCACGTCTGTGTCGGCTTCAGCGGTTTCGTTTTTCGAGCGACGGGCGCAACGGAGTCCCCGTCGTGCGATCAGGGTTTCGACCTCATCCCCCCGTTCGGGATGGCGCGGTGCAATAATTACGGCCGGGCGGATCTCAAGCATGCCAAGAACATCCAGTGCGAGCGCCTCCTCGGTTTCATGGGTTGAGGCGGCGACCAGGCATTTGCGCGCTTCGAGGAAGGTTTTTCGGATGCGGGTTTCCTCTGCCGCGTCGGTGGGCGGTGGCGGAAGCGCGGCTTTGAGGTTTCCAGTCGTGTGAACCGTCTTGCCCGAAAGACGGGTAAGCGCCTTAGACGTGCTGCGATCAGCCCCCAAAAGCGCATCAAATCCGCCGAAAATGAGTTGGGCCAGGGACGGCCAGCGCGTCCAGCCTTCGACAGATTTCGTCGTCATTCGAGCATTCACGAGTGCTGTTCGCGCACCCGATTGCCGGGCCTGCATCAGCAGGTTTGGCCAGATATCGCCCTCGGCAACAATCAGCAGGTTCGGCTTCCAATGCGCGATAAAGCGCTGTGCAACGCCTGGCGTGTCCAGCGGGGCCATCTGGTGGATCAGGCGCTGGCTTGTTTGCTCGGACAGCAGCTGTGCAGACGTCTGCGTCTGGCTTGTGAAAAGCAGTGTTGCATCTGGATAAAGATCCCGTAGCCGTTCGCCGACGCCAAGAAGCATCAAGCTCTCACCCACACTGGCACCGTGTAGCCAGATGACCCGGCCGTCTGGGCGCGCCCGCATGCGGCGTGCAATGCGCTCATTGATCCGACCGGGATCTTCTTTTCCTGCGCGCACGCGGGCATCGAGGATTGCTCCCTTGAACAGGCCCAGCATGAGCGTCGCTGCGCGATAAAGCTGAAGTCCAAGGCTCATGAGTCCGATGGCGCGGGTGATGTCGGGCGTTCGCGGCCATGCTCGGAAGGCGTGACTGGCACTATACCGGCCAGGGCTTCTGCTCTTGCAGTGGCAGCAGCGAGTGAGGCTTCAAGAGCAACACGAACGGTTTCGGAATCGTCGGAACGGCCGACCAGGATGGGTTCGCCGAAGACAATCGCACCTTTTGTGAAGGGGTAGGGGATAATGAAGCGGTCCCAAGTGGACAGACGCTTTGCCGGCGCACTTGCCAGCGCATAGGGCAGGATCGGCGCGCCGGAGCGCTGGGCGAGGACTACCGGGCCAAGCTGCGCTTTCTCCGCGGGGCCTCGCGGGCCATCCGGCGTGATACAAACTGCGCCGCCGCCCTTAAGCCGCCGGATGGCCGCTGCCAGCGCCTGAGCGCCGCCCTTATCCTTTTTCTTCCGCTTATGGCTGGAGGAACCCCGAATGCTTTCGAGGCCCAGATGGCGAATGGCGCGCGCCACGGGTTCGCCCTCAGGGGAGAGTGAAATCATCATTGCGCTGGGCGCGCTTCTCCCTGGCCAATGGCGCATCAAGCGGGCCCAGCCGGCGGGTAGGAGCAAAATCCGCGAATGCCAGGCCGCGACGACCACGCCCTGATGTGCGGCCCATGCACCTTTTGCCGCCTCATCGCCCTCGACTGTCCAGCGGATCGTACGCCCACAAAGCGCCATGTATGCCCAGATGATCCATCCGAGCAGGACGGAAATCGGGCCGGTGCTGAGCAGTGATTTCATGGCTCGTTCATCTAGCGTGCGTCGGCTGATAGCGCCATATCAGCGCGGCAGCGGAATCTGCAATCAATGGGGCAGCCTCAGCCGCGCCCGCAAGCCGCCTGAAGGGCTCGTCTCCAGGCGAAGTTCACCGCCATGGCTACGCGCAACATCTGAAGCGATCGCGAGTCCGAGACCCGCTCCGGCCGTGTTCTGCGTGCGCGCGGGGTCGAGCCGCGAGAATGGCTGCAGGGCTTCCTCTCGCTGGTCGGCGTCGATTCCGGGGCCATTGTCATCTACGAGCACATCCAGCCAGCGCGGACCATCAGACAGCGACAGCGTTACGGCATCGGCGTGATCCAGTGCGTTCTGAACAAGATTGTTGATGGCGCGTTTCAGCGCGACCCGGCGCGCGGTTACGGTCACAGATGGGGCAGGTCCAGCTGTCAGCCCCGCATGCCGGAAGTTTTCAGCGACCTCGTCGACCAGCGCACCGGCATCGATCGGGACAGGCGTCTCGCCGTCCTCGCCCTTCGCAAAGGAGAGGTATTCATCGAGCAGCGCCTCCATGTCGGCGATATCGCCCTGCATCGCTGCGGAATCCTCAGACTTCGGCATCATCGCGACTTCCAGCTTCAGCCGCGTAAGCGGTGTGCGCAGGTCGTGGCTTACGCCGGCCAGCATGGACGTGCGCTGGTCTGCAGCCGCCGTCAGCCGACGCTTCATGTCGATCACCGCGCGGGCAGCATCACGGATCTCCGAAGCGCCGGAAGGCTTGTAGTCCGGCATGTCTCGCCCCCGGCCAAAGGCTTTTGCGGCTTCAGTGAGGCGCAGGATAGAGCGCACCTGATTGCGCAGGAACCCGTAGGCGATGAGCGTCATGAGAATGCCAGCGAGTAGCACCCAGACGATGAAAATGTGGCTGTTGATAACCACCAAGCGCTTGCGCAGCACTTCAAACGCCACCGGCGAAGACCCAGCCGGTTCGACGCAGATTGTTACCATGCCTTCTGCGCGATCAACGTTAAACAGGAAGGGCGCTTCAATGAAGTCGTCCAGGTGATCCCGCAGACGCCAAGGATTTTCGTTGGGGGCCAGGAAGGCATCCGCAGGGCAGGTCGTATTCGTGACAACGGCGATTTCCTGATTGGTGCGCAGTTGCTCAATTAAAGCGCGTGCCAGGCTTGCATCCGATTCGGTGGCGTCGAGGTAGAGTGCGATGTCCCGTGCGACATGGCCGGTCAGCGTGCGATCCACCTGTCGGATATGGAAATCATAATAATACCAGGTCATGCCCAGAAGGATGACGAAAACCGGTACAAAAAGGATCAGCGCACTGCGATTACCAAGGCCTGTGGGCGTAAACCTGCGCGTGCTGGGCATGGCTCAGACCGCCTCGGCCCGGTGGTCACAGCGATGGACTATAAAGATGGCCCCGGCCATGAGCGCGATACTCGCCCAGTAGGCTTCATTCCAAGCACTATAGGAAACCGTAAATGTCACAAAAGCCGCGCCGACGAGGCCTGCAATTGCAAATCGCGTGCGGGGAGGAAGTGTTCCCGGGTTCGGCAGCGAAAGACCAATTGCGAAGAGCGCACTCGCGGCCAGAATCGCGCCTATCGCTCCTGTCTCCGCCCAGATTTCCAGTGGCATGCTGTGGGGGTGGCCTGGAATGAGCGGATAGTTGGTCTTTCGCTGCCGAACCCGGGAACACTTCCTCCCC
>JBCBWQ010000198.1:0-4889 GCA_039817025.1 Pseudomonadota bacterium | reverse complement strand
CCACGGCCCGCCCAAATGCATCCGGTCTGATAACGGACCAGAGTTTGCAGCCCTGGCCTTGAGGGATTGGTTTGATCAGGTCGGCGTCCAGACGCTGTTCATGGGTGATCGTATACGATCACGGCAGTCCCTGGGGTGAGACCGCCAAGCAATCGATCGAAGATCGATTGTAGGTCGAACGGCTACAATGAAAGCTTCAATGGCAAATTGCGGGACGAGTTGCTCAACGGGGAGGTTTTCTACTCGCTTCGGGAAGCGCAGATCCTGATCGAAACCTGGCGGCAGGACTACAACACCGTCCGTCCGCACTCATCCCTCGGCTACCGGCCGCCGGCACCAGAGACCAAATTGCCCTTCCCAAAATCAGGCCTGGAAGTTACTCAGGAAATGGCTGCGCTATAGGGGGCGGGTCAAAGACGATATCTCAAGGAACGCGGCGGCTGGTGGCACTATCAGCGGCGGGGTCCATCTCGCTATGGTGACATTGATGACCGCGGTCTGATCTGAATCGCTTCGCGTCCGCAATCGATTGACAAAAACCCCCGAAGGCAACACTACCAGCTGTAGATGGTGCTCCACTAATCGGAGCTAAGAGGGAAGCCGGTGTGAATCCGGCGCTGTACCCGCAACTGTCAGCCAGGAGCTGATGGCCAGTATGTCACTGGGCCTATTTGGGTCTGGGAAGACGGCCAGAGGCATTGATCGGCGAGCCAGGAAACCTGCCATTGCGTCGTTCGTCCGGAGGCCGGGAAGAGTTCTCAGCGGGCGGGAAGGCAGATGCCTCTCCTTTGAAACGACATTGAAAAAGGTCTGGCCGCCTGTGCGGGGCATGTCCCTGCGGGCCTGATCGTCGTTTTAAATGCGCGCCTTCAAAGACCAGGCGGCAAGGCGCGTGAGAGGGGTAACCCATGGTCCGCACAACTGCGCTGCTTGGCGCTGTAACATTTTCGCTCTCCGTGTCAGCTTTGGCACAGGAGTCCAATTCCGATCCATCGACACTCGATCCGGTGATTGTCGAAGGCTCAAGGCTGAGCCAAACGGCGACGGAAGTCGGCTCCAGCGTTTCGATCATCACCGCCGACGATATTGACGCGCTTGGGTTGGACTTTGTTGCCGATGCTATCGCCGCAGCACCGGGCGTTACCGTCAACTCAACCGGTGCTTTTGGGGGTCAAGCCAGTGTGCGTATTCGCGGCGCAGGCAGCGAACAGACGCTGGTGCTGATTGACGGCGTGCCGGTCAACGATCCGTCATCGCCCGGCGGCGGCTTTGATTTCGCCCGGCTCGACACCGACAGCATTGCGAGAATTGAAGTACTCAAAGGGCCTCAGTCGACGCTCTGGGGCACGGATGCAATCGGCGGTGTTGTTTCTATTACAACGAAACGCCCGGATCAGGGGCTCGGCGGAAGCGTGTTCGGCGAATACGGTTCATTCAATACGCTCCGAGGCGGAGCGTCGGTCGGGAACGCAAACGATACTGGCGATTTCCGTCTTGCAGTGGTCGGAACAAGCTCGGACGGAATTTCAAAGGCGGATGAAGACAACGGCAATTCAGAAGACGACGCTTATGATGCGGTCACAGTCTCGGCCAAAGGAGGGCTGAAACTCGCCGGTGATGCGCGGTTATCTGCCAACGTCCTCTGGTCAGACGCTGAGGCTGATTTCGACAGCTTTGTCTTCGGTGCGCCGGGCAATGTTGGCGATGGCGATGAGGTGTCGGAGACCGAAGAAATCTCAGGTAACCTTTCTCTCACCGGATCCCTTTTCGATGGTGCGTTAGAGAACCTGCTTCTGATTGGCTATGCCGACATCGACCGGCAGAACTTTGCCGGTGGCGCGCCGAGCTTTGGGGCAAGCGGCGACAGGATGATCTACCGCTACCAGGGCACGCTCGATATCAATGACGCAAACACACTAGCCTTTGGTGCTGAGCGCGAAGAAACCAGCGTGGAAGGAGACGACACGTCAATTGACGGCGTCTTTGCGCTTTATGAGTTCAAGGCAACCGAGGCGCTCACGTTGACCGGCGGCTTGCGGGTTGACGATCACAATACGTTCGGCACCGAAACCACCGGACGCTTGGCCGCTGCATTCAATCCCAATCCGCAAGTGACGTTTCGGGCGAGTTGGGGGCAGGGCTTCAAGGCTCCAACCCTGTTCCAGATCTCGGGTGGCGGATTCGCTGCGCCAAACCCTGACCTGCAACCGGAAACCTCTGAGGCGTTTGATGCAGGGATAGACTGGCGTTCATCAGACGGACGGTTCGGTGCGGGCGTCACAGTTTTCGATGCCGACATCGAAAACCTCATCAGCTTCGCATTTACGGGTTACTTCAACGAAGCAGAAGTCGACACGCAGGGTGTTGAATTGACTGGGCGCGCTCAGCTCACCGACTGGCTGGGAATTGATGCAAGCTACGCCTTTGTGGATGCGACGGACACGGACGGTAACCCGGTGCGGCGCATTCCTGAGCAGTCTGGCGATATTCGCGTCAGTCTGGATCCGGATGGACCGCTCTCCGGCGCGGTGCTCGTGCGCTTTAATGGAGAAGAGCCGAACGATGCATTCACGACTGTGGATTCGTGGACCCGCGTCGATATCAGTGCGAGTTACGACTTGAACGAGCGCGCGGAATTGTTTGGCCGCATCGAGAACCTGTTCGATGAGGATTACCAGCAGGTCCTCGGCTACGGCACGCCGGATCTGTCCGGGTCGGTGGGCGTGCGGCTTCGGTACTGATCGCGCATGATGAGGCTGGCACTCCTTCTTTTCAGTTGCGTGCTTGTCGGTTGTGGCGCGAAATCGCCCAATCCGCAGCCCGCCAATGAGAAGCCCGCACGGATTGTCAGCCTCGACTATTGTGCTGACCAATATGTTCTGCAGCTTGCGGATCGGGAGCAGATTCTCGCCGTCTCTCCGGATGCGGTGAAAGACTTTTCCTATATGCGTGAAGCAGCAGATGGCATTCCGACCGTGCGTCCCATTGCAGAGGACGTTCTAATCCTGAAGCCGGACCTCGTGGTGCGCGCCTACGGCGGCGGGCCGAATGCCGGAGCCTTTTTCGAGCGCGCCGGGATACCCGTTCTCCAGCTCGGCTGGGCGTCCACAATCGACGGTGAGGAGATGGGGTCCATACCGGCTCTAATTCAGCATACGGCGAATGGTCTGGGGCACCCTGAACGCGGAGAAGCGCTGGTGGCCGAATTCCGCGCGCGCCTCGGGGCGATCAAGGCGCGCAGGGACAGCGAAACAGCGCTCTATATGACTTCCGGCGGGGTGACGACGGGGCCCGGCTCTCTTGTGCACGAAATGCTCGTTGCCGCAGGACTTCAAAACTTCGAAGACACGCCCGGCTGGCGTGCACTTCCCCTTGAACGCCTCGCCTATGAGCAGCCCGACATTGTCGCTGCGGCTTTCTTTGGCACGCAAAGTAATGCGCCCGGGCTTTGGAGCGCATCCAAACATCCAGTTGCGCGCGCTCAACTTCATGGCCCGGATACAGTGCGTTTGCAGGCGGCTTGGACGTCGTGCGGCGGCTGGTTTATTCTCGATGCGATTGAAGCGCTTGCGGACGGGGGAGATGGATGAGCGCGGCGCGATGGCTTGCGCCTGGGCTGGCTGTAGCCTGCTGTGCGGCGATCTTCGCTGCCTGTCTCTTTGGCTCGACGCCTTTGCCGCCCGAGCGGGTTCTTGCAGCGTTTTTCGGCGGCGGTGATACAGCAGACCGGCTCGTCGTGTGGTCGATCCGTCTACCTCGTGCACTGGCGGCGTTTCTTGTCGGCGCAGCCCTTGGGCTTAGCGGTGCTGCGCTTCAGGGCTTGCTGCGCAACCCGCTTGCTGAGCCTGGCGTATTGGGTGTGTCAGCAACGGCGTCGCTCGCTGCAACCGTTTCGCTTTACTATGGGCTTGTTGCGATCAGCCCATGGGTTTTGCCACTCGCCGCCATTTTGGGTGCCCTGGCAGCGACCGCGCTGCTCGCCATTGCCGCCATTCGTACCCAGTCAGTCGTCACGCTGATCCTGATTGGCGTGGGGCTGTCCAGCTTTTCCGGCGCGCTTATGAGCCTGCTCATGAACCTCGCACCCAATCCGTTTTCGCTGGCAGACATGGTCAACTGGATGCTTGGCTCGGTCGCCAATCGCAGCTTCGATGAGATCAGGTTTGCCTTGCCATTTCTGGTGGCAGGAAGCGCTATACTGCTTGCCACACGGCGAGGACTCTCGGCGCTCACACTGGGAGAGGAAGCCGCAAACGGCATAGGGCTCAACTTGCGGAACCAGCGTATCTTCACTGTAATCGGTGCAGGCCTCGCGACCGGCGCATCAGTCGCCCTCGCTGGAGCAATAGGCTTCGTCGGCATCGTCGCACCTCATCTGGTAAGGCCCTTCGTAAGCCACGATCCAGCGCGGTCTTTGATCCCCTCAGCGCTTCTGGCGGGGTTGATCCTTGTTTTCGCAGATATTGGCGTGCGTCTCATTCCAAGCGTCAACGAACTCAAGCTTGGCGTCGTCGCCGCCCTGATTGGTGCCCCGGTTTTCATCTGGATCGCGATGCAAAAGCGAGGCGTCCATGACTGAGCTGATCGCGAGCAATCTCACCGTCCGCGTCAAGGGCGCGACCTTGGTCGACGCCGCCAGCATGCGTCTTGCGCCGCGAGAACTTGTCGTTTTGCTTGGGCCAAATGGAGCAGGCAAGACAAGCCTTCTTCGCGGGGCCTTGGGTCTTGAGAAACGAAGCGCCGGTGACGCTACGCTCGGCGGTGTGGACGTTGCCGAAATAAGCCCGGTCGCGCGGGCCCGTAGCGTGGCCTACTTGCCCCAAGTGAGGCCACTTGCCTGGCCTAATACGGTGCGTGACGTTGTGGCGCTCGGCCGGTTCAGCCACGGT
>JBCBWQ010000197.1:0-4918 GCA_039817025.1 Pseudomonadota bacterium | reverse complement strand
GTCTTGGATCAACGGACCGGGCGCGTTTCTTGCGTTTCCGCTTTGGCTTGTCCTTTCGAAAGTATAGCTCGTCGGTGTGATCCTTGTCGGCGGCCGGGTCGGGCTTTGCCGGGGCAGGGGTTGGTTTGGGCTTCGCACCTGGCCCGATCCGCCAGAACGTGACGGCGAAGACGGGCGAACCTGAGGCATCCTCATATTTCTGAACGAAGCCGAGGTCACGTCCGGTCTCTGCCCGAGTGACAAACGCCTCCAGGGCTTTTTCGTCAGGGGTCACCCATTCCGTTTCCAAGCCCCTTATCTCGCCTTCACCCGCCAGTGTGTCGGCCTCATAGCGTGTCCGTGCGCGCGGCGTGTCTTCGCTCAGCGCATCTTCGACCGTCGCCGCGAGGGGATAAACATGACTCATGACCGGTGAGCTAGGAGGGAAACGCGCAAGCGTCTAGGCTATTCGCGCGAGAGCGGGCTGGCTCAGCCGCTGGGCCGCCACCCGGGCGAATCGCAATGTCATCGCCTTGCGCCGTGCAGCCGGGAGTTTGTGCGTTGGGGCTTCACGCAGACACGCGCCGCCAAATCCGTCAGCAACGATAAGGCCAGCATCGTCGGGGATCATGGCCTTTGGAAAATGGTGGGACACAGCGAAGTAGAAGCGGTCGCAGAACGGGCGATATTCAGGCCATTTGCTGTCTGAGCGGAAGTCGGCAACACTTGATTTTATTTCCACGATTGTAATTGCCCCACCAGCATCAACGGCGGCGACATCCGCCCGGCGACCATTGGCGAGAGTCAGCTCCGTAACGCCTGCGGCCCCTTGGGAGTCTAGAAAGCGCAACACGCCGCGGGCGATATCCCCAGCGCCCGGTGCCATGGGATCACCGTCCATCGCCTCAGCCCTTTGTTCTGCTCCTGTTCTCAATGGACCATACCAGGGCGACAGTGGTCAAGATGATTACAGGGTTTTGCGCATGACTATGTGGCGGCCGAATCCATGACCATGCTCATCCGGCTCATCGCTTATGATGTTGAACCCGGCCTTTGTGTAAAGCGCCATGGACGCTTCGAGCCCGTCGGTAGTTTCAAGATAGACTGAAGGCCAATCGAGGGTTCGGGCATAGGCCAGGGCGGCATCGAGCATGGCGCGTCCGGCACCCAGGCCGCGCGCCTCTGGCAAGGCGACGACCCAGCGTAATTGGCCCCCATTGCCTCGATCTATCATGGCGGCACACGCAATCGCTTCGCCATTCAGCTCAGCGAAGAAAACGCAGGATCTGTCTGAACCATCCAGAACGGTCTCTTGCACCAGGTGGTCCACATGCTCGGCGACCCCGGCAAACCGAGGGCCAAGCGGCGCGTATCCCTCTGCATGCAAGGTGACGATCAGCGCGTTGTCACCGGGACGCCGATCACTTCGAACGGTTAAAGCCATAAGGTCCCCCAACTGAAAACGCCCCGGCACGGTGGCCAGGGCGTTTCATAAAACGAACAGTAAGCCGCAGCCTAGACGAAGCCTTTGAACTTGTCCTTGAAGCGCGACACGCGGCCGCCGCGGTCCATGAGCTGCTGGTTGCCGCCGGTCCAGGCCGGGTGCGTCGTCGGATCGATGTCGAGCACGAGCTTGTCGCCTTCCTTACCCCAGGTGGAGCGGGTCTGGTACTCGGTGCCATCGTTCATCACCACAGTGATGAAGTGATAGTCGGGATGTCCTTCGGATTTCATCGGCTCGGCCTTCAAGCGGTAAATTTGCGAAAGCGCGGACATACAGGATCGTACCCTAAGCCGCAAGGGCGTGACGTCAGGCCGTGTCTCCGAAACCTTGTTCAAAGGCTTTCGCTTTACGCAGGCGTTCTTCCAATTTGATATGGAGCGCTTCGTTGCTCGCAAGGATGTTGCCGGTCGTCAGCACGTCGCCGCCATCTATTTCTGTGGCGAAACCGCCAGCCTCGCGCACCAGGACAATGCCCGCGGCGACGTCCCAGGCTTTCAGGCCCCGCTCCCAGAAGCCGTCGAACCGGCCCGCTGCCACATAGGCGAGGTCCAGCGCGGCCGACCCGTAGCGGCGAATGCCCGCGCAGACCGGTGTCAGCGCAGCGAGTTCGCCCCAGAAACGCTGGTGAGCCGCCTCTTGCGCGCCAACCCATGGCGTGCCCGTGGCCACCACGGATTCCGAAAGGTTACGCCGCCCGGCGACCCGCAGCTTGCGTTGCTCCAGCCAGGCACCGCGCCCTTTCTCGGCCCAGAAGATCTCATTCTTGGCAACGTCGTAGACCACACCGGCGATGAGCGTGCCCTCGCGTTCCAGCGCGATGGACACCGCGAAATGCGGCTGGCCATGCAGGAAGTTCAGGGTGCCGTCGAGCGGGTCTACGATGAAGCGGTTGGATTTGTCGGTGCCTTCAACCACGCCGCGCTCTTCCAGGACAAAGCCGTAGCCGGGGCGAACTTTGGAGAGGCTTTCGAAGATGATGTCTTCGGCCCGGTGGTCTGCATTGGAGACGAAGTCGCCGGGGCCCTTGGTTGAGACCTGTAGGTTTTCGACCTCATTGAAATCGCGTGCAAGGGAGCGACCGGCCTTGCGGGCCGCATCGATCATGACAGTTCCGACGGCGGAGGGTTTGGACACGGGGCGGCCTAGTCTGCGCGGCGCAGATAGGTGGAGTCTGCGGTCTGCACCACGATCTTCTCACCAACACCGACAAAGGGCGGGACCATCACACGCACGTCATTATCGCACATGGCCGGCTTGAAGCTGTTTGCGGCCGTCTGGCCTTTGACGACCGGCTCCGTCTCCTGAACTTCGAGGATCACCTGATCCGGCAGGGCTACGCCTATGGGCGTTTCATTGTAGAATTCGATCTGCACGACCATGCTGTCCTGCAAGAACGCGCCCTGCTCACCGATGAAATCGCGCTGGATCTGAATCTGCTCAAAGCTTTCCTGATCCATGAACGTAAAGGCATCGTCGTCCGCGAACAGGAACTGGTGGTCTTTCTGTTCAAGGCGCACTTTCTCGACCGTTTCAGACGCGCGGAACCGCTCATTGAGCTTGGAGCCATTGATCAGATTGCGGAGCTCGACTTGATTGAACGCACCGCCCTTACCGGGCTTCACGGCATTCGTTTTCACCGCGCGCCAAACGCTGCCCTGATGCTCAATAACATTGCCCGGCTTGATTTCGTTGCCATTGATCTTGGCCATCGCGGTTGTCCTTGGATGTGTCTCGCGCGGCGTAACCGGGCCGGGCAGGGGGGTCAAGCGCCTGCAAGCGCGTCCAGCAGCGCATTGAACTGGGTTATGGCCGCCTTTGGGCCGTCGCGATGGGTCCACACTGCGGCGGCGACAGCGAGGAAATCTGCGCCGGCGGTGACGAGACCGCTCGCGTTTTCCGGCGTGATACCGCCGATCGCAACGCAGGGCAATTCCATCGTGTCCTGCCACCAGGCAAGGATCTCCGGATCGGCTGGTGTTGCGTCTGTCTTTGTCGACGTCGGGAAGAAACTGCCAAAGGCGACATAGTCTGCGCCAGCTTCTCCCGCATCCATGGCTGCATGGCGGCTTGCCTTGCAGGTTGCGCCGACAATGGCATCGGGACCGACAATGGCGCGAGCTTCTTTGACGGGTGTGTCGTCGAGGCCGACATGGACGCCGTCGGCCCCCAGGTTTCGGGCAAGCTCCGGGCTGTCATTGATCAGCACGGCAACGTCGCGGGCCTGTACGGGCTCAAGGATTTCGGCGGCGAGTGCGCGGGTCGCCGCCTCGTCCAGCGCGCCGGTTTCTGTTTTCAGCCGGATCTGCAGCGACGCCACGTCGCCGCCATCGAGCGCATCGAGCAAGAGGTTGCGGAAGGCTGTCGGGGCCTCAATGCGGGGCGGCGTAATCAGGTACAGCCGCGTGCGTGGGCGGGGAGGGGCGTCATCACTCATCGCCTGCGGCTATCGCGCGCCTCGCCGCCGCCCGTCAAGGCGAGGCGCGGCGCGGTCCGTTTGCTTTGCCGGACTTGCGACGGCCTGCGGGTTTCTCGGCGTTGACCTTGGGCGGCGGCCTGGAGGCGTGGGACCAGAGGAAGTCGTACTCTTCAAGCACGGCTTCATGGTAGAAGCTTTCACGCCGGGCGTAGATGTAAGGACTGCGCAGCGTGTCCCTCGACGTCAGGTAGGGAATGACGATCGCCTCCTGTTCGGATGCGACGATCTGGTATCCGAGAGATTTGTCCGTGTTGATCCGGAGACTGTTCGCCGCTGTTGGGATGTCCTTGAAGACGCGGCCTCAGGAGGTCTGGGCGACGAGCGCGGACTGGGCTGCGGATTCGTAGATGTCCTGCGTTTTCATCGATGGGCGCATGGAAGGGTTGTCCGGAGCCATGATGAGCGTGCGAATGTCCTGGCGCAGCACCCCAGCCGCTTCGGTCAGCGCCGTGATGAAATCCTGATTCATTGTCCAGCCCTTCAGGGTATAGCCCGCCATCCAGACGAATTCCTGCGCGCTGCGGATGAGGCGGACGGTTTCGTCCTCGGCTTCTGAGGCGCGGGCGTAGACCGCCTGCATGGGGTCGCCGAGCGGGGCGAGGTCGGGCGCGAAGGGCACGGTAGGCCGACCACGACGGGAATCGATATGGAGCATCGCGGCCCGCAGCTGCGTCACATAGGTCCGGTTGAAGATCCGCTGGGCGTCGAAGTCATAGTAGATGATCCGATGGTCCTTGATGTCGAAAGGCGCATCGAAGCCTTTCTCCAGGAGGAGGATGACGGGCTTGGCGGCGGACTGGGCGATCGCCAGTTCATAGTAGACGTTCGGATTGCTCTCCGTCAGCACCGCGATAATCAGGTCGGCCTGGAGGATGTCCTCGTAGATCTGGTCGGTGATCTTTCCCGGGGCGGTCTTGTGGTCGCCGCGTTCGGGTGCGTAGACCGGACCCGCGCCCGTC
>JBCBWQ010000196.1:0-4919 GCA_039817025.1 Pseudomonadota bacterium | reverse complement strand
CCTTCGGCCTGCGCGAAAGGGGCTTTGCTTAATCGCGATCCGGCGTGTTGTGCTTGCGGGCCTGGGTATTCTGGTAGAACGCCCAAGCCGTCTCGATAATGGTATCGACATCTGACGTGGTCGTCTCAAAGCCCAGAACCTCCCGCGCCTTGGTCACATCCGCGGTTAGGGTTGGCGGATCGCCGGGGCGGCGGTCGCCGTACTCCAGAGGCAGCTTCTGGCCAGTTATCCGCTCCACTGCGTCGATGATTTCCTTCACAGAAATGCCGACCCCGGAGCCGAGATTAAACGCATCGCTTGGTTTTCCAGCGAACAAATGGTCCAGGGCGGCCAAATGCCCCCGCGCAAGATCTTCGACGTGGATGTAATCACGGACGCAGGTGCCATCCGGTGTCGGATAGTCGGTGCCAAACACCTGAAGTTTATCGATTTCTCCGCCGATAGCCATCAGCGTGCGGGGAATGAGGTGCGTCTCCGGATCGTGTTCCTCACCGATTTCTCCATCCTTGTCCGCACCGCAGGCATTGAAATAGCGAAGCGCCACATACCCCAATCCATAGGCCCGGGCGTAGTCAGCAAGGGCGTGTTCGATGATGAGTTTGGTGCGCCCATAGGGATTGATGGGGGCCTGCGGGGTCGTTTCCTTGATCGGCAAGTCTTTGGGCACGCCATAGGTCGCGCAAGTCGAAGAAAAAACGATCTTGTCCACGCCCGCATCGCGCATCGCATCAAGCAGGCTCAGCGTGCCGCCGACATTGTTGGCATAATATTTTGACGGGTTTTCAACGCTTTCGCCGACGAACGCGTAGGCAGCGAAGTGAATGACCGCCACCGGCTTGTGTTTTTCAAACACCGCGGAGAGGCGCTCGCGATCTTCGAGTTCGCCAATTTCCAGCGGCCCCCATTTCACTGCATGCTCGTGGCCGTAGACCAAATTATCATAAACAACAGGGGTGTAGCCTCGCTCACTCAAGAGCTTGCAAGTATGGCTGCCAATGTATCCGGCTCCGCCGGTAACGAGGATTGTTTGTGACATTGATTGACGATCCTTCAGGGAATCAGTTGCGCCCGCGCTGCTATTAAGCAAAGTCCGCGCCGGGCAGCGACCCTTTCTGCGCAAGGAGCAGTGATGAGTGAAGTGAACGCGTTTCTGACCGCTGCCCAGCGCCTGAAAGCCTGGTGTCTGGAGGAGGCGCTGCCGCTGTGGTCAGAAAATGGAGTCGCGCCGGATGGGGGCTTCTGGGAGAGACTCGATGAGCAGGGCAAGCCAAGGCATGCCCTCGATCGTCGCTACCGTGTTCAATGCCGCCAATGTGTTGTGTTCGCCGAGGCTGCTTTGCGGCAATGGTCTGAAGATGCGCGCGCGATCGCCGAAGCAGGCCTGTCATTCACCTTGTCCAAGGCCGATTTCACTGCGCGGGGCGGCGAAGGATTCTCAGGCGGCCCCTTCGTTCTTACCGATGAGGGCGGGGTCGCAGATCCTAAACCCGATCTCTACACCCATGCTTTCCTCTTGCTTGCCCTGTCTCAGTATGCGCGCCTTGGACATGAGGATGAAGCCATTGCCTGCGCCGATGAATTGATCGCCTTCATCACCACCAAGATGGCCTCTTCGCATGGCGGATGGGTGGAATCCCTTCCCCCTGCGCTGCCGAGGCGGCAAAATCCTCACATGCACCTGTTCGAAGCGAGTCTTGCCATGGCGGAGGCCACGGGGCTCCAGCGCTACCGGGAAATCGCCGACCGTATTGCAGGCTTGTTCGAGTGCTTTTTCAAACGTGACGATCCCACGGCGTTGCTTGAGTTCTTTACCGATGATTGGGCACCCGATTCCGTGGCCGGAACGACGGTTGAGCCAGGTCATATGATGGAATGGGTGTGGCTCCTTGATCGCCATGAAAGGCTGTGCGGAGCGCGCCATGGTGAAACGATAGGCGCGTTTTACAACGCTGCAAACACGGTCGGCCGTCACGACAAAACCGGCAATCTCGTTGACGCGATCAAGCTTGGCGGTGATCCGCTGGATGGCCGACAGAGATCTTGGCCGCTTACAGAAGCGATCAAGGCGGGTCTTGTTTTGTGCCGGCGTGGCGACACAACGGTTTTGCCCTCCATCATAGGCGACATCGAGAGGCTGATGGACGGGTATCTCGGCGGCGATGCGCCTGTCCGTGGCGGCTGGATTGATCGCTACGATTCCAAGGGCAAGGCGTTGGACGACGTCAACTCAGCCAGCACGTTCTATCACTTGATGGGGGCCGTGGCGGAGGTTGATGACTATGCGCGCAGCCTCACTCAACCGTAACGGATTTTGCGAGATTCCGAGGCTGGTCGACGTCGGTGCCTTTTTCAACAGCCGTGTAATAGGCCAAAAGCTGCACGGGGATGGCGGCGACAATGGGTGCGATGAACGCGTCGCAATCGGGCATCAAAATTGTACTCGCGGGTGCTTCGCCAGCCGCTTCTATACCCTCTGCATCGGAGATCAGAATGACTTGCCCGTGGCGGGCCGCAACTTCCTCAAGATTTGAAAGCGACTTGTCAAAGAGCCGGTCATGGGGCGCGACGAAAACGACCGGCGTTGTATCATCAACCAGCGCAATTGGACCGTGCTTTAGCTCGCCCGATGCATAACCCTCCGCGTGTATGTAGCTGATTTCCTTCAGTTTTAGGGCTCCCTCAAGAGCGATCGGAAAATGTGGGCCGCGGCCAAGATAAAGAACGTCGCGCGCTTTCGAGAGACCATAAGCAAGCGACTCTATCGCATCCTCCTGGGTCAGGCTGTCGGCGATGAGGCGTGGGCAAGAAGAGAGCGCTTCAACAAGACGGCGTTCTTCATCGGCCTCGATCGTTCCCTTGGCGCGGCCGAGTGCAATCGCGAATGCAGCGAGTGCACAAAGCTGGGCAGTGAAGGCCTTCGTAGATGCAACACCAATCTCGGTTCCAGCGAGCGTAGGCAAGACCGCGTCGACTTCGCGAGCAATCGTAGATGTTGGCACATTGACGACCGCGGCTGTTTTCAATCCACCCGCCTTGCAATAGCGAAGCGCTGCGAGGGTATCCGCTGTTTCCCCGGACTGGGACACGACCAAAGCCAAACCGCCGGGGGCTAGCACGGGTTCTCGATAGCGAAACTCGGACGCGATATCGATACTCACCGGTATGCGAGCGACCTGTTCCAACCAGTACTCCGCCACTGCACAGGCGTAGTAAGCCGTCCCGCAGGCCACCATCTGCACACTTGAAATTGAGGCGAGGCCGAGCGCATCCTGCGCTTTCTCGGGCATGGTGATCGCCGCATTGAGGGCGTCCACATAGGCGCTGATGGTGCGTGACGTGGAGTCCGGCTGCTCGAAGATTTCCTTAAGCATGAAGTGCCGGTAGTTGCCTTTTTCGGCGGATAGACCAGCCGTCGATACGGTTGTGATCTGGCGCTGAGCCGGCAGTCCGTTCTCGTCGAAAACACTGTAGCCATCGGGGGTGATGACACACCAGTCATCTTCTTCAAGATAGACGAGGCGGTTGGTGAAGGGGGCGACGGCGAGTGCGTCGGACCCGAGGAACATTTCTCCCTCGCCAATGCCGATCGCGAGCGGGCTGCCCCTGCGTGCGCCAAACATCAGGTCAGGCCGGTCTTCAACGAGAACAGCGAGCGCAAATGCGCCTTCCAGCCGGTCCAGCATGTTGGCAAACGCAACCTTCGGATCGGCCTCCTTTTCCAAAGCCATATCAAACAAATGTGCGACGGTTTCTGTATCTGTCTGTGTCTCAAGGTGCCGCCCCGCGGCCTCTATTTCCGCCCGCAGAGCCCGGAAATTCTCAATGATGCCATTGTGGACAAGCGCGACACGGCCGGCTCGGTGGGGGTGCGCGTTGTCGACCGTAGCGGGTCCATGGGTCGCCCAGCGCGTGTGGCCGATACCGGCGACGCCATCAAGTGGATCGATCTCGAGACGTGCTTCCAGAGCGCTGAGTTTTCCGGGAGCGCGGCGGCGGTCGAGTGAGCCATCGGGTTGGAAGACAGCAACCCCTGCGCTGTCATAGCCGCGATATTCAAGACGCTTCAGCGCCTCGATGAGCCTTGGTGTCGCTGGCTCATGACCCAGAATTCCGATAATCCCGCACATGGACGGCTCCTTCGTTACGCAACGCTGCTCCCCTAGCGCCTGCCTCATTTCGCGTCATTGCACATAGGGTTTCGGTTTATGTCGGGGCATTTGCGCGACATTTCGGCCACGCATGCGGCCTGATCCGCCGCAGAAGTAGCGACCTGGTTAATGACAAATGGATGGCGGTGGTCTATTCCACGCTCGTTTTGTTTCGGAATAGAAATGGAGGGGACGGTGCGCTGCACACGCTGTAAGGCCCAAGTCGCTCCGGGCCCCCAATCATGTCCAGCGTGTGGTGGGGCCATTGAACTAACGCTTGGCGAGATCTCACGGCTGATGCTTGTGGGCGCGATCCGTCGTTTGCGCGCAGGAGGCGCAGGAACGGTCGCGATCTTTGTTGCATTCATTGCCGCCAGCGCAACGGGTTGGATCGCATTCGGTGGCGGCGACTCCGATGACGCTGGCATTGAGGCGTCTGTCGATCGTGAGCGTTCAACCATAGCGCAGATGCGGCCGCGAGAAGCACGGGCCGAGACGGTATCGTCCATCGTGGTGCCTGCGTTAGCTGAACCGGCTACGGCCGTGAGCAAAGTCGAGCCATGGGCGCGCACATTCCGCACGGTTGGGGATGACTATGTGGATGCGATTGTCGAGCAACCGGACGGTCGTTTGGTGTTCCTCGGGCGCACGTCTGCGCCGGGACAATCTGCTAACGCACAAGCGCTCTTCGTAAGTGTCGACGAGACGGGCGCTCTGGAATCAGAAGCGATTTTGTCTGCATTCGGCGCTGTGAGCGCCCTTGATGCTGTA
>JBCBWQ010000195.1:0-4933 GCA_039817025.1 Pseudomonadota bacterium | reverse complement strand
TGCGCGAAGCCCATGGCAGCGTCGAAGTGGGGGCTGTGGCCTTCTCTGAAGCGCTCAAACGCACCCCCGAAGCGACCGAGGCCATGGCGCTCATGGCCGCCCATGTCTTCGATGATCTCGGCTATCGCCGCTACGAATGGAAATGTCACAACCAGAACGAGGCGTCCAGACGCGCGGCGTTGCGGTTCGGCTTTGTCTATGAAGGGGTCTTCCGCAATGACATGGTCATTCGCGGGGCCAGTCGTGATACGGCGTGGTTCGCCATGACCGATGACGATTGGCCGCTGCGCCGGGCGGCGTTCACGGCCTGGCTCTCGCCGGACAATTTCGGCGAAGATGGCAGGCAGTCCCAGCGGCTGGAAGACATTCGCCGTGCGCTTGATCCGGCATCTCCCATTGACTGACGTTAGGTCGCGCCGCGACGTTCATTGCTGATCAGCGAAAGGCGAAGCGATGCTCCAATCCATCGACCATGTTGTCCTCCTGACCCCGGACCTTTCCGCTGCGCAGACAGCTTATGCCGACGTGTTCGGCGCATCTCCCGTCTGGCGCGCGCGCGATGGGGCAGCAGGGACCGAGACCGCGCTATTTGACGCCGGAGGCACCGGTCTGGAGCTGCTCGCCCCCAGGGGCGAAGGGTCCGGAGCGTCCCGCGTGCGGGAGTTGATTGGTGAGGGTGAGGGCATGGTGGCCTCCCTTGCCTTCAAGACCGCAGACATCGAGGCAACCACGCGCAGTCTTGCCCGGCGCGGCCTCGCCCCCGGCGACATCACCGAAGGCGAAAGTACAGATCTCGAAACCGGTGCCGTGCGCCGCTGGCGGCGTGTGCGGTGCAGCGACGAGGCAACGGCCGGCACAAAGATATTTGTTCTGCAGTATACAGAGGACAAGTGTGCGCGACCGTCACCTCCCCACGGCGGCATCACAGCCTTGGACCACCTCGTCATCGAAACACCAAACCCAGACCGCGCTGCGGCGCTTTATGGCGCGCGTCTGGGGCTTCGCCTCGCGCTTGATCGGACTGCGGAGCAATGGAAGACGCGCTTCCTGTTCTTCCGCATCGGCAGTGTCACGCTCGAAGTCATCCATCGCCTTGGCCATGACTATGACCCTTCAGCCCCAGACAAGATCTGGGGCGCGACGTGGGAGACCGACGACCTTGAAGCCGCCCATGCCCGCCTGACCGAAGCCGGCCGGAACATTTCGGACATCCGCACAGGGCGCAAACCCGGTAGCCGCGTCTTCACCCTGCGGGACAGAACAAGCGGCGTGCCCACCTTGTTCATAGCCCATGAAAAGCGCTAAACAGATCGATCAGCGCGGGGGCGATCATGGCAGACGTAGCCGGACTTGCAGCAGCATTCAGCGCGGTCGTTGAGGCGATCAAGGGCGCGCTGGGCGGTATGCGCGAGACCAAGGCTGCGCGCCGGAAACGGGCCTCGCGAGTCTGCGCCGCCGTCGCCCGGAATCTTGAAACCCTGCACGCCGAGCTGGAAGCATGGGCCAATGCTCCAAAGGCCAAGCGCCACATCGCGGCAAAGAAACTCCACGCCCCGCTCGGGGAGCTGAAAACCTATGTTGGCGAGCTCAGCGAACTGTTTGATGGTCTCATGAACCGCCAGAAACTGGGGGCTCTGCAACGCCGCCTCGGTGCGCTCCTGCGCTCGAAAGCCTTCGCCCTCGACATCGACGCCATGCCGGAAACCCTGCCGAAAGAGCTTCTGGGCCTGTCGGGTGAATTCAAGGGTTTGGCCAATACGCTTGCCTGATGTAGCCAGAGCCGATGAAACCGTTCACGCGCCTTTCCGCCACCGCCGCGCCGCTCCTCGAAAACGGGGAGCCCATGGCGAATGTCGACACCGACATGATTATTCCGAAACAGTTCCTGAAGACGACCGAGCGCGTCGGTCTTGCGAAGGGATTGTTCCATGAGCTCAAAACAACCGCCGATGGCGCGCCCAACCCTGATTTCGTGCTCAACAAGCCGGCGTATTCCGGCGCGGGCATCCTGATTACGGGTGAAAATTTCGGCTGCGGTTCATCCCGCGAACATGCGCCGTGGGCTTTGCTGGACCAGGGCATCACGTGCGTCATAGCGCCAAGCTTTGCCGACATCTTCCACAATAACTGCTACAAGAATGGCATCCTGCCCATCGCGCTCCCGGTCGAGGCGGTCAAAGCGCTCGCAGCCCAGGCGGGCGGCGGCAACCACCGCTTCGACATCGACCTAGAGGCGCAGACCGTCACAGCGCCGGACGGAACCGTCATCGCATTTGAGGTTGATCCGGGCCGCAAGGCCAATCTGCTTGCCGGGCTGGATGAGATCGGCGAGAGCCTGACCGCGTCAGCCGCCATCGACACCTATGAGGCAGGTCGCAAGCTGAGCACACCCTGGCTGGAGCGCCCTGGATGATTATCGTTGAAGGCCATGTCCGCCTCGCTGATGCCGGCGATTTTGAACGCGTGCGCACCGCAGCCGAAGCGCAGATCACGGCCAGTCGCGCCGAAGGCGGCTGCATCGACTATACGTATTCAATAGATGTGCTGGACCCGCATATCATGCGTGTGCTGGAGCGCTGGCGGAGCTGGGAAGCCCTTGAGGCGCATTTCAAGGCACCGCACATGGGCGCCTGGCGCGCCGCGCTCAGGGATGTTCAGTTCAAGGAGCGATTGCTCCGCGCCCACGAAGTTTCTGAAACACGAGACGTTTGATCCATGACCCAGACCCTGCTCATGCTGCCCGGCGACGGGATCGGTCCAGAAGTCCTGCGTGAAGCGCGCCGCGTTGCCGAGAGCGTGGCGCCTGATCTTGCCTTCGAGGAGGGCCTTGTGGGCGGCGCATCGATCGATGCCCATGGTGATCCGCTCAGCAACGACACCCTCGCCCGCGCCGCAGCCAGCGATGCTGTGCTCCTTGGCGCTGTTGGAGGTCCGAAATGGGCCAATGCAGCGCGCGACAAACGACCGGAAATGGGTCTCCTGAAGCTCCGCAAAGGGCTCGATGTTTTCGCAAACCTGCGCCCCGCCTACTGCTTCCCCGCGCTTGCCAGCGCGTCCAGCCTCAAGCGGGAGCTTGTTGACGGGCTTGACCTGATGATTGTCCGTGAACTGACAGGCGGTGTTTATTTCGGCCAGCCCCGCGGCATTGATACCGGCCCAGATGGTGTGAAGCGCGGCTATGATAATTCTATCTACACCGAACCCGAGATCACCCGGGTTGCCGACGCTGCGTTCGACATCGCGAAGGGGCGCTCCGGGCGCGTGGTGTCGGTTGAAAAGTCCAATGTCATGGAGTCGGGCCTGTTCTGGCGCCAGACGGTTCAGGCGCGCTTTGCCGCTGAATGGACAAGCAGCGGCGTTACGCTGTCGCACATGTATGCCGACGCCTGCGCCATGGAGCTTGTGCGCGCGCCGAAGCAGTTCGATGTTATCCTCGCCGGAAATTTGTTCGGCGATATCCTGTCCGATGAGGCGGCCATGCTCACCGGGTCTATCGGCATGTTGCCCTCCGCCTCTCTCGGTGTGAAAGGGACGCCCGGCCTGTTCGAGCCAGTCCATGGGTCAGCGCCCGACATTGCCGGGCAGGGCATCGCCAATCCGTGTGCGGCCATTCTTTCGCTGGAAATGGCCCTTCGCTGGTCGCTTGGCCGTGCGGAGGCTGCCGACGCGGTTTATGCTGCCGTTTCAAAAGCCCTGGATGCCGGTGCTCGCACCCGCGATCTCGGCGGCGCCCTGTCCACACAGGCCATGGGCGACGCGGTCCTCGCCCAGCTCTAGCGTTCGATCGGCGGTTTCAGCCGCCGCTTGGTCTGGTGGTCTGCGTCGCGCTCGCCCGCCACCTTCTCCCCGCGCATGTAGTGGCGCTGCCATCGCTCTTTCATCGCTTCGGCTTCTTTCGTGGCGAGCCGCGTGTTGAAGTCCGAACGGCTGTCGCGCCAGGCTTCGTATTCCTGCGTCAGGTCCGCATTGTTCCTGAGAAGCTTCAGCTCCGGCTGCACCGCTTCCAGCTTTGAATGTTCCATCAGCGTGATGAAACAGAAGGGCTCGCCCTTCTTGAAGATGACCTCGCCCGGCCGGGTCATTTGCCAGTTCATCGTGAACGGGAAAGGCAGCCAGTCGGTCTCGATCAGCCCCGTTAGGGGCTGGATCCCATCCTTGAAGAAATTCGGCGCGCCAGAGGCCCAGACGCCCCAGCCCGGCGGCGTGCGAAACAGGTGGCCGGTATGGAACGTCACAATGCCGCGCCGAAAATGGCTGTCGGCGATGCTCTCGATCCGCCTTGGGTCTTCCGTTGTATAGAAAGTGATGTCCCGCTCGCTTGGCCCGCCATTCCAAGCGATTTTCAGGTCGATGGGGCAGAGAATCTCCCATCCTGTGGAATTGGCCATGGTCAGCGGCAGGCAGCGATACGGGTGGCGGTCTGGAAACGCATCCATCCATTCGCGCTGGGACCGACCGGGCACAATCTCTGGCGCAACGTCATAGATCTTGTAGCACTCAAGCTGCATCGCACGGGGCCTCCTTGACGACGCCCAGAGGATTGCCTGAAACGCCCCCATGCCTGCAAGTCCCGACGACCTTTTCGCCTATCTCGATCGCCTCGGCATCGCCCATGCCACAACCGCGCACGAGCCGCTGCACACGGTTGAGGAAAGCCGCGCCCTGAAAGCCTCCATGCCGGGCGGGCACACCAAGAACCTGTTCATGACGAACAAGGACGGCGACATCGTACTCATCGCCGCCCACGCCGACTCCCAGCTCAAGCTCAATCAGCTCCACAAACACATCGGTACGCGCAGGCTATCCTTTGCCAGCCCTGACCTGATGCAGAAGATCCTTGGCGTGCGCCCTGGCTCGGTGACGGCCTTTGCGCTCATCAACGATACCGACCGCCGGGTCCGCTTTCTCGTCGACGCCGCGCTGTTGGCCTATG
>JBCBWQ010000194.1:0-4996 GCA_039817025.1 Pseudomonadota bacterium | reverse complement strand
CCGGAGTGGTGGAAACAAAGCTCCAAGTTGCGTCCAGAGACGTCGCCTTGAACCAACGGCCCGACGTCAGGAAGTAGTAGTGATCATCGTCGGCGTTGAACACGATATCGCTGGAGGTGTTTGCCACGAAGGACAGCTCGGTTTCCGGAATGGGCTCAAGCTCGGGCGCGCCGTCCGTGACAATCAGTTCGGCGGGTGCCTGCACAACCAGGATGGTCGGTGTGTCTTCACTGGCCAGGGGCGCACCCGGTACGGCGGCTTTCACAGCCTGCCAGCGATCATCGTCAGGCAGCGCGGCCACCCCCGCCGGGGCGAAGGTGGCAAGCCAGGGGCCGTCAAGCGTCGCTGCCCCCAGCCAGCCCTCGCCGAGCAACAGCGCATAGGCGCTCGCCTCTTTTGAGTAGAAAAGGTCCCAATTGGTGTTCACAACAAGGGACAAGTCCTCGGTGCCCTCGACTTGGACCTTGATCGGTTCGCCGTCCAGGACGACCAGCAGGGTGGGCGTCGTCGCATGGAGGATGGTCGGCGGCTCCATTGACACCTCGATGGAGACATCAGAGGCGGCCCCATCGGCCACATAGCCAAGCACGACATCAAGCGGGATCGTCTCCGGCTCGGTCGCGATGTTGCGGCGCAAAAGCTTTTCAAGCTCGGCCGCCTCAGCTTCATCCAGTTCCGCGAACTGGATGTCCAGGATTTCACGGTCAAACACAGTCACCAGCCGGTTTTGACGGTCGACCACCATGCTGGCCTTGTACTTGATCGACCCAAACGTGGGGTCACCGCCCGTGGGTCGAAACGAGGCCGCGCTCCGGGCTGTCGCCTCGGTGAAACCGGCATGGTCCTCGATCTGAGGCTCGTAGATGGTGAAGCTGCCCTCGGGAAATGAAAGTGTCCGCGGAAACTCCATGGCCTGAGGCGCATCATCTGCAGCCATGGCATCTGGCTGCGCAGCGTCTCCCGTCGCTTCAATCTTGTCGGTGACGATGACTGGCGACTGGGCATCGGCGACGAGGCAGGACGCGAGGGCAAAAACGAAGGGCCAGACAAAACGGCTTGATATCATAAGGTTCCCCGACGCAGCGTGCGCCTCCTCTTGAGAGCGAATTTAGGCAAATCGGTTCGGCCAGTGCCGCGCGGTCAACGCTCAGGAGTCTTCGGGCGGAAACGGCTCAAGGATCAGGGGAATGGCTTCCAGAACTAAGTCTCTCGCCTGATTGCGGCTTATCAATGGATCCACCTCGTCGCTTGCATGACCGAACCAGACAGGGCGCCCTACCGAACTGTCGAAGATGTCGATTGAGATCGAGCCTTCGGTGAACTGCTCGACGGTCTGGCCCGTGGTTTTATAGCCATAGCCATAGACGCCAGGTGCATAGCCTGTGGCACGCCCTGTGCGGGGCACATAAGAATACTGGGTTTCGGCGAATGTATCGATTTCAATCTGATCCCGGCGCCCCAGCGTGATCAGGACACGGAAGTCCGGCTCTGCCTTGTCGGCAACCATCGCATAGCCCTTTTGCGCGAGCTCTGCTGCGACAGCGTCCTGGATCTCTTGTTTGATGAAAGGGCTGATCGTGCGATTCACGCCGTCAGTATCCACCGGATCATCGCCGGCCCAGCCAAAGGTCTCATACTCTGCAAAGTCGACTGAGGAATCGTAATCCACCACAGTCTTGGGGCCAGATGCGCAACCCGTCAGGACGACAGCGCCAAAGGCCAATAAAGCAGGCGTGCGCAGAATGGTACGAACAAGTGCCAGCATGGTGGATGCTCCATTGTCTTTGATACGGCTCGCCCAGATATCGCTCTCAGATCAGAGTTTGATAGCTCCTAAGCGGCCAAAGAGCATTCAGTTGCGGCCATCGCGGGCAAATAATGGATCATCGCTTCAGGGCGAAAGGCTGCGCCAGAACCCGGCTCGGACTTTATGGGGTGGCTTCATTGCGCTCCAGGTCGGCCTGGTGTGAGAAATCGCGGCCGTCGGAGACCACGATCCGCTGGAAGCCGAGAACGGCGGCCGTATTGTAAATGTCGAACGCTTCGCTGAGGCCCATTTCTGATATTGCGGGCGTAAATCGAACCACCGACGTCATCCGGGCAAGCAGGGCGCGGGCTAGGTATGATGTGGGTTCGCCTTCCGCGCCAAGGATTGTGAAGACGAGCGTTGTTCTGTCTTCTCCCACGGCTTGAGCCACGAGGGAGAGCGATCGTTGGGCCTGAGCGGCGGTCACGTTGACTTGATCCACAAAGAATTGCCGTTGCGTGGGGCCCGCGCCGGCGAGGGGGCCAAAGCGGATGTCCGGTGTTTCGAAGCTTGTGGGCGGCGGATAATGAGTGCTGGCGCCGGTGGTCTCGTCGATTTGAGCCTCAGATGTCAGGCTCGGCTCAAGGGATTGGGGCGAGCCGGTCGCCGTTTCACAGCCACCGAGGACGCCGACGCCAGTAAGGGCCGTGATGGCGGCAAAGTGCCGAAGTGTGCGGAGGGTCAGGTCTGGCATGGGAAGAGTCTCTAGTTGCTTGTTGTGGTGTCTGCGTCGGCAAGGCCGCACGCCGTCTCGATTTCGTCTATGCGCGTGCGCAGCTCGTCTTCGGTAGCGCCCGTCAAGACACTGGCCCGGTCGCTATAGCTTCCGGTGACAACCCCGGTGGCGGCGCCGATGGGCGTTACGGATTGGACAACCGAGCGCGCCCGCTCTCCGCGCGACGGCAGCGCTGCTACCAGTGCTGCGATGTCTGCCTCGGCGGTGGCGCAAGTGATGGGTTGGTTGAGCAGGGCGGATCGCTCGTCATGGCTGGCTGTGGCGCACCCGCCGAGCATGGCGAGCAGGATGATTGCGGGGGGTCTCAAGGTGTATCCTTCTCAGGTGGCAGGCTGGGGTGAACGTGCGGGATCCTGGCTCTGGCGCGTCTTGTCGGCTGGCGCACCGATCGCGAGGCAGGCGGGGACGAGCAAAAGGATAAGCAGGCTGGAGAACACTATGCCGAACGCGATACTGAGGGCCATCGGGATGAGGAATTGAGCCTGGATGCTGGTTTCCGAGATCATCGGGATAAGGCCGATAAACGTCGTCAGCGTAGTGATCAGGATAGGCCGGAAGCGTCTGCGCACAGACTCAACGATGTTGTCGAGCCGGTTCCCGCCCTGCTTTTCCAGCGCGTTGAAATAATCGATCAGGACGATGCTGTCATTGATGATGACCCCTGACAGGGCCACGACGCCGAACAGGGACAGGAAAGATAGGTCATAGCCTAGCAGCATGTGTCCGAAGATCGCGCCCACGAGGCCGAAGGGAATAATGGCCATGATGACCAGCGGCTGGATATAGGACCGCAGGACGCTGGCGATGAGCGCGTATATCAGCAGCATCGCGATCAGGAAGTTTTGCGCGAGCCCGGCGAGTTCTTCAGCCTGGCTGCGCGCCTGACCTTCCGAGGAGGCGCGCAGTCCCGGCGTACTGCTTTTGAGTTCGGCCAAGGCACCGGTTTCAAGCAGGTCGGTCACGGCGTTTGGCGTGGTGACGGTCTCGTCCACGTCAGCACTGATGGTGATGACACGCTGGCCGTCCACCCGATCGATGGTGACAAAGCTGCGGGTTTCCTCGATGCTGGCGACGGATGTGAGGGGGACCTCCTCGCCGCTGGGCAGAGGTATCCTGAGGCGGGCAAGGTTGGCGAGGCTGCGGCGTTCATCGTCCGGGAAGCGGACGAAGACCTCGACTTCTTCGCCATCGCGTTGGAAACGCTGAACTTCCTCGCCGAAATAGGAGCGCCGGATGCTTCGGGCGAGGTCGTCCACGGTGAGGCCAGCTGCCGTACCAGCAGGGGTCAGGGCGAACTCGATCTGACGTTTTCCAGGCTGGGCGGTGGACTCGATTTCCGACACGCCATCAATCGCTTCCATGGCTGCAATGAGGCTCTCGGTGGCACCAAGCAGAATGCCGTCATTGGGATGGGAGAGGTTGAAGCTGACATCGGCACCGCTGGAGAGGCCGGAAGACTCGAATGTCAGTGCTTTCACACCTGGGATCTGGCCTACGGCATCGCGCCAGCGGCGCTCAATCTCTGCCGACGTCAAGCTGCGGGTGTCGGCCGGTGCAAGTTCGAGTGTGGCGACGGCGATTTCCACGCGCTGCTCGGTTCCGCTGGCGCCAAACCCTGACGACAAACGCCCGCCTGTTGTGATGGATAGGGAGCGGTAAAGATCGGATCCGTCTTCGCCTAGGCTCTCGCCCAGAGCCGTAATCACCCGTTGCATGGCCGCATCGGTCTGCTCGAACGGTGCACCAGCAGGCATCTCGAGTGAGACCGTGATCTCGTCACCTTCCACAGTCGGGAAGAAGATGAACCGGACCTGCCCCCCTGAGATGAGCCCGGACGTGGCGATCAGGAGCGATAGCGCGCTTGCGACCACGACATAAGGAAATCGGACGCAGAGGCGCGTGAGGGGCAGGAAGACCCTGTCGCGAACGGCGTTCAGGCCGGACTGCACAGCGGTCTTGAGGCTCAGCATGGCTCCTGTGCTCCAGTCCCTGCCATGGGCCAGGTGCCCGGGAAGGATCAGGAACGCTTCAACGAGCGACATGAAGAGGACGCTCAATACGACAATCGGAACCGGACGCAGCATCTGGCCGATGAGACCCGTCGACTGGAGCAAGGTTGCGAACGCGATCATAGAGGTTGTCACCCCGATCAGGACCGGGACGAAGACGCCTTGGGCGCCGCGGATAGCTGACGCCAGGCCGGCACCGCGACGTTCCTGTTCCTCATGAATGTTCTCGCCAACGACAATCGCATCATCGACGACGATGCCGAGCACCACGATCAGGCCCAGAAGCGACGTCATGTTGATTGTGGTGAACTGGCCAAACAGGATGAAGCCGCCAAGAAAGGCTGCAGGTATGCCGACGCTGGTCCACACCGCCAGGCGCAGGTCCAGGGTGAGGGCGAGGAACACGAACACCAGGGCAAGCCCCATGATGGCATTGCGCGTCAG
>JBCBWQ010000193.1:0-4996 GCA_039817025.1 Pseudomonadota bacterium | reverse complement strand
GGAGCGGCCAGCCTGGCCGCTCCGGTGATAATGGCGGTCTTGCCTGCGATAGACCGGCTGAGGGGTGCGTAGGCTTCCATAGTGGTGATCTCCCTTTTGTTTATCCGAATGAAAGCAGGGCTATTGGGCCCGGTCCATGCCTGTGGCCGCAGAGCGCTGCCTTGCCGTCGCCTCAATAATCTGGTGCGTTATTCCGAACTTGGAGGGAAGACGATGTCGATAAGGGCGAGATTCAGCTTGGGGATAGCTGCCGCGATTTGCGTAACGGGTGCCGCGATTGCGGATGAAGTTTGGTCTACGGGGATCGGAGACGTCGTTTACGAGCGTGACCTCGACACCGGCGAAGCTGTCTTGTCCTATCCCACTATCGATTCCGAAGTGCGGGGACTGATCTTCATTGAGGGCCTTGCCGGGCAATTTGAAGGGCGTTCGTCCTATTCGGGCATCTGGGTTGAACCGGGCGCAGAAGAGCAGGCGTGTGCCTACGCGATTTCCCATCCCGAGACCGGCGATCCCGTGTTTTCCTGGGGACGGATCAGCATGATCTTTGTCGAACCTGACTTTCCGGGTGGCTGGGTCATTTCGCGCGGGACCTGTTTCGATGATCCGGATCAGTACCTGATCGGAAAGCCAATCGTTGGCGGCGAATAGGATCGACAAGCCAGCGCTGAGCCGACAGACTTCCTGAAAACATAAGGGAGGACCAGATGGTTCCGACGACAGGCTACAGCCCAAACCTCCAGCGCTGGTTCGACTGGATGACTGGCGCACACGATCATGCGGGCCTTGCCGCGCAGCTGCATGACGATGTGACCTTTCTCAGCCCTGTCGTATTTACCCCGCAGCGAGGTAAAATGATCACGCTCGCTTATCTCGGCGCCGCAGGCGATACGCTCGGCAATGGAAGCTTCAAGTACACTCGGATATTCGATTGCGGAGACCGGGCGGTCCTGGAGTTCGAGACCGAAATGGACGGCAAATATGTCAATGGCGTCGACATGATCGAATGGGACGATGGCGGGCTCATTATCGATTTCAAAGTCATGGTCCGCCCGCTCCAGGCGGTGAACACGGTCCACGCCGCAATGGGGGCGATGCTCCAGAAGATGAAGGACGAGGCCAACGCTTGACCAGCGTTCCCCAGCTCGAAACGGCGCGTTTGATTCTACGCGGCTTCGCGCTGGACGACTTCGAATTCTACAGATCGCTGTGGGGGGATCCGGACATTGTCACCTTTGTCGGCGGACGCGTTCGGACAGAAGAGGACAGCTGGCTAAAATTCCACTCAAATGCCGGCTACTGGGTGATGCACGGCATCGGGCAGTGGGTCATCGTTGAAAAACTGACGGGCAATTTAATGGGGCAATGCGGTTTCATGAAAAATCGCCGCGGCCTGTCACCGGATATTTCGCATACGATGGAAATCGGGTGGGTATTGTCCACGGCCGCGCAAGGACAGGGTATTGCCGGTGAGGCCGTGGACGCGGCACTGAGGTGGTCTGATCGCAAATTCGGAGATGCGGTGACGTGCATCATTCATCCGCATAACAAGCGGTCGATCCGTCTTGCTGAGCGCGCGGGGTTCAGCCTGCTCGCGGATGCGCAGTATCATGGCGAACCAACCCTGATCTTCAGGCGCGAACCGGTTCGCCGATGAAGTGAAATCGGCTTTGCGTGCCCGACAACGCGCTGTATCTAGACCCTATGAGCACAACATATCTCGATTTCGAAAAGCCTGTCGCAGAGCTCGACGCTAAGATTGCAGAGCTGGAGAGCGTGTCCGAAAAGGGCGAAGGTCCGTCGATCAAGGACGAACTCCAGCGCCTGAAGCAAAAGTCCAATAAGCAATTACAGGATCTCTACAAGGGGCTGTCAGCGTGGAGAAAGACGCAAGTCGCTCGCCATCCCGATCGCCCTCATTTTTCAGAATATGTGGCGGGCCTATTCACCGACTATCAGGAGCTCGCCGGCGACCGCGTTTTCGGCAATGACGAAGCAGTGCTCGGCGGACTTGCGCGACTTGGGGGGCAATCCGTTGTCGTCATGGGCCACGAAAAAGGCCGTACGACTGAGGCGCGCCTGCGTCACAATTTCGGGATGGCGCACCCGGAAGGCTATCGCAAAGCCGTGAGGCTCATGGACCTTGCAGACCGGTTTGGCCTGCCTGTCATCACAATGCCGGATACGGCGGGCGCCTATCCAGGCAAGGCGGGCGAAGAGCGTGGACAGGCCGAAGCCATTGCGCGCGGTACAGAGCGTGCCCTGACGCTGAAAGTGCCCATGGTGACGTTGATCATTGGCGAAGGCATGTCCGGCGGTGCGATTGCGATTGCTGCGGCGAACAAGGTGCTGATGATGGAGCACGCCATCTATTCAGTCATTTCGCCCGAGGGCTGCGCGTCGATCCTCTATCGGGATGCGGCGAAGGCAAAGGATGCGGCAGAAGCGATGAAAATCACTGCGCCGGATCTCATCAAGCTCAAAGTCGTTGATGACATGGTGAAAGAGCCTGTGGGCGGCGCGCATCGCAATCCCGATAAAGCGATTGCTTCCGCTGGCAAGGCAATCAAGAAGGCCCTCAAATCACTTGAAGGATTGTCGCCGGAAGACCTGAAGCGACAGCGCCGCGAGCGGTTTTATGCGATTGGGCGCGAGGGCCTCTAGAGATCAGAGCCCAACACGCAAGATCACGCCGATGGCAAAGCCGTCTGCGTCCGCGCGCGTAATGTCTCCACCAGAGATACTGTCTGCGAAGGCATCTTCATCAGCGATTTCGAAGCGCGCAAAAAGACTCCCTTCCGAAATCTGCCCGAGCGGGTGAGTGGCATCGGCCTCAACCCCAAAGTAGGACCTTGATGCCGAGCCGTCGCCTGGATCAACAAAGCCTGCCCGGCCGAGCAGGCCGAGTGTCCATGTGCCTAGGGTCGCAGACGGACCTGCGGCCACCTCAATACCCCAGTCTTCGAGGTCCACATCATAAAAGCTGGTCATGGACGGCGAGAATGGCGCGTCCAGCACAGCAGAAGCCACAATTTCCAGCGATGACTCGTCCGCGTCTCCGGGGAACGTCAGCCAGTTGGCGGATAGATCGACCTCCAGCGTCTCGGCGCTGAACACATAACCTGCGAAATAGTCGACCTCGTCCGGAAACGCTGCTTGATCTGGTCCTATCGGCGTCAGGCGATAGACGCCGCCGTAGGCCGTGCCGCTGCCAAAGGGCAACTCAACAATGACAGCACCTTCATGGGCTGGTCCGCCAATCTGCTCGCCTCGATCGATGGCAGTGCTCGTGAATCCGGTCTCAACCGATATCGAAGGGCCAGTTGCATTTGCCATCAAAGGCAGCGCAATGATCGCAAAGGACAGGAAAGTAATTTTCAAGACGCGTTTCTCCCAACACCTGCGAGACTTAGCGCTCTGCTGGCGCGGTCAAGCCACCTGCCGCGCCCATGCTCTAACATTATCGACGAACAGTCCCGGCCGCTCCATCGCCGCGAAATGGCCACCGCTGTCCATCTCGGTCCAGTGCGTAATGTTGTAGACGCGCTCAGCCCAACTGCGGGGCGGGGCGCTGAAGACGGTTTCTCCCGGGTACACTGCAAATCCTGTTGGCGTTTCGCATCGCTCGCCTTCGGGCAAGCCCGGTCCGCCTTCCCGGAACAGGCCATTGTAGTACCAAACCGATGTCGCGAAGGCGTCGTTCACCAGATAGATCATGATGTTGGTCAGCAGGTCGTCTTTGGAGTACGCGTCGAAAAGACTTCCGCCGCCAAGATCACTCCAGCGATGGAACTTTTCCAGGATCCAGGCGGCTTGTCCCATGGGTGAGTCCATCAAGCCAAGCGCGAGCGTCTGGGGCTTGGTGGCTTGCTGCATCAAGTACGACCCTTCAGCCTGCATGGAGGCTTGCGTTGCCGCTATCCAGTCTGTCTCGGCATCTGTGTGCGGCGATGCCGGGGTAGGGCGCAGGCCGATCATGTTGAGGTGGATCGCTTTGCAGCCACCTTTCTTTGCCACGCCATGGTCGAAACCAAGCCATGACGTAACGAGGCTTCCCCAGTCTCCGCCCTGGGCGAGGTATTGATCATATCCCAGGACATCGCGCATGAGCTTGTCCCAGAGGGCCGCTGTCGACCTCTGGCCGATTGGGGAAGCAGGTTTTCCAGACCATGCGTAGCCGGGAAGGGAGGGTAGAACGAGATCGAACGCGTCTTCCTTTTTTCCGCCGTGCCTGGACGGAAAGGCGAGCGGCTCGATGATAGTCCAGAACTCTAAGACAGAACCCGGCCAACCATGGGTAATCAGGAGCGGGCGCTGTCCGCCTGCCTCACCTTGAATGTGGAGGAAATGGATCGAAAGCCCATCGATGTCGGCTGTGAAGTGTGGCCATGCATTCAGCCTGGCCTCGGCTGTTCGCCAGTCGTAGGTGGTCAGCCAGTAGTCCTGAAGCTCCCGAAGCGCCGGAGTGGAGGTGCCATAAGCCCATCCTCCGGCGGCCTCCTCGTCGGCAGGTTCCGGGAACCAGCGATAGGCCGAAACGCGGTCGCGGATCCAGTCGAGCTTTTCTTGTGGTGTGTCGATCGTGAACGGTTTCGGGACGGTCATGGCGATGCTCCTCAGCTCGTTATCCACGCTTTGAAAAAGACGAGCGTCAAGCGCTGTCGCGGCGGCATGCTTGCCTAACAAAGGCTGAACCGCTTCAGTGCAGCAAAACAAACGCCGGAGGACGCGCCATGCCAGTCATAAATTTCCTGACCACCTGTATCTTCGACCATGGCGCAGTAAAGCAATTGCAGGAGACCCTGGACGGGCTTGGCGTCGAGCGCCCGTTCATCGTGACGGATCCCGGCATCAAGGCGGCGGGTCTGCTCGACACGGTGCAGGGGGCACTAAAAAGTGCGCCAGCCGGCGTTTTCGCTGACACGGTGCCGAACCCCACCGAGACCCAAACCAAGGAGGCGGTGGCGATCTACAAGGAAAGCGGGGCGGATGGGAT
>JBCBWQ010000192.1:0-5034 GCA_039817025.1 Pseudomonadota bacterium | reverse complement strand
TCCCCAATTTGGGTATGGCACTCAATTATCTTGCCTTTTGGTCAAACCTTTTTCCTGTGCGCGTCGCCGCGCAGAGGGCGCGCAGAAACGCATCGGGTTTTGCGTAGATAAGCAAGTCGGCACAGCCCGGCTCCACAACAAGATCCAGGTCAGGATACGCTTTCGCCGCCTCGATCACAGAGTCGGCTGTCGGTGACTGTTGATCGCCGCCATGGAGGAGCGTTACAGGCGTCTTCTCAAGTACTGATTCAAGGCTTGCGCTCCAATCGCTGGACCAGGCTCGATAGGTGCCCAAGAGGTGTTCGGTCACACCATAGGCATAAGCGAGGTCGCGCTGCACCTTCGCCTGTATTTTCGGATTTTCCGCGACCAGTGTGTAATCGGCGGGGTTCGCGAGGAAGTGGAACGCAATCGTCGCATCGGCACCCCGCTCCGTGTTCGGAAGGTATGATCCGACTATCTTGAACGGGAGATAAAGCCCCTGGGCATAGAGCCGCGCAGTGATCCGTGTGCGCCGCATGAGTCCCGGAAGGGCACTGAAGTCTGACAGTGTCCGGAACGGCAATCCCGTGTTCACGAGCATGCAGCCGATCGTCCGCTGCGGGTATCTGCGGGCCGCTTCCAGCGCGGCGATACCACTCCCGAAAAACCCTACAAGGAGCGCCCGCTCAAGGCCAAGCGCATTGAGGGTCGCAATGATATCGGCAGGCATTTCGGTGTAGGCGAGTCGGTCATCGCTCGGCCGCGGCGGGCGGTAAGGGATGATCAGCCGGAGGCCGGCCCTGCGCGCTCCGACCTCGAGGCCCGACAACGAAGCCGGCTCAGTTGAGGCCGACAGGATGACAACAGGTACCCCGCCCCGGTCGCCGATGTCGAGCGGAGCGCGTTCCATGGATGGGTGGCAGTTCGTTCTGGGAGGGTTGGCAGAGCAAGCCTCGGTGTCGGGGGCCACCGGCATGACCGAGAGAATGCCGGCAATGAACCGATTGAACCCCGCCTGCCCTTGGGTCTCCGTCTTACGCAGTATATCGCGTATCTGTGAGCGGATCGTCTCCACCGACACGCCCCGCTCCTTGGCAAGAGCCGCGGGCTTTCGCCCGACAAAGAGCGCCTTTGCGATGGCGATCTCGGTCGCCGAGAAGCCGTATCGTGCGGCGATCAGGCGGTCGAGACTATCTGGCCAATCAAGGCTTGCCCCGGTAATGAGATAGTAGGGCCTTTCGAAGCCTTCGCGCGGCATTTCGATATCTGCCGAACCGAACGAAGCCAAACGGCTCATCCCCTCTCGAGTTTCGAACGACAGCAGATGCCTGCGGGTGTCAGGCCGGAATTGCCCAACTGCGATTTGGCGGAGAATGGCAAGAGACGGCCGGTCCCAGTTGAGCGCATGGATATCGCCCTTAGCTTCCAGGCCGAAATAGGCATCCACCGCTTCGCTCCGGCCCAAGATCCGACCATACCGATCAACAACAATCGTTGGACGCGAGGTGTCCTCCACCACCGTCTCAGCCGAGTGGGTCGTGCGATTGCGATTTATCTCGAACAGTTCAGTTGCATGGCGGATGTGACCCTCGACATTGTCGAGCCAGACCGGCTCCTGTCCCCCTGACAGAAGGGGCTGAATAATCTCTGTCTCCCAGAGATTGTGGAGCTCCCAATGGCGCTCTGGATGAATCGCGATTTCGTACAGCTTGGTGATAAATTTGTGCAAGGCGTGGACTTCCTCACCCGCACAAATAATTCCACTTCCAGTCGGTGTATTGTAAAAAAGTCGCCTTGAGGACGTCGCGTGGACATCTATAAAACCCGTGCTGTGCCGGCTGGTCTGGGCCGCTTCGTCCGTCGACTCGTCACGGCCGACCTTCCCCTTGCGTTTGACTTGACCGCGCCGGCACCACCAACTGGATACAACTATCTTGGCTGGGTAATACGCGGGCGTGGCATAGCGATTGCAGGCGGTGAAGACTTTCCTGTCGCGACCGGCCAGGTCCATGTGTCAGGACAGATTGTTCGGATCGAAGCTTATCTCCGGACCATAGGCCCGGTGCGCCACGTCCTCGCCGAATTGGAGCCGACGGGCCTCTACGAGCTTCTGGGCTTAGAGGCTGCCTGGTTCCGTAATCGCGTCTGGGCTTTCGACCCTACCGCTGCAACAGAAAAACTGCTCCCACTACAAGCGCTTGTGCAAGCCAATCCCGGGGCGCCGATCGACGAAGATGAGGGCCAATTTCTGTCCGCCCTAGAAGCGCTGGCGGAAACTGCGCTGGACGCCCCTGATTCCGTGCGCCGACTGGCACGCTTCATCCACGAGACCGATGGCGCATCGCCGTTGAACAAGGCCGACCTCGGCGTCAGCGCAAAACACGCTGCTATGATGTTCCGCCGAGTCGTCGGTTGCTCACCGAAATACTTTGCCCAGACCGTCCGCATCAACCGGGTTCTTGCCGCCCTGTCCCAGGGCGATTCGGGCACCTTGGCAGACATCGCCGCTCGCTTTGGATTCTTTGACCAATCTCACCTGGTGAGATCTGTTCGCCAATTTCACAAACGGACGCCATCATCTTTCACAGAGCCGGTCGAAGGGCTACTCCGGAGCTTCCCGCTAGACAGCCAGAGCGGGCTTGGCAGGTTCTCAGACTCCGTGTGAAAGACCGGCGGGGGGCCGACTGCTCACGTTCAGACATTTGTCCATGAACGAATGTGTTAAGCCATTGCCGGTGAGGAAGGTTTCCTTCTGCGACGCCAGCGCTAGTCACTACCACGTCAATAATGCCGGCGCGGTTCTCAGCATCATCGAACGGCGATCGCCGTCCAGCCGTCGGTTACAACACGAACCAGATCTTCGAGTTTTTCGAGGCGGCGCGTCTCAGGATTTTCCTTTACAAGCTCATCCTTAGTTCCAGCCCATTTCGCGCCATCCTTAGCATTCGTACTGCTCTATTCACTGGCTTAAGCTGTCGATTACACTGAGATGCTCAACACTGAAACAGACGGCTTTCCAGTGGGACACCCTTGTGAAAAAGCTCAACAAATACTGAGAAAAGAAAGTATCCCACCACACTCTGACCTAGCCCACTGAACTGCAGCCACGTTTTGGTATTAGAAACAGGCTGCAGATCAGGGGGCTAGGTAAGGGTGTCGTAAGGAACGCGCCGGCGCAATTGCCAAGAGTTTCCGCGCAAGAACAGGTGTTTCACGATGATCCGTATGGTCGTTCAAGCGACCACTCCCGGGCGTTTGTGTAGCGACATTCGCGCAAATCAGTCCGACTCGCGCTTATATACAACGATTTATTCGCTGCAATCTGGTGCCAGAAGAGGACTCGAACCTCCACGCCTTGCGGCACACGGACCTGAACCGTGCGCGTCTACCAATCCCGCCATCTGGGCACGCAATTGGGAGCGCGCGGCCTTACGCATCGCGGTGGCTGAGGTCAATGGCCGTTCGCTGTGCGGCGGGTCGTCGCGAACGCATCGTTGGGCGTGCTGCTGCAACCTTTCGGCAATCGATGAATTTGCAGGGCGCGACAGCAGCGTTCGTGTGTGAGTTGAAACCGGTTGTGGTGCCGGGGGCCTGTCGATGAATTACCTTCGAAGTGATCGCGCGCGCACTACGGCGCATCGATTGCAAGGGGCGTATGGGCGCGGTGGCGCGCCGACATCGGGACTTTAAGGGGTATCCAGTGAACGAATCTGCAGAAGCGGGCGCAGCCGAGAGCGAGCGCGAGCCGTCGGGACAAACGGCGATCATTACGGCTCGGGTCGACGACGCTTTCGATCTTTACGTCAACGGTGTGCTGGTGATGTCGGGCGACTGGTGGCTCGACAATGAGACGGCGGTCATCGAGCTGAGCCCTGGGGATGTCATCGCCATCGATGCCACGGACTTGAACGCCGGCGCGCTCGCCTTTGTCGATATTGCGATGGCCAATGGCGTGCGGCTCGGCACTTCGCAGGACTGGGTGGTGTCCACCACGCTCGAAGAGGGATGGGCCGATCAGGCGTTCGACGACAGCGCGTGGACAAACGCCACCGAGTATGGCGGCCGGACGCTACAGCCTTGGTTCAGGGGCGACAAATTCGACGACGACGCCATCGGGCAGTGGATCTGGACTGACGACTTCCAGAACGATGACAAGGCTTACTTCCGGTTCACTGTTCCTGAATTCGACGAACCGGAACCTGTCGGAGACACGACAGGGCCAATCGCCGTCGTCGAGTCGGTCGAGTTCAACGCCGATCGCGAATTGAGCGTTGTCCTAGAGGTCTCCTACGCTGATGAGTCTGGCTTCGACCCACGATCGGTCGTGTTTTCGGACGCCTCGATTACTGTTGGCGACGAGACGTTCTTTGCGGCGACCACCGTAAGCGGCCCCCTCAACGTAACGGACGGCTTCGCGACATACATGTTCCGCCATCCCGATGGCCCGTCCGGCTGGACAGCCGGCACACATACGATTTCGGCATCTGGCGACGTCCTGGACAGTCTGGGCAACTCATCGCCAGCCTTCCCCGATGTGACGGTGACAATCCGTTCCGAAGATCTACCGCCGCCTGTTGAGGATACAACAGGGCCAACCGCCGTGGTCGAGTCGGTCGAGTTCAACGCCGATCGCGAATTGAGCGTTGTCCTAGAGGTCTCCTACGCTGATGAGTCTGGCTTCGACCCACGATCGGTCATGCTTTCGGACGCCTCGATTACCGTTGGCGACGAGACGTTCTTTGCGGCGACCACCGTAAGCGGCCCCCTCAACGTAACGGACGGCTTCGCGACATACATGTTCCGCCATCCCGATGGCCCGTCCGGCTGGACAGCCGGCACACATACGATTTCGGCATCTGGCGACGTCCTGGACAGTCTGGGCAACTCATCGCCAGCCTTCCCCGATGTGACGGTGACAATCCGTTCCGAAGATCTACCGCCGCCTGTTGAGGATACAACAGGGCCAACCGCCGTGGTCGAGTCGGTCGAGTTCAACGCCGATCGCGAATTGAGCGTTGTCCTAGAGGTCTCCTACGCTGATGAGTCTGGCTT
>JBCBWQ010000191.1:0-5054 GCA_039817025.1 Pseudomonadota bacterium | reverse complement strand
TAGGCACCGGTGATCACTTGCTCGTTCGTGACGTTCTTGCCGAAGATTTCAACCGCGAGGCCGTTTTCGACGTTGTCGAAGCGCAGCGACAGGTTGACGTTGTCCCAGCTTTCCAGCTGGTCGCGGGTCGTGTTCCACACGCGGCTGAACGAATCGTCCTGATAGTAGTAGTCAGCACGCGCGGTCATCGACCAGTCTGCGAACGTCCCGTCTCCGCCCGGGGCTTCCCAGGTGTACTCGGCACCGAAGCTGAACGTGCTTTCCGGCGTCCCTGGAAGGCGGTTGCCGTCAAGGTTCACAGCGTCGCCTTCGAATGGCGTCAGCCCGCCGACGGTCTGTACGTTGCCGTCGCTGTCGGTGAAGGTCACGTCGCCGACACCCAAGGCGGCTTCGGCTCCGGCAAATGCACCGGTGCAAAGGCCAAGCGTCGCTCCGGGGTCGAACCCGTCGACACCAGCAGCAACAGCGCCGAGCACCGTCGCGTAGCCTTCGGCGGATACGACGCAGTTGGCCGCGCCCGGGAAGAGCTTCAGCACCACCAGGTCATCGCGGCCATTGGTCCGGTCCAGAACGTCCACGCCGAACGTATCGACGATCTTTGCGTCCATCAGGCCGAGATTGGCGTTGAGCACCAGGGTTGAGACCGGGTTCCAGACCGTTTCAAGCTCGAAGCCGTTGATTTCGGCGTCAACGTTGAAGTTGGCCGAGGTCCGGTTGATGATCTGGGTGATCTGGTAGCCTTCATACTCGTACAGGAAACCTGTCGCGTTGAGTTGGAGGGCACCATTGGCCAGCGTGTTCTTTGTCCCGATTTCGTAGGAGTTGATGAACTCCGGATCAAAGGTCTGCGGGAAGAAAGAGGCACCCGCTGGCTGCGGTGGGTTGATGCCGCCGCCCTTGTAACCGCGGGAGTAGAACGCGTAGAGCAGCGTGTCTTCGGTCATGGCGAGATCAGGCTGCCAATCGAGACCGATCCGGCCCGTGACCTCTTCAAAGGACACGTTGTAGGTGCCGTCACCAGCATTGTCATTGCTGTTGCCGGGGATTGGCGTGAACGCGAGAGGATCGGTGGCACCACCTAAGTTCGGTACCGAGAGGAAGGTCGGGATACGTCCGACTTCCTTGTCATCGCTCGTGTAACGAAGACCAACGGTGAGCTGGAGATCGTCGGTGACGTCGAAATAGCCTTCGCCGAACACCGCGAAGCTATCCAGCGTATATGGCGTGATCGACCGGAAGTACTGAGCGCTTACGCCGTCCAGGTTTTCGATGGGAGTCTCACCAAAGTTTGCCGGATCCTCGATCGGGAAGACGAGCGGTCCGCCTGCAGCCTGCGATGCAGCATTGTTGAGCTGGTTGAACGCCGTCGAGGTGTTGAAGAAGACGTAGTAGCTCTCTTGTAACGCTGGGTCCTGGTTGACTTCGTAGTCAACTTTGATGGCACCGAGGTTGAAGTTGAACCGGCCGTCAAAGTCCGACTGCAAGCGCAGTTCGTGGGTGGTCTGTTCGGACTTCGCACCCGAGATATCGGCCAGGGAGTAGCGGTTCAGCGGACCAAGCTGCGGGTCGCTGACCACGCCGCCCGGGAACAGCGTTGGGTATAGCGCTGCGAACGGAGCAGCAAGATCGCCATTCAACGCGATGAAGGGGCCAGGCTCCGTGTTGAACGGAATATCCACCGTCGCTTCGTTGTAGTCTTCCTGCGAGGTGTTTTCGCGCTCATTGAAGCTGCCGAGATACGTAACGGTCAGGCTGTCTGTGAGGTCGTACTCACCCCTCCACATGAAGAAGGTCTGCTCGGTTTCGAAGGTCGGGTCGATGACGCTTTCGATCTGGCGCAGATCCGGGACAATTCCGGACCCCTCCAGGTTAACGCCAGTCGCGTTCCCGTTGGCATCAATGCCGCCGATCAGGCCGGCGAGGAGACCGTACTGGCCGCCAAGCGTGGACACCGTGTTCACTCCGCCGAGGGACTCTGGCGCGTTGATGTCAGCATCCACACAGCCCTGCGATGTCGCGATCTGGTCAATTGCCGAAATCGGAATGCCGGCGAAAGACGTCTTCACAGGATCGGTCGCACAAAGCTGCTTACCCGACCGGAGACGACTGTCGTCTTCGCTGAAGTGCTCGACCATGAGAAGGCCGCGGAACCGATCGGTTGGCTCCCACGCGAGCGAGCCGCGAACGGCGTAAAGCTCACGATCGTCAATATCGTTTCCAGTGGTCAGGTTCTCGGCGAAGCCATCGCGCTCAAGGTATGAGCCAGCGACCCGCAGGGCAAGCGTTTCGCCGACGGGCACGTTGACCATGCCCTTGAGCTTGGCGGTGCTAAAATTGCCGACAGTGGCCTTGATGTTGCCCTGCCATTCTTCAAGCACAGGCTTTGCAGAAATGACGTTCACCACGCCGCCGGTCGCGTTCCGCCCGTACAAAGTCCCTTGCGGACCGCGCAGCGTTTCAACGCGCTCCACATCATAGAACTCAGCCTCAAAGAAGCTGTTGTCCGTTAGTGGCACATCGTTGAGGTGAACGCCGACACCCGCGTCGGCAGACGTCGAAACGGCGTCTACGCCAATGCCGCGAATACGGAAGTTGAAGCCGCCAAAGTTGCCCTTGGTGAAGTTCACGTTTGGAATTGTTTTAACGAGATCCGGACCGCCTGCGAGCTGGAGCTTCTCGAGCGAGGCTTCATCAAACGCCGAAACGGCGATTGGAACGTCCTGAATGGATTCCTCGGTTTTCTGCGTGGTTACGACCACGGTGCCGAGGGTGCGCGAGGCTTCCTCTTCCTGGGCTATGGCGCTGGGCGCGCCGACCGATACCGCCAGAGCCGAAGCCCCTGCCAACAAGTTAAATTTCGACTGTAGGGTTGCTTTCATGTCTCACTCCTCCCGGGGCCGCCGCTTTTGTTGCGTCTTGCCCGATGCGTTTCCTCAACCGGGTCCCCGTCTTTGCGAGGTACCTCGAAAACCATGACAGCGTTGCGCCTCGTGGTTTGTCAACTCGACATTGCAAGGCTTGTGCAATCCGTGCGTGCGAGTGTCAAAAAAGTGACGCAACGTCACATCGTGCGGTTTCTTGCGCTTGGGCCAATGGCTGCGGGGTGTTAGGGCGGAGCCAATGGAAAACGCATCTACAAAAGCCCTCGTTCTCTTTTCTGGCGGTCAGGACTCCACTGCATGTCTCGCCTGGGCGTTGAGCCGGTTTGAGTCGGTGGAAACGATCGGATTCGACTATCGCCAGAGGCATGCGATCGAACTGACCTGCCGGGACGCGATCCGCGAGTCGTTGGGTTCAGGATTTCCGGACTGGGCCAATCGTCTCGGGCCAGATCATATGCTGGATGCAGGCGTGCTGGCCGGGCTTGGAGAGACGGCCATGACTCACGAAACAGAAATCGCCATGACAGAGGCGGGCCTGCCGAACACGTTCGTGCCGGGGCGCAACCTTTTGTTCCTTACGCTTGCCGGTGCCCTCGCCTATCGGCGCGGCGCGGGCGTCCTTGTGGGGGGCATGTGTGAGACGGACTTCTCTGGGTATCCCGATTGCCGGCGCGACACACTCAATGCGCAGGAACGGGCGCTCGTGTTGGGCATGGACCGTCCGCTGACAATTGAGACCCCGCTGATGGCGCTGGACAAAGCGCAGACCTGGGCGCTGGCCCACGCGCTGGGCGGCGACGCCCTGGTGGACCTCACCATCGAGCATACCCACACCTGCTATCTTGGTGACCGTACGCACCGTCACGACTGGGGCTATGGCTGCGGAACCTGCCCCGCATGCGACTTGCGGGCAAAAGGCTGGGTGCGCTGGAAGGCAGGCGTGGCGGCGTGAAGATCTACAGCGTGAAGGAAGCCTATGTGACCCTGCAGGGCGAAGGCGCGCAAACCGGCCGCGCTGCCGTGTTCCTGCGCTTTGCCGGATGCAATCTATGGAGCGGGCTTGAACGCGACCGTGCCAGCGCAGTTTGCCGGTTTTGCGACACCGATTTCGTTGGGACAGATGGCGAGAATGGCGGGAAGTTCGAAGGCCCGGGCGCACTGGCGAGGCATGTTCGCGCCCTCTGGGATGAAGGCGAGCGAAGCCAAGCGCGGCCCTATGTTGTGTGCACAGGAGGCGAGCCACTTCTGCAACTCGACCCGCCATTGATCGATACGCTTCACGGGGAAGGCTTTGAAATTGGTGTTGAAACCAACGGGACGCTGGAGACCCCGGCAGGGCTCGACTGGATTTGTGTAAGCCCAAAGGCGAACGCAACACTTGTGCAGAAGCGGGGCAACGAACTGAAACTCGTTTATCCCCAGGACGAAGCCGAGGCGCAGCCAGAGCGCTTTGAAACACTGGACTTTTCGCACTTTTTCCTGCAACCGAAGGACGCTCCGGACCAGGCGGCCAATATCGCCGCGGCGGCCAAGTATTGTTTGAAGAATCCCCGATGGCGACTGAGCTTACAAACCCACAAACTGATCGGCCTGCCCTGAGAGTGGACGGGGCGACGTTTCGCATTTCGAAATCGGTGACGTTCGAGGCTGCCCATGCCATGCCGGGCAAGCCCGATGGGCATCCTTACAAGAACATTCACGGCCACTCGTTTGTTCTGGAAGCCTGCGTTGCGGGCCGCGTCCAACCAGGTGACCAATGGGTTGAGGACTTTGCCGTCTTGACGGAGGCCTTACAGCGCGCTGCCGGCAAGCTTGACCACCAGATGCTGAATGAGATTGAGGGGCTCGACGTGCCGACGCTGGAACGCATCTGCCTCTGGGCGGCGCTTCAACTGAAACCCGCCCTGCCCGGTCTCGCTTCTGTTGCCGTTTCGCGCCCCACGCTCAATGAGCGCTGCGAACTCATCCTCGACTAGAAATCTGTTTCACGCAGGAGCACACCCGCGACGCGCCGCCAGACGGCCTCGGCGGGGCTTTCGGCGCGGGCATCAATCATCGCCACGCCTGTTAAGCTGCGCGTAACCGTACCCGTTTCTGCAAGAACATCGCTTCGGATTTCAAAGACAGCGGTCTCGGGCACAAGGCGGCCATCGGCATCCTCGCGCACAGCCA
>JBCBWQ010000190.1:0-5110 GCA_039817025.1 Pseudomonadota bacterium | reverse complement strand
TATCGCAGACGCGCGTGCGGACTGGTTAACCAGTCCGCACGCGCGTCTGCGATACGGCAATCGTTGAAACCCAGCGCTTTTGCACGTGTCCGGATAAAACCTTCGGGTGTAGCGGCGTCAGCCACGTCGCCTCTGGGCACTAGACGCGATGTTCGATGGCGGCATCGAGCAGCAGGAATGCCGACAGGCGAGGGCTCGCATTGCGACCCGTCTTGCTGGTTTGCTCGAGCGCCGTGAGTGCATCGGTCTGCTCAGTGGAGACGAACGCTTCCGCGAGGCTTCGCAGAGCATGGTCGGCCTCGAGGCGCTTGGCCACACGTTCCACCTGTCGTCCGGCGGCGGTCTTCGTCGCTGATCGCCGCTGCTGATCGCCTTTACGCGCTGCGGCTGCGATCCGGCGCTTATCCTTGGGCTTGAACGCGTCGGGCAGTCGAATGCCCGAGATCTGCAGCCTGTTGATGAGCGTCTCGGCATTTTCTTCGCGATCGCCAGCCCCCTCCAGTTCGGGCGGAGAAACCTCGCGATCCATGTCAGCAAGGATGTCGCTCCACTCGGTCGACTCCTCGCGGCCTTTCCGAATGACCGGCGGCTGATCAGCAGATCCATTGTCCGACCGGACCGGCAAGGAGCCACCGTTCATCTCGACATCGCTCCGCTCGCGCAGGGCAGGGCGCATCAACTCTGCTTCGGTTTCTGCGTCGAACAATTCGTCATCCTCAGCGCGCGTAACCGCTGGCGCGGGGTCAGGTGTCGGATGAGGCGGCGGTGCCGTGACTGGCGCGGGTGCTTCGGCTCCATTCGAAACTGGCTTGGAGAGTTCCAGAACAGTGGCGCTGGTCGCCCGGGCGATGCTGTCGCTCATAGTGTTGAGGCGTTTTTCTGCGATGTCAGTTTCTGCGCGCGCCGCCATGCCGGTCGCTTTGAGCGTTTTTACAGTCTGCTCGCTTTGTTCACGAAGTTCGGCGAGGGCGCGTGCCATCTCTTCCGACGCTTGCCGCGTCTTGGCCTGAATTTCAGCTGTCGCCGTGCGTGCTCCATCAAGCGAGGCAGAGACCGCGTCCTTGAGCGCATCGCCGGTCGTCCCTGCGGCGGCAGCAGCCATTTCGCCGGACCGCGCGGCTTGCTCAACGGTTTTGCGGGACTGGTCCAGTTTCTCCTCCAGTCGGCCGATGGCGAAGGAAACCTCTTCCACCCGCCGGCCCGATTCCCGGGTCATCGTGTCCAGGTCGACGAGTTTCGCGCCGAGCGTGTTCCCCGCGTCATCCAGCGCCTGAAGTCGCCGCTCGAGCGCCTCATCGACTTCGGCAAACTCCTCGCCCGCCTTCCGCGCTGCTTCAGCCATGAGGGCTGCCTGGCGAGGGATGGCCTCTGACATACCGTCAGTCTGTGCTTTCAGTTCACGCGCCAGCAGCTCCATTGCCGCCCGCTCCTTGCCGAGGCGCTCGGCCAGGTCTCGCGCATTGTCAGCGGCCGCATAAGACACCGATTCAAGGCGAAGGCGCTCGTCACCAATTTCGCCCGCCATCGCCTTCATGGCCGACAGGGCGTGGCCAACCGTCTTGTCGACTTGTGCTGCGCTTGCGGACATCTCGTCGGCAAAGGTTTTCGCTTCAGTTGCAACGGTATCTGCTGGCCTCAGCAAGCTCGTGCCGGCCTCGAGGATCAGCGCATTGGCAGAGGCCGCGCGGGTCGTCTCTCGTGCCAAGAAACCGGCCATCAGGATCAATGCGCCGGGCAAGACAGCGCCAATGACACCCAAAGCCAACACAGGCGTTGCCAGCGCATGAAGCCCATCTACGCCATGAAGAGTAATCGAAGCTGCCGCAGCACCACCCCACCAAAGCAGCGCGAGCGCGCCAGCAAGCCAAGGCAGCCAACGCCCAGCCGATCGCGCCTCGCTTAAGCGGGCATCTACGGTTGAGCGGCTGCGGAACGCTTCTGCGGGCGGCGTAGACTCAGTCATAGGTTGACCTTTTAACGCAGGTCGACCTCGTTCGCGAGACCTTTAAGGCATCGGGACCCGGCCGAAACGGCGATGGCCTTGCCGGTCTTAGTGAGACAGGACCGAAATCGCAGCGCGGGCTGCGTCTTCACGCTCCTCGGAGGTGTCTTCCTGCACAGCTTCGTAGCCAAGCCAGGCGAGGACCAGAAGAACAATGAAATTGCGAACGGCGACAAGGAAAGACATCATGGCTGCACCCCGATATTCGATAAACACGTACACCCGTATCGGCTGTGTCGCAAGCAAAAATCGACTTGGCGTGCGTTACGAGATCGAGAGATTCATCTCTGGCGCGAATCACCAGTCTGGGCCAATCATTCCGAATGTCAGAAGCTTCAACGCCCGCCCTCGACCGCGCCCATCTCGCTGCCATGACAGGGGAGGATGAAGCGCTTGCTATCGAAGTGCTCGGTTTGTTCAAGGAGCAGGCGGCGATGTGGTCGAGGCTTCTCGATCCGAAACGAACCGCTCAGACGTGGGCCGATGCAGCCCATTCGCTAAAAGGTTCAGCGCTCGGCGTTGGTGCCATGCGGCTTGCCGACGCCTGCGCCGAAGCCGAAACCCTGGGCCGTTCAGGCTCTGCAACGCCGGTCCAGGCTGCGCTCGCCATCGATGCGGTTCGGACAGAAATGGTGACCGCGCTCGAAGAGGCGGCCAAGACTGCTCACGCGTTGGAAGCAATAGGCGGCTTCAAGGCATCGAACGCTTCAAACTCGTAGGCAATGCAGCGATCAATCATCGTGCGCCAAACGGGCTCAGCAATCGCCTGTGAAAGCCCGTGCTCAGCGCAAACGGCTTTGACCTTCGCGACGACATCCTCGATCCGCTCACGATCATGGACGATCTTGCGTTCGCCCTTTATCCGCGCGGCGGCATCCATGAAGGATTGTCGCTCGGCAATAATCTCCACAAGCAGCCTGTCGATCCGGTCAATCTCATAGCGCACGTCTGCCATCGTCTCAGCGCTTGTCGACGTGTGCTTTCTGGGGTCTGACGTGTAGCTCGTCATACGGGTGGTCCTTGCATAAGCGGCGAGGCGTATATAGGGCGAGGCGACAGGGCAAGAAGGACCATGCGGCGGCCTGCCGCTTATTGGTTATTGCCCGATACGTCGTAGAACAACGAAAACTGTATCGGCAAGGCATCTCGCACGTATTGCTGAATAATCCGATTCTGTCGCGCGATCGTCGTCTCCGGCACATAGACCACGTCAAACCGGCGCAGCGGCACCCAGTTGGCATATGCCGGATCATTAAATCCCTTCGCCAGATCAACCAAGGCGCTGCGCACCTCGCCGCCCGGCAACCGGCGCATGACGACCACTTCGCTGCGCCGCGACACTGGCGTGAAACCGCCTGCCATGACCACGGCCTGTAACGGATCGATTTGCCCCGGCAGGGGGAAGATCCCTGCATTTGAGACTGCGCCGCCCACGAAAATCTGCTGCGAGGCGAACTCCGTCACCACCAAATCGAGATCCGGATCGTTCAATTCGGAAGCGAGCGAGGCCATGAGCGCGCTTTCCACTTCATCCAGCGTGCGCGCAGCCGCTGGGACCGGGTCTGCCAGCGGCATGTAGATCCGTCCGTCAGGCGCTACAACGAGTTCGCGGGAAAGTTCCGGAGCGGTGTGGACGACGACGTCCAGCGCATCGCCCGGCGCGAGGAGATATCCGGCGTCATCGCCGTCCTCAAATCGCCAGCTTTCGGCTGGAAAATCCGCTGATGGAGTTGGCCCGCCCGAGCAGGCTGAGACGGACAAAAGGGCAGCGAGAACAAGGGTAAATCGAACCATGGGAGGCGCTCATACGTGTCTAGGCGAAGGTCTGCGTTAATGCTTAAGGAAATATCAAATCGCTCGCCTTATCGGCTAGGATTGGTGTCGTTCGACTAACCATATCGCCAGAGGGCCATGTCTGCATCTCGAACCTCTTCTCGCCGCGATGATGAGCGGCCTGCGCAAGCGGTCGGTTACCGCATGTCTGCGGCGGACCTAGTGGTGCGCTTGTGGCGAGCCAAATGGCTGATGCTGCTGGTGTTTTTGCCGATTGCTGTAGCCGGCGTCTTTCTCGCAACATTACTGCCGACAAAATACACAGCCTCCTCGCGACTCTTCGTGGCGCTTGGTGATGAATACATTTTCCGCCCCGTCGTTGGCGACCAGATTATTGGGGGAACGCCCCAGCTTGAGGAGCTGATCCAGGCCGAACTTGAGTTGCTGAGGAGTCCCGTTGTGGCCGAACGCGCCATTGAGCGGTTTCCGATCCGCCGTGTTTATCCTGCCATTGCAAAGGCAAGGGATGAGGCCCTCGCGGACGCTAAGCCAGGGGAACGGGACGATATCCTGGCAGAGCATTTCGCGCTCGCCGTTGATGCGCTGCAACGAGATTTCGGCGTTGGCGCTGCACCAAAGACGCCGGTGATCGCCACTTATCTGTCGAACGAAGACGCCGAAGTTTCGGCCGAGGTTCTCAACGCTATTGTCGGGGCCTACCTCAATTACCGAAGCGATATTTTTGCAGACCGGTCATCGTCCACGATCCGCGACGAGCGCGACCGTTACACCGAGGAATTGCTGGCCGCCGAAGAAGCCATGCGAGGATTCCTCGCCGAGAATGAGATCGGCGATTATGAAACCGAACGGCAGACCGTTCAGATCTTGTTCCAGACCTTGTCTGCCGAGCTCTTGCAGGCCGAGTCGCGGTTCAGCGCTGTGCAGGGACAACTGGCCAGCGTTCGCTCGCAGCTTGCAGAGGCAGACCCGCAAGTCGAACTCTTCGCCGAAGACCAGTCCCAGCAGCCGCTTGTCGCGCTTGAGCTCGAGCGCGAAGATCTCCTGTCACGGTACACGCCAGAATCACGTCCGGTACAGGCCATTGAGAGGCGGATAGAGCAGGCCAGGGCCTTCCTGGAAAGCCGGGATGCGCCATCCGGCACTGTGCGCCGCGGCCCCAACCCGCTCTATCAGGAACTGGAGTCTACCGCGGGAACGCTCGCCGGCACCGCAGCCTTCGAGGCTCGACAGGTTGCGGCCCTGCGCCGGCAACTGGCCGACGTGTCTGAGCGCCAGCGCCGGCTCGCCAATTTGCGCCCGGAATCATTCCGGGCG
>JBCBWQ010000018.1:0-20843 GCA_039817025.1 Pseudomonadota bacterium | reverse complement strand
CCTGATCCTGCCAGAACTCGATGGTGGTAGGAGAGAGCAGGAATCCGCCCCAATGCGCTGGGCGCGGGATGGCATCGTCGTTTTCGTATTGGGCCTGAAGGGTCTGGGTGCGGGCCAGGAAGGCGTCCCGGGAGGGCAGCGGCTGAGACTGGTCCGAGGCAATGGCGCTGATGCGGCTAAGCGGTGCGCGGGAAGCAAAGTAGGCATCTGACTCCCCCTCAGGCAGCCTTGAGACCGTGCCGCGCACGCGCACCTGGCGGCGCAGGCTTTTCCAGTGAAAGCCGAGGGCTGCGGCAGGGGTGGCGGCGAGTTGCTGGCCCTTGGCGCTGTTGAAATTGGTGAAGAAGGACAGCCCATCGTCTGAGATACCCTTTAACAGCACAACGCGGACGTCCGGCAGGCCGGTTTCATCGACCGTCGCGAGCGACATGGCGTTTGAGTCGTTGAGTTCGGTCTCGCGCGCCTCGGCGAGCCACTGGGTCAGCAATGCGATGGGATCGCTTGTGTCGGGAATCAGCGGGCGGTCTGCCTCTGCGCCGTAGTCGCTGGCGCTGGGGCTCGCCGGGATTGCTGTGTCATCGGCCATAACGTCGCCTCAAGGATTGGCCGCTAGAGCTGCGGCGGGGACAGGTCTCAGTATGAGGTACGGAGCGTGGCAGACAAGACAAGCAGCGAAACGGTCGCGACGTGGACGCTGGCGCTGGTGGCGCTCGGCCTGCTCGCAGGCATTGCCTATCGCGCAACCCAGCGCGGGCCAGCCATAGACCGGACGATCGAACGGATCCTGCGCGATGAGGGCTTGCCGGGCGCGGTCGTCGCCATTGGACCGGCTGCCGGGCCGTACGAGGTGCGCGCGTTCGGGCTTGCCGATGTGCGTAGCAATCGCGCCATGGTGGCCGGCGACCGGTTCAAGATTGCAAGTCTCACCAAGCCCGTAACGGCTGAAGTCGTGCTTGGGCTGGTGGCGGAAGGGGACCTCCTACTTACCGATCGCGTGGCAGACCACGTGCCGGCGTTTGAGACGGCTGGTTTTGGCGATGTAACAATTGCGCAGCTGATGAGCCACAGGTCGGGCCTCACGCGGCGGGGCGCGGATGATCCCTATTTCATGTCCGAAAGCGCGCTGAAGCGGACGTTCGACCTGGAGTCGGGCGCGCTGCCCGACTGTGTGCCCTTGGCCGAGGCGACACTGGCGACGGGTGCCGGGTTCGAGGCGGGGGCGGCGTATGAATACTCCAATGCAGGATATTGCTGGCTGGGCGAAGTGATTGAGGCGGTGAGCGGGACGCCAGCGCTGGTCATGGTGGGCACCGAAGCGGATGGGCTGAGTTTCGACGCTGGGTCGCTGACCGTGGCGCATTTCGGGGCGGGGCCAGCGGGGCAGCCGGTCAATCGGCCAGAGATCATCGGGCCAGCAGGCGGGTTGATGGCCTCCGCGCAGGACTATGCCGCTTTTGCCGGCGGCGTTGAGATTGATGGCAAGGCGCTGGAGCCGCTTGCGAGCGATGACGCCGTGCACAGTTACGGCCTTGGGTGGCGGGTCTGGCAGGACGAGTCGGCCCCGTACCTCACTCATTTTGGGTCTCTGCCCGGCGCGTTCAGTGTGGTCGTGCGCAGCGAGGATCAGGTGGGCGTTGTGCTGTTCAATGGCCGGCCTCAGGGCAATGACGGACCCTTCACGGCGCTGCGCCGGGCCTTGCTGGCCGATTTCAAACGGATCGAGACAGAGTAACGCGCCTCGCCGCTTGGCGCTTTGAGGCGGGCTGGGCTAACTAGCGCCATGAGTCATAACACTTTTGGTCACCTGTTCCGCGTTACCACCTGGGGCGAAAGCCACGGGCCGGCGATTGGCTGTGTTGTTGATGGCTGCCCGCCGGGGCTGACGCTGGACGAAGCCTGGATACAAGGCTTCCTCGACAAGCGCCGCCCAGGAACGTCGCGTTTCGTGACCCAGCGCCGGGAGCCGGATGCGGTTCGGATCCTGTCCGGCGTCTTTGAAGATGACCGCACCGGCGGACCGGTGACGACGGGGACGCCGATTTCACTGATGATCGAGAACGTCGACCAGCGCTCCAAGGATTATTCCGACATTCGCGACCGCTACCGCCCGGGGCATGCGGACCAGACCTATGATGCCAAATATGGCGTGCGGGACTATCGCGGCGGGGGCCGGTCCTCGGCGCGGGAGACCGCAAATCGTGTGGCGGCCGGGGCGATTGCGCGCAAGGTCCTGGGCGAGGGGATTGCCGTGCGCGGGGCGGTCGTCCAGCTGGGCGAAAAGCGTATCGACCGCAGCCGCTGGGACTGGGACAGCGTGAATGACAATCCGCTGTGGTGTCCCGATCCGGGCAGTGTTTCGGACTGGGAGGCGTATCTCGATGGGGTCCGCAAGGACGGCTCATCAGTTGGGGCCGTTGTCGAAGTGCAGGCGAGCGGCGTACCGGCCGGATGGGGCGCGCCGATCTATGGCAAGCTCGATGCGGAGCTTGCAGGGGCGATGATGTCCATCAATGCGGTCAAGGGCGTTGAGATCGGTGCTGGGTTCGACGCTGCGGGCTTGAGCGGCGAGACGAATGCAGACCGAATGCGCGGCGGAAACGAAGACGGCCCGCGCTTTCTGTCGAACAATAATGGCGGCGTCGCTGGCGGGATTTCCACGGGGCAGGCCATTGTCGCGCGGATCGCGATCAAGCCGACGTCATCGATCCTCACGCCCGTTGAAACGGTCACGCGCGACGGAGTAGAGGTCGATGTGCGGACGACCGGGCGCCATGATCCCTGTGTCGGCATTCGCGCAGTGCCTGTCGCAGAAGCCATGCTTGCTTGCGTCCTGGCTGATGCGAAATTACGACACCGCGGACAAACCGGTCGCTGACCGGGCCGCGTCACGTAACTGTCATGTAATCTACACTCGCAACGCGCGCCCCGGCCTGCTACCGGGGAGATCGTATCGTTTGAGGGGTGCGTTCCAAAATGACTGACGTGACGTTGTTCGCCGCGCTGGGTTTTTTGTTTGCGGCGTATGCGGTTGTGGGGAATGACGCCCTCCAGACGCTTGGTACGTTCATCAACTCAAATTCGCGGCTCCATTGGGGCTGGCTGTTCGGCTTCGCCGGTTTCGTGCTCGTGGCCACGTTCACCTATGGCTGGGTCATCAATGGCGGTGACCCATCCTGGGGGCGCCTGGCCAATTCAGACAAGTATCCCGCCGTTGACATCCAATGGTACCACACGCTGCCGCCGCTGGTGCTCTTGGTCATCACGCGGTTTGGTGTGCCTGTGTCGACCTCGTTCATGGTCCTGACCGTGTTTGCGACGGTGGCGGGGCTGACCTCGATGTTACAGAAGTCCCTGATTGGCTATGGGCTCGCATTTGTCGTCGGTCTTGTTGTGTACCTGATCGTGACGAACACGCTGGAAAAGCACTTTCGTAGGACTGAAATTTCCGACCATGCCCCGTGGGGGCTGGCGACGGGGATGGGCGTCCTGATAGGAGCGGCGATCTATTTCCTGCCGCCCCTGATAACGAACGGCGCGGTGTCTTACAGCCTGACGACGGCGCTGGTTATTGTCGGCCTGGGCCTGACCATTGAGGTTTCGTCGTTCCTGGCGGGCAAGCGGTTTGGTCCGGCGGCGTACTGGACGATCCTGCAATGGGTTACGACGGGCTACCTTTGGGGCGTCTGGCTCATTCAGGACTTCGCAAACATCTTCGTTTTCCTGCCGCGGGAATTATCAGCGGTGGAAGGCTTTGCGGCCATGTTCGCGATACTCGGTCTGCTCGCCTACACATTCTGGAACAAGGGCGGACCGGTCCAGCGCATTCTTCAGGCGAAAACGGCGGTGACGGATATCCGGTCAGCGACCGTCATCGACTTTATCTACGCGTCTTTGCTGTTCTTCTTCAAAGAGGTGAGCGACATTCCGATGTCCACGACCTTCGTGTTCCTGGGCCTCATCGCAGGCCGGGAGCTTGGTTTCGCGATCATGGAACAGGCGCTCAGCCCGATGCGCGCCCTCAAATTGTCGGTATCGGACGCCTCAAAGGCGTATATCGGTCTTGTGGTTTCCATCAACATGGCGGTGGGCTTGCCGCTGCTGGCGCGGATCCTGACCGAGGAGGGACTTGTGCTCTCCGAAGCGTTGCCGCCGGCCTCGTTCCAAACCTTCGTACTGATCGCCAATATCCTGCTGATCCCGATTTCGATCTTCCTTGCGCGTCAGGAATCACGTCCGCGGATGTTCACAGCCCTTGGCCTGTTGGGGGTTGCCGCGGCGAGCTTCTTCATCATGCCACCGGTTGCCGTCTGAGGACGGCCGGGTTCAGGCCTTTCGCCAGCTCGCCACTTTCGTGAGGAAGGCGATGTCTGTCTTCTCAAGGGTCAGGCCGGAATCGGCCATGACCGGTGCGAAATCGTAGGTGAGATAGCCTTTATAGTAGGGCTCGTGGAAGCCTTCGGGGAAGTATTCCAAAATGCCATCGAGGCCTTCGCGGTCGCCAAATTGAAGGCTGTCGGCGAAGATGAAAACGCCGCCGGGCTTCAGCAGCCGTGACACTTCAGCAATGACCTGAGGGCGGATTTTCGGCGGTAGTTCGTGGAACAGATAGATGCTGACAATCGTGTCAAAACTGGCGTCTGGCAGGGGGGCGGCTTCAGCCTGACCTTCGATCACGTCCACATGGGGCCATGCGCTCAAGGCTTGCCGCGCGGCGGCGGCATAGTTTGGGGAGAGGTCTAGCCCGGTTGCCTGAAGGCGCGGAAAGGCCCGCAGGGTCTGGGCGAGGAAGCGGCCCGTGCCACAGGCGAGGTCGAGGTGACGTGAGCGGCGCTGGTCCTTGCCCTGGAGCGCTTCGGCGATGTGCCCTAGGGCAATGCGGCGCATGGCATCTGCCGCGCCGGTGAAGAGGGACTCAACTTGCGTGTCGTATAGTGCGGCGCTCTCGTCGGAGAGCCAGCCATCGGTCTGGTAATGGAAATTCTGGCGGTAGTAGGTGGGAAATTTTTCCGGATCTGCCGCGTCGCGGACCTCAACGCCGGAGCGTTTCAGGCGGCGACGGTCGACTTCGGACACATCGCTCTGGAACGCGCGGGCGGAGCGGATCGCGCCGGGCAGGTCACGCAAGCGCACGTCCTGCGGCGGAGGGTAGAGCCCCGCTTCTATATTGGCGCGGTCCATGCGGAACAGCTCGAAATACGCGTTTCGCAATTCCGCGAGCTTCGGCGTGCCGTTTTCAGGCTCAAAGGCTGGTTCGCCCGGGCGCTGGAACCCTGCGGAGCGGCGGCGGGCCGCTGCGTATTGCGCACCATACCAGGCAGCGCGCAGCGTTTGTGCGGCGGAGTACCGGGCCCGGCCGGCGGCGAGAGAGGCGGTGTCTAACAGTCCCATATCGAAAAGATGGTTTGTTGAACCGCATCGTCCAGACCTAAACACGCCCTTCAGCTTGCATTCAGGCAAGGCGTCGCAGGCTTGGCAGCAGTATGGCGGGCCTTTGCCTGCGAAACAGGAGTTGAGCCATGCGGATTGTTGCGATGTTTGCCGTTGCGGGTGTTCTGGCGGCCGGGACGGCCAGCGCCCAGCGCTACGACACATATGACCGCTATGATTACGGTTATGCGCCGCCGTCGGTCTCGAACAACTGCGAAAAGATCAAGGGCGAACAACGCCTTGCCGGCGCGCTTGTGGGCGGCGTGCTCGGCGGCGTCGCTGGCGGCGCGATTGGCAACAATATCGACGATGACGACCATTATTACCGGCATGGCCGCTACCATCGCGGCTATCGTGGCTACCATCGGCGCGGCTATCACCGCCGCGGCCACTACCATCGCGGTGATGGCGACAATAGCGGTGAAGTGGTTGCCGGAGCTGTTATTGGCGCGATCGTCGGCGGCATTGCCGGCGCGGCGATTGCCGATGACGGCGTGGATTGCCGGCCGCAGGTTTATGACGGTGTGCCACCGCCGACGCGCCAACCCTACGGCGTTGGCTGGGAAGAGCGCCCGCGCCCGATCTCGCATGATCCCCACGCTGGAGACCTTTATGGAGGGCCGCGCGAGCGGGGCTATGACGACTATGCCGAGCGCACGCGGTATGAGCCGCGCGAGCAGGGCCGGGAGTGCCGGACGGTGACCCGGATCACGACCCTGCCGAATGGCGAGCAACTGCGCGAAGACACGCAGGCCTGCCGCGATACGCCCTATGATGACTGGGCGGTCCAGTAAGCCCTAGACCAGCTTCGCTATGGCGAGCCCTGCGAGCGCCAGGCCGCCGAGATAGGTTACCAAAGCCCCAATCGCTTTCAGCGGATGGGGCTTTTCCAATGTGGCGCAGGTTAGGAAGCCCAGGGCATGCAGGACCCGGGCGACCGTGACGGCGACGACGAGGCCGGTCACGAGCGTGCCGAGATCGCGGCCCTGATAAGCGAATCCCACCACAAAATAGAGCCCGATCAGCAGCCCGGCATATTCTGCGGCATTGCCGTGTGCGCGCTGGGCCTTGGCCATACCGCTGGTTGGTTCCAGCGGCGCGCCATAGGCGATGACCTTGCTCTGTCCGCGCGCGAGCGAGGTCCAGAAGGCGAGGAGCAGCGTCAGGATCACAATCGCGGCGCTGCAAAGCAGAAGTGTCGTGTGCATGGGGTCAGCCCTCCCTTGGCGTGTTCTGTCGACCCAACCCTAGGCTGAGCCGGCGGTGAAGTGAAACGCTTCGCGCGGCGTCACGGCTTGCGGAGCGGGGCGGCTTGCCTAAACTCTGCAATAACAAAAACAGGGAGGCCGCTATGATCGGCGTGGTTGCAAAGCTTAGCATTCAGGACGGCAAGCAGGCGGAATTTGAAACCGTCGCCAAAGACCTCATGGCCAAGGTCAAGGCGAACGAGCCGGGCTGCACGACCTATCAGCTCTACAAGGCTAAGGGCTCGGACACCGACTATATCTTCATGGAGCAATACGCGTCCGCCGATGCGCTGAAAGCCCATGGCCAGACCGATTATTTCAAGGCGGCCCAGCCCGGCCTCGGAGCCTGTCTTGCCGGTGCACCGAGCATCGAAATGTACGACATCGTCGAATAGGAGCACGCCATGGACCTTTCCTTCACGCCTGAAGACCGCGCTTTCCAAAAAGACGTCCGCGACTGGATTGCCGAGAACTACACCGAAGACCTGCGTCGCCGGAGTGCGATGTCGAAAAATGGATACCTCGACAAGGACAGCATGGTGGAATGGCAGCAGCGGCTGGATTCGAAAGGCTGGTTTGTTCTGAACTGGCCGGAGGAATTTGGCGGTCCGGGACTGACCGCAAGCCAGCGCTACATCGTGAACATGGAGATGGCGGCAGCGGGCACGCCGAATACCTCACCCATGGGCAAGTCCATGGTTGCGCCGGTGATCATGGCGTTCGGCAATGACGCCCAGAAGGCCGAACACCTGCCGAAGATCAAATCGTCAGAGATCTGGTGGTGTCAGGGCTATTCCGAGCCGGGCTCGGGGTCTGATCTGGCCTCGCTACAGATGAGCGCGGTACGCGATGGCGATCACTATGTTCTGAACGGCTCCAAGATCTGGACGACGCATGCGCAATGGGCCGATTGGATCTTCTGCCTCGTGCGCACCTCGAAAGAGGGCAAGCCGCAGGAAGGCATCAGCTTCATCATCTTCCCGATGGATCTGCCAGGCATTTCGGTCTCTGCGCTACCCACACTTGATGGGCCCTCGGAAGGGCAACAGGAAATCAACCAGGTCTTTTTCGAGGATGTCCGCGTACCGATAGAGTCGAGCCTCATTGGCGAAGAAAACAAGGGCTGGACCTATGCGAAATATCTTCTGCAGTTCGAGCGCGGCAATGCCTATGCGCCTGGCCTTAGGAATGCGCTGGCGAAGACCAAGAAGATTGCACGCGTTGAACAGTCTGGTGGTGCGCCGCTGATCCACGACGCTGATTTTCAGCGGAAGCTGGCGGACATGGAGATCAAAATTGAAGGGCTGAACGCCACTGAGTTGCGAATCTTCTCCGCACTTTCTGCGGGCGAACCTGTCGGGCCGGAGAGCTCGATGCTGAAATGTGCGGGCTCGGAAATGCAGCAGGCTATCTCCGAGCTCACTCTGGAAGCGGTCGGCGGTCATGCTGCGCCGTTTGTGCAGGATACGTGGGCGCATCTTCGTGATGGCTCAAACGCGCCATTCCCAACGCCTGAGTATGCTGCGCCCGCTGCGCCGAGCTATTTCAATTATCGCAAGGCATCGATCTATGCGGGATCAAATGAAATTCAGCGCAACATCATGGCGAAGATGGTGCTCGGCCTGTAGCTGGTACGGGCTGCGATCATGGATGGACGACGCGAAGGCGTCGCAATAGAGCCATTTTCCATGGCTACGTCCAAACCCATGACAAAACACATTTCCAAGCTCCTGTTCGTTTCAGGGGCCACTGTTCTGCTGCTTGTGGCGATCGCGATCATGCCGCTTTTGCCGGCAGCCTCGCAGACGACGCGCGAGCGCATGCCGGCAAGCCAGGCCGAGATTGAGCTGACTTTTGCACCGCTCGTGAAACAAGCCGCGCCGGCGGTTGTGAACGTGTACACGAAGAAGGTTGTACGCCAGGCAGCCTCTCCGTTTGCGAACGACCCGTTCTTCCGGCAATTCGGCTTTCGTAACATGCCCCGCGAGCGGGTGGAGAGCTCACTCGGCTCCGGCGTGATCGTTGGCGATGACGGGGTCGTGGTCACGAACAATCACGTCATCGAAGGCGCCGATGAATTGCGCATCGTTTTGTGGGACCGCCGCGAATATGAGGCCGAGCTCGTTCTGGCTGACGAGCGGACCGATCTAGCCGTGCTGAAGTTTGAACCCGATGGCGCGCCGCTCTCGACGCTGCCCTATGCCGATACGCGCGGCGTTGAGGTCGGTGATCTTGTGCTTGCAATCGGCAATCCGTTCGGGGTCGGACAGACGGTTACGACGGGGATCATCTCGGCCACGGCGCGGACCGATGTTGGCATTACCGACTACTCTTTTTTCTTGCAGACCGATGCTGCGGTGAATCCAGGCAATTCGGGCGGCGCGCTGGTGAATACGCGCGGTGAACTCGTGGGTGTGAACACAGCGATATTCTCACGCTCCGGCGGCTCGAACGGGATCGGATTTTCGATTCCCTCCGAGATGGTGCGGCGGGTCGTCGATGCAGCGATCAATGAGGGCCGGATCGTGCGGCCGTGGCTTGGGCTGAAAGGCCAGTCTGTAACCTATGACATGGCGCGGACGCAGGGGCTGGAGCGGCCCGTGGGCGTCATGGTGACGGAAGTTTATGAGGACGGCCCGGCCGACCGTGCAGACCTGCGGCGGGGCGATATTGTGCTGTCGATCGATGGGCGCGAAGTGTTCGATGAGCGCGGCATGAAGTTTTTGGCCGCAGTCTTCTCGCCGGGAGAGCGTGCGCCGGTGCAGATTCTGAGGAATGGTGAAACGCGCGACCTGAGCATCCGCCTTGCCCAGCCACCCGGTACGACCGAGGCAGACCTTGTTCTGCTGGACGGGCGTCATCCGTTTTCTGGCGCGGAAGTGGCCGAACTGTCCCCGGCGCTGGCCGAAGAGCTTGGGCGCGACCCGTTTGACGAGGGCGTGCTTGTGACGCGGATCCTACGCGGAGCCTATGCCCGTCGCATTGTCCGCCCCGGTGACGTGATCGTTGGCGTCAATGGCGCGAGTGTTGTGACGGTCGAAGACCTGGAAGCGGCGCTGGACGATACGGCGCGGTCCGACTGGGCGATCGATATTGATCGCAATGGCCGGCGCATCAGCGGCACGGTACGGCTCTAGCGCTCAAACACCGTTTCTCCGCCAACCAATGTCCGGCGGACGCGGCCTTGCAAGCGGCAGCCGTCAAAGGGCGAGTTGGTTGAGCGGGAGCGCAGGTCTTCACGGTCGCAGAGCCATGGTTCGTCGGGATCGAACAGGATCAGGTCTGCAGGCGCGCCGGTTCCGATACGCCCGGCTGCCGATCCGATCATATCTGCTGGCGTAACAGTGAGCGGCTTCAGCGCATCGAGCAAGCTGAGGCGGCCATCGGCCACGAGCGGCATCAGCGCAGTCAGCGTGGTTTCGAGGCCGGCGGCACCGTATTCGGCCTCCGCGAAAGGAACGCGTTTTGACTCAGGCGGCTGCGGATCATGCGCTGAAACGACCGCGCTGATCACGCCTGAAGCCACGCCATCGATCAGTGCCTGGCGGTCATCCTCTGAACGGAAGGGCGGACGTGTTTTGCAGTAGGTCAGGTAGTCGCCGACATCGAGTTCGTTGAAGAAGAGCGAGTAGGCGGCAACGGTTGCGAAAACAGGCAGGCCGCGTGCCTGTGCGTCAGCGATCAGTGCGACGCTGCGGCCCGTGGAAATCTGATCCACAATAAGCGTGCAGCCGGTCGACTCTGCGAGTGTAATATCGCGGGTGAGTGCGATCCATTCGGCATCGCGCGGACTGCCTGACAGGCCCATGCGCGCGGCAAGCGCTCCGGCGTTCATAACCCCGCGCGACAAGCTTGGTTCCGCTGGACGCGAGGCGACCGTCGCGCCCCGGCTGGCGGCGTAGGCCATGGCGCGGCGCTGCGTGGCGGCATTGGCGATGGGGTGGTCGCCATTGGTGAAGAACACTGCACCAGCGTCCTGCATCAGGCCGAGCTCAGCCATGGCTTCGCCCTGCAGGCCGCGTGTAAGTGCGCCGGCAGCATAGACGCGCGGCTTCGATGTTTCCTCTGCGCGCCGGGCGATGAACTGCACCAGCGCCACATCATCCACCACGGGTTGGGTATCTGGCATGACGACCATGCTCGTGACACCGCCCGCCACGGCGGCTTCGCCAGCTGTGTGCAGGGTTTCGCGGTGTTCCTCGCCGGGCTCACCGGTTTTGACGCGCAAGTCAACGAGACCTGGGGCGAGGCAAAGGCCGTCTGCATCGATGACTGATGGTGCGGACGATGGCGCCGACGCAAGCTCGGGGCCGTGGTCGAGGATCAGGCCGTCTTCGATCAGGACGCCGCCGGGCGTATCCGTGCCTGTTGCCGGGTCGAGCAGGCGGGCGTTGCAGATGGCGGTTTTCATCGCGCATCCCCCGCAAGCGTGTGCAGGACTGCTTCTCGGACAGCGACGCCCATTTCGACTTGCTCGGTGATGACCGAACGCGGCCCGTCTGCGATGGCGCTTTCAATCTCAATTCCGCGATTCATCGGCCCTGGATGCATGACGATGGCGTCTGGCGCGGCGCGCGCAAGGCGGGCGCGGGTGAGGCCGTAATAGCGGAAATATTCGCGGCGGCTGGGCAGGAAGTCGCCATCCATGCGCTCAAGCTGCAGGCGCAGCATCATGACGACGTCGACGCCGTCCAGCGCCTCGTCGATGTCTGTGTGAACCGATGCGGCCCCCCAGGTTTCAGCACCGGCGGGCAAGAGGGTGCGCGGGCCGCACAGGCGCACTTCAGCGCCGAGCAGGTGCAGCGCCAGCGTCGTGGACCGGGCGACGCGGCTATGGGTAATGTCACCGCAGATGGCGACCTTCAGGCCTTCGATTCGGCCCTTGTGGCGGCGCACGGTGAGCGTATCCAGAAGGCCTTGCGTGGGGTGTTCATGTTGTCCGTCGCCGGCATTGACCACCGCGCAGTCGACCTTGCGGCTGAGCAGTTTCACGCCGCCGGATGCCGAATGGCGGATCACCAGCACATTCGGTTTCATGGCGTTGAGTGTCATGGCTGTGTCGATCAGCGTCTCGCCCTTTTTCACGCTGGAACTGGCGACGGGCATGTTCACGACATCTGCGCCGAGGCGCTTGGCGGCGATTTCGAAACTGGACATTGTCCGCGTCGAATTTTCGAAGAACAGGTTGACGACGGTCTTGTTCGTCAGCGTCTGCGCCGGGCGTTCATTCCGGCGGGTTGCTTCGGCATAGGATTCGGCGAGGTCGAGAAGATGTTCGATGTCGAGGCGGTGGAGTCCGTCGAGTCCCAGAAGGTGGGGGTGGTCGAAGGTGTAGGTGTCGCTCGTACGCGCCATGCAGGCTGGTCCTCGATTTGGCGCGGTTTAGGGGTGTTTCAGTCTGCGGGCAAGCCTTCAACCCGCGAGCGATTGCGCGAGCCAGAACAGGGCCGGCATGGTTCCGGCTGCAAGGACTGTCTGCAGGGCGATGAGGTTTGCGCTGAGGGGGGCGTCCCCGCCGAGCTGGCGGGCGAGAATGTAGCCATTGGTTGCGGTGGGGGTCGCGGCGGCAATGACCAGAACGCCGAGCTGCATGCCGCTGAGGCCGAAGGCGAGGGCTACGCCGAGTGCGGATAGGGGCAGGATCAGGAGGCGGACAAGAGACCAACCGACGGTTCGGGCGCCTGCGCGCTTCAGCGCACCAAAGTCGACGCCGGCTCCGGCCGCGAGGAGCCCGAGCGCGATCGTGGCCTGGGCGAGAATGCCCATGGTGCGGTCAATGACGCCCGTCGGGGCAAGGTTGGCGACGTTCAGGGCAGCGCCGACTACGCAAGCGATGATCAGCGGATTGGTGGCGAGATCGCGAAGGACGTTTGGTTTGCGCCCATCAGGAGTGTCGGCAAAGCGTGTAAGCGCGCCGACGGACAGGATGTTCGCCGTGGGGATCATGGCCGCCGCTGCTATGGATACGAGGGCAAGCCCTGCATCGCCGTAGAGCGAGCCGGCAATGGATAGGGCCACGAACGTGTTCCAGCGCACATTGGACTGGATGACGGATCCGAGCGCCGGTCCGGACAGCCCCGTCAGTTTGCCGCCGAGGAGCCCGGCACCACCTGTGATGAGCTGCGCCGCAATCAGGGCTCCGGCCATGAGCCAGGGGGCTTCGTCGAAGGGGGCGGACGCGAGGGCGCGGATGATCAGGAGCGGGAACAGCAGGACATAGCTGAGACGTTCAATCGCGCGCCAGCCGTCGGGCGCGATGATGCCGCGCAAGGCCATGACCTGGCCGATGGCAACAATGGCGATCACCGGAATGAGGGCGTTTATGAAGCTGGTCATTTGGTGTTGGCAATCCGGTCAATTGCGGTTTGCAGGATGATGGCGGCGGCGCTCGCGTCGATGAGTTCGGCGCGGCGGGCGCGGGAGAGGTCTGCGTCGATCATCGCGCGCTCGGCCTCGGCTGTGGTGAGGCGTTCGTCCTGGAAAGAAATGGGGATGTCTCGGGCGGCGAGAATGTTGGCAGCAAGGCCGCGGGCAGACTGGGTGCGCGGGCCATTGCTGCCGTCCATGTTGAGCGGCAAGCCGAGGATGATGCCCACCGCGCCGCGTTCGTCATAGATCTGCAACAGGCGGGTGAGCGCTGGGGCGAGTTTCTTGCCTTTGGTAATGGTTTCGACCGGGGAGGCGATGAGGCGCAAGGCGTCGCAGGCCGCAATGCCCAGCGTCTTTGAGCCGGGGTCTATTCCGATCAGCGGCCCGGCCGCGGGCAGGTCTTGCAGGTCCATCAACGCCATCGCGCTCGCATAGCGCCTTGAACGGGGCGCGCCTAGCGCGTATCGCTGTGCGCCAGTTTCAGGGAGCCACTGCCATGAGCGTGAGCAAGGATGATGTCCGCAAGGTCGCGCGCCTGTCGCGCATTGCCGTGCCGGAAGACCGCCTTGAGGGGCTGGCTGGCGAGCTGACCGGTATCCTGGGCTGGATCGAGCAGCTCAATGAAGTCGACGTGGACGGCGTGGAGCCGATGACGTCCGTGGTCGAGGCTACGCTGCCCATGCGTGAAGACGTTGTCACCGATGGCAATAAGCAGTCAGATGTGTTGGCCAATGCTCCGAAGTCCGAAGACGGATTTTTCGTCGTTCCGAAGGCCGTGGAATAGGCTCAGGCCTCGGTTTCGCTGTCAGGGGCGTCGTCTTCGGTGGCTTCTGCGTCGGCGTTCCACTCATACAGCGACTTGATTGTGCAGCGCTGCGACCCGCGGCCTGTGGACCTGAACCCGCCAGCTGACGTGCCCACCAGAAGCCGGTCGCCCTTGGTGACACAGCCGGTTGCCGTATCCAGGCCAACGGTCTGGGCGAATTTCAGGTTTTGGCAGGTGCCGAACACTTCCACCACGAACTGACGATTGCGGGAGGCCTCCAGCACGACAGAATCGCGGGTGTTGTTGCTGAAATTGCGGACGCTGCTGGCAAAGCAGGCGCGATTGAGTTCTTCGCCGAGGCGGGGGTCTTCGGCGAGGTCGGCGAAGCTGTCGGCGCGGGGCGTATCGCCGCCCGTGGCGCAGGCGGCGAGGGGGATGAACAGGGCGGCAGCAGCGTAGCGGATCATTGGAGCGTCCTCGTGTTGGCGATGCGCCTGACTGTAATGCATATTGTTTGCGATGGCCTATGAATTGGCGTTGAACAGTGCGTGAGGTGCGAATTGCGTGCTGGCCCTTGCGCGCAGGGGCGAGAGCCGCTTAAGCCGTGCGGCACTTCAGATTTTTCCGGGGCCGACCATGTCCGATCTCACCGCGCTTACCCTCTCAGCTGCCCTCGACGGGCTTGAGAAGAAGTCCTTTTCGTCGCGCGAGCTGACGCAGGCTTTTGTCGATGCCATTGCTGCCGCCAATCCGGCCTTGAATGCCTATGTGGTCGAAACACCGGAAAAGGCCCTGGCCATGGCTGACGCGTCAGATGGGCGCCGGGCCAAAGGCGAAGCGCTGGGGCTGGACGGGGCACCGCTGGGGATCAAGGACCTGTATTGCACCAAGGGCGTGCGGACCACGGCGTGCTCTGGCATTCTCGGCGAGTTTACGCCGACCTATGAAAGCACCGTGACGCAAAACCTGTGGGATGCGGGCGCGGTCATGCTCGGCAAGCTGAATATGGATGAGTTTGCGATGGGATCCTCGAACGAGACCTCTCGCTTCGGACCAGTCGCTAATCCGTGGAAGCGGGCCGGCGGGGACAATGCGACGCTGACCCCGGGCGGATCTTCGGGGGGCTCGGCTGCGGCTGTGGCTGCAGATCTTTGCCTCGGGGCGACGGCCTCGGACACGGGTGGATCGATCCGACAGCCTGCGGCGTTTACCGGCACGGTCGGCATCAAACCGACCTACGGGCGCGCGTCTCGTTACGGCATGGTCGCCTTTGCAAGCTCACTCGATCAGGCAGGGCCGATCGCGAAGACAGTCGAAGATGCAGCGATCCTGCTCGAGCACATGTGCTCGCACGACGCGAAGGACTCCACGTCACTGCCCGTGGAGACGCCGAACTGGCGCTCTGAAGTCGGCAAGCCTGTGAAGGGCATGAAGATTGGTGTGCCCAAGGAATACCGAATTGATGGCATGCCCGATGAAATCGAAGCGCTGTGGCAGCAAGGCATTACGTGGCTCAAAGAGCAGGGCGCAGATATTGTCGATGTGTCGCTGCCGCATACAAAGTATGCGCTTCCGGCCTATTACATCGTGGCCCCGGCAGAAGCTTCTTCGAACCTCGCGCGCTATGACGGGATGCGCTACGGCGCGCGGGTTGCCGGTGAAGATCTCACCGCGACCTATGAGGGCACACGAGCGGGCGGTTTCGGCGCCGAAGTGCAGCGCCGCCTGATGATCGGCACCTATGTGCTCTCTTCCGGTTACTATGACGCCTATTACCTGCGCGCGCAGAAGGTGCGCACCAAGATCCTGCAGGATTTCCAGACGGTGTTCGAAGAGGTCGACGCCCTGCTGACCCCAGCGACGCCATCTGCGGCCTTTGCCTATGGCGAAAAGTCCGACGATCCGGTGGCGATGTATCTCAACGACGTGTTCACAGTGACGGCGAACCTTGCGGGCCTGCCCGGTATTGCTGTGCCAGCGGCGCTGGACGGTCAGGGTCTTCCGCTGGGGTTGCAGGTGATCGGCAAGGCGCTGGACGAGGCGGCGTGTTTCCGCGTTGGCGCTGCGCTTGAGCAGGCGGCCGGGTTCACGGCGAAAGCTGAGCGGTGGTGGTAGCGCCGCGCGCACCCTAGATTAGGGCTATGGTTCGCTATCTTCTCTACGGTGTGTTTGGCCTCACGGCGGCGGTTGCAATCGCGTTCGGCATGGCGCTGCAATATGGGCTCGACCCGTTTGACAGTCGATTGACGCTCTATTGGGGCGTGATCCTGCTCGTCGGGCTTTATATCACGCTGCGTATCGCGCTGATGCTGGAGAAGCGGCGCAAAAAGCGCGAGCGCGAAGCTGGCGGGCCCCTGAGCGAAGCCGCAGCAGCCCGGGCGGCGCGCAAGGGAACGCCCAACAGCCTTGAAGCCCGCATGGCTGCACGGCGCGAACGGGTGCGCCGGGCACAGGAAAAAGCTGAACAATCGGGCGCATCGGATTCATCGACAGAGTAAGCGAACCGGCGGCTCGACACTGCCGCCTGAAGCGGACTAAAACCGCCAACCTGATACCAAGAGGCCAACCGACATGACGGACCGCACGCCCTACACGATCACAGGCGAGACTGGCGACTGGGAAGTCGTCATGGGGCTCGAGGTCCACGCGCAGGTGGCGAGCGACGCCAAGCTGTTCTCGGGCGCGTCGACAGTGTTCGGGGCTGATCCGAACTGCAATGTGTCGCTGGTGGACGCCGCGATGCCAGGCATGTTGCCGGTCATCAACAAGATGTGTGTGGAACAGGCGATTCGAACCGGACTGGGCCTCAAGGCGCAAATCAACGAATACTCGCGCTTTGATCGGAAGAACTATTTCTATCCTGACCTGCCGCAGGGTTACCAGATCAGCCAGTTTGCCCATCCCATCGTTGGTGAAGGCGAGATCGAAGTGGACGTGGAGCCGGCCCATGGCGATCCGGCCTACAGTTTTTCGGTCGGCATCGAGCGGCTGCACCTGGAACAGGATGCCGGCAAATCGATCCACGATATGGACCCGGACTCGACTTATGTGGATCTGAACCGGTCGGGCGTTGCCCTGATGGAGATCGTCTCCAGGCCGCATATCCGGTCGCCGCTTGAGGCTGCGGCATATGTGAAGAAGCTCAAATCCATCGTCGTCGCGCTGGGCACCTGCGACGGGGACATGGAGAAGGGCAATCTGCGGGCGGACGTGAACGTCTCTGTGTGCAGGGCTGGCGGCTATGAGAAGTTCCGCGAAACCGGCGACTTCAGCCACCTGGGCACGCGCTGCGAGATCAAGAACATGAACTCGTTCCGCTTCATCCAGGCGGCGATTGAGCATGAGGCCCGCCGTCAGATCGCAATTCTTGAGGACGGCGGCACGATTGATCAGGAAACTCGCCTCTACGATCCCAACAAGGATGAAACCCGGTCCATGCGCTCCAAGGAAGATGCGCATGATTATCGCTACTTCCCGGACCCTGACCTCCTCCCGCTGGAGATCGACCCAGCCTGGATCGAGGCGATCCGCGCCTCACTACCGGAGCTGCCGGACGAGAAACGCGCGCGCTTCGAGGCGGACTACAAGCTCAGCCGCTATGATGCGGGCGTGCTGTCTTCGGATGCCGAGAAAGCGGCTTATTTCGAGGCCGTCGCAGAGGGGCGCGATCCGAAACTGGCGGCGAACTGGGTGACGCAGGAGCTGTTCGGTTACCTCAACAAGAATGATCTTGAGCTTTCGGACTCGCCTGTTTCAGCAGCGCAGCTTGGCGGACTGATCGATCTCATTTCCGACGACACGATTTCAGGCAAGATTGCCAAGACCGTGTTTGAGAAGATGATCGAAACCGGTGACGATGCCGGAGCCATCGTCGAGCGCGAGGGGCTGAAGCAGGTCACGGATACGGGCGCGATCGAGAAGGTCGTAGACGAGATCATCGCTGCAAACCCTGGGCAGGCCGCGCAGGTGAAGGAAAAGCCAAAAACGATGGGCTGGTTTGTCGGTCAGGTCATGAAAGCGACCGGCGGCAAGGCCAATCCGGGCGCGGTAAACAAGATCCTGAAAGATAAGCTGGGCGTCTAGGGCAAGACAAGCCCTGAGCCGACTGCGCGCAGGACAGCGGAGATCCGATTGTTGACGCCGAGCTTCTTGAACGCGCGGCGGATGATCGTGTCGACGGTATTCTCTGAAATCCCCAGGCGTTCGGCGATGAGATTGTTGGACAGGCCCGTCGCGATGAGGCCCATGATCTCCTTCTCCCGGCCGGACAAATTGACCGCCGGCTTGGGATCATTGTGTCCAGAAATATCGAGATAGCGATTGTGGGTTTGCTGGCAGGCGAACTGTAGCTCAAGCTCTTGTTCCTGTGGCAGGTGAAGGTCACCGCCGCAGGTGCCGAGGCCGAAATAGGCCATCGTCCCGTTTGGTCCGAAAACGGGAACCGCGAGCCCGTCCGAGAGGCCAGCGCCCCTAAGCTCTTCAAGAAAATCCTGCTGCACCGGTGAGAGTTGCAACCGCTCGCCGACGTCAAACCAGTGGAACGGCCGCGCTTCGCGGCGAGACTGCTGCAGAACCGGATCGATCTTTGAGTAATCGTTGGCGAGATACTTGCGCACCCAGTCCGGCGGAAAGGTTTCCCGCACCAGTCCAACATCCACGGGCACGGACTGAAGCTGATGTGACACGATGTGGTAGCTGGTGACGTCGACGCCATACGAGCCAGCGAACAGGTCAAACGCATGGAACAGCGTCGTCTCGGTCTCAGCCGCCTGGCTGGCTTCGATGTAGGACTGCAAGGACTGGGGCATGCACTACTCCCGTCAAGGTAGTGTACCCCATTTCCGCGCGGGTCTCTACAGGGCAGCCTTTATGCGTTCGGCAAGGATGGCGAGGTGATCGGTACTGGCTGCGCCTTCACCGTGCCGGCCGAGTGGCGCGTTTGCATTGCGCGGGATGATATGGACATGCAGGTGGAAGACGGTCTGGCCGGCCGCTTCGCCATTGAACTGTGAGATCATGACGCCGTCCGGCTTCAGGGCCGTCTCGACGGCGCGCGCGACAGTTTGCACGCGCTCCATATAAGCGCCGAGCTTTTCAGGTGGCATGTCCAGCAGGTTGCGGGCTTCGACGTCCTTGGGGATGACCAGTGTGTGGCCTTCCGACTGCGGGAAGATGTCCATGAAGGCGAGCGCAACATCATCTTCGAAGACCTTGATGTGCGGGATCTCGCCGCGCAGCATTTTCGCGAAGATGTTCTCTGGGTCATAGGGCGCGTGGAGGGTCATGGGTTAGCCTTCTGTCTTCTTGAACGGAGTTCGGTCCTGCAGGTACTCGGCCTCACTCGCGACGGACTGGCGTTCGCGCACGAGATAGTCGGCGACAGCATCACGAAGGCCGGGATGGGCGATCCAGTGGGCGGAGTAGGTGGTGACGGGGGCATACCCGCGGGCAAGCTTGTGGCCACCCTGCGCGCCGGCTTCGACAAAGGTGAGCCCATTGGCCAAGGCGAAATCGATCGCCTGATAATAGCAAACCTCGAAATGCAGCATGGGGCGATGCTCGGTGCAGCCCCAATAGCGGCCGTAAAGTGTGTCTGAGCCGATCATATTCAGCGCGCCGGCAATCGGGCGGCCTGCATCAAGAGCAAAGATGAGCACGATCCTGTCCGCCATGCGCTCACCGAGGAGGCCGAATGTATCGCGGTTGAGATAGGGCGAGCCCCATTTGCGCGCGCCGGTGTCGAGGTAAAATTCGTAGAAGGCGTCCCAGTCTGCTTCTGTAATTTCGGGGCCCGTGAGGTGGACGAAGTCGAGCCCGTCCTGCGCTTTCGCGCGCTCCTTGCGAAGGTTCTTACGCTTCGACGAACTGAGCGCGGCAAGAAAGCCATCAAAGTCGCCATAGCCCTCATCCTGCCAGTGGAATTGCTGGTCCGTGCGCTGGAGCAGGCCCATCTCCGTGAGCGTGGCGGACTCTTCTGCCTCAAGAAAATTGATGTGCAGCGAGGAGAGATCGTTTTGCTCAGCGATCTGGACGGCGCCTGAGATCAAGGCTGCGCGCAAGTGCGCCTGGTCCGGTCCGGGCGGAACGAGACGGCGGCGGCCGGTGACCGGTGTGAATGGCACCCCGGCGAGCAGTTTTGGAAAATATCGCCCGCCTGCGCGCTCATAGGCATCGGCCCAGGAATGATCAAAAACGAATTCACCGCGCGAATGAGTCTTGGCGTACAGCGGCATGGCGGCGCGTAATTCACCGTCCGGTCCTTCAACGAGGAGGTGGTGCGGCGACCAGCCCGTCCGCGATACGGCCGCTCCGGTGCTTTCAAGGGCTTCGAGGAATGCCCAGCTGAGAAAGGGGTCAAACCGCTCGCCGGGCGGATTGGCGACTGCATCCCACGCAGCCGGTGAGACGCCTGACAGTCCCTCGGCGACGGTTATGCGCAAGTTGGTGTCGTCCATCCTTGCAACATAGGCCCGCCATCACGGGGCGACGAGGGCTGGATTGATGTGTTCGAAAATAAGTGCAGCGCCGGCGGCCTTTGCCCGTTCGGCCACCTCAAGGGAATCAACTGTCCAGACCGCGATAGGGCAGTCCACACCGTCCAGAGCGGGCAGGTCCTCGTGGCGGATCGACAGGAAATTCGCGCCCATGGGCTCGAGACTGGCAATGCGGTCCCGAAACGGATCTTCCCCTGCAATCGCACGAGGATTAACGAGCAAACCGCGCGCGTCTCCTACATCAAGGTCGCGCAGCGCCTGGTTCAACACAGGCGTGAAGCTTTTGACGGCTACGCCTGCGCGGGCCGTTTCGCAGGCCTTTGCGACGGCGATGACATAGGCGTGGGGATCAGCCTGGCTGGTCTTCAGTTCGACAAGGATTTGGACGTGGGCGGGCATGAGATCCATCACCGCTTTCAGGGTGGGAATGGTCTCTGATGAGCCGCGCAAGCGGATCGTCGTCAGGTCTTCAGCAGACTGGGACCAGACTGGGCCCGTCGCTTCGGTCATCCGGTCCAACATCGGGTCGTGGAATACAAT
>JBCBWQ010000189.1:0-5127 GCA_039817025.1 Pseudomonadota bacterium | reverse complement strand
GATCGCCGCCGGCCTGCGCGATCAGGGGGCGGAGGATTTCGGGATCGGCGATGCCCGCGCCCTCGCCGAACTGGGCGGTATAGACCCCGCGCGCGAAGTCCTCGCCCCAGCCCGCATCGAGGCCGACCAGCGCGACCCGTGCGGCGAGGACGCTGTTCTGCGGGAACCGGCCGGCGTCGCCTTTGTCGGGCCGGCCGAACGGGAGGCCGTATTTCTCTGTGCGCCGCTCCATGTCGCGCCACATGTTCCGGCCCTTGGCCGGGTAGATGGCGAAGGGCGAGGTGTTCCAGCCCTGGCTCGCGAAAATCGGGCCGAGCAAAAATGGCCGCCAGACCACGTCCACGCCGCGCCGGCGCGCTTCGGCGTCGATCCGCATGGCCGACAGGTAGGAATAGGTGGACGCGAACTCGAACCAGAAGTCGACCCGCGCCGCCATCGTCTAAGCCCGCGCGAACTTCTTGAATTTCGGGCGTTTCGGCTCGACGGCATCTTCGCCAAGGCGGCGCTTCTTGTCCTCGATGTAGGAGGAGAAATCGCCCTCGAACCATTCGACATGGCTGTCGCCCTCGAAAGCGAGGATGTGGGTGGCCATGCGGTCGAGGAACCAACGGTCGTGGCTGATGACCACGGCGCAGCCGGGGAAGCCATCCAGGCCCTCTTCCAGCGCCGAAAGCGTTTCGACGTCGAGATCGTTTGTCGGTTCGTCGAGCAGGAGAAGATTTGCACCGGTGCGGAGCATTTTGGCGAGATGGACCCTGTTGCGCTCACCACCCGAGAGCAATCCGACTTTTTTCTGCTGGTCCGTGCCCTTGAAGTTGAAGGCACCGACATAGGCTCGCGACTGCACGTCCACACCGCCAAGATCGATGATATCAAGACCGTCTGAGATCTCTTCCCAGACGTTCTTCTTGTCATCCAGCTTGTCGCGGGACTGGTCGACATAGCCGAGCTTGACCGTATCGCCGAGGCGCAGCGAGCCGGAATCAGGCTCCTCCTGTCCGAGGATCATCTTGAACAGTGTCGACTTACCCGCACCGTTCGGACCAATGACGCCGACGATACCGCCGGGCGGCAATTTGAAGGTGAGGTCTTCGATCAGCAGGTTGTTGCCGAAGCCCTTGCGCAGGTTTTCCGCCTCCAGAACCACATTGCCGAGGCGTGGGCCCGGCGGTATGCGGATCTGCGCGGTGGAGACTTTTTCGCGCTCGGCCTGCGACGCCATTTCCTCATAACGCTGGATACGGGCCTTGGATTTGGCCTGGCGCGCCTTTGCACCGGCCTGCACCCATTCCAGTTCCTTGGAGAGCGTTCGCTGGCGGCCTTTGTCCTCGCGGGCTTCCTGCGCCATGCGTTTGGCCTTTTGCTCCACCCAGGCGGAATAATTGCCCTGATACGGCATACCGCGGCCGCGATCGAGCTCAAGGATCCATCCGGTGATATCGTCCAGGAAATAGCGGTCGTGGGTGACGAGGATCACGCAGCCGGGGAAATTGATCAGGTAATTCTGAAGCCACGCAACGGTTTCGGCGTCGAGGTGGTTGGTTGGCTCGTCCATCAGGATCATGTCAGGCTTGGACAGCAGCAACTGGCAGATCGCCACGCGCCGGATTTCACCGCCAGAAAGCTTCGTCACATCTGCAAAATCGTCCGGGCAACGCAGGGCCTCCATGGCCATCTGGATCTTTGAATCGATGTCCCATGCGTCGGCAGCGTCAATCTGCTCCTGCAGGGCGGTCATCTCCTCCATCAGCTCGTCCGTGTACTCCTCGCCAAGCTTGGCAGAAATGGCGTTGAATTGCTCGACCATCTGCTTTTCAGGGCACTGGGAGGCAATGTTATCAAACACATTCATGGAGGCATCGAGCTGGGGCTCTTGCGGCAGGTAACCGACCTTGACGCCATTGGCCGCGCGGGCCTCGCCATTAAACTCGGTATCGTCACCCGCCATGATGCGCAGGAGAGTCGACTTACCCGCACCATTCACACCGACCACGCCGATCTTTGCGTCCGGCAGGAAGGACAGGTGGATGTTCTCAAACACCTTCTTGCCGCCGGGATAGGCCTTGGTGAGGCCCTGCATCTGATAAACGTATTGGGGTCCAGCCATGGCGTATCGTGGTCCTTGTTGCGGGGGATAAGTTTGCTGAAGGCGATGTGGCCCGCAAACGCTCGAAGATCAAGCTATGAGCTGGGCGTAGGCGCGGGTTCTGAGCGCAGCTTCGGCGATCTCGTCCGCGTCCATGACGGCTTCAAGTTTCGCCGTTTCTTCGCTTGCTTCGTTTGAGCCGAGCCGCGCGGCGGTGCGGAACCAGGCGAGCGCTTCGGGAAAGTCTGGCGGCGCACCGTGACCGCCAGCATGGGCGACACCGAGGTTGAAGGCGCAGCGCGGGTCGCCGGCTTCAGCGCCGCGCCTCCAATATGTGCGCGCAGCCTCGAAGTCCTGCCCGCCGCCTTCGCCCGTCATCGCCATGCGGCCCATATGCGTGAGCGCATCAACCTCACCCTGCTCGGCAGCCAATGCAAAATAGGCGCGGGCCACATCAAGGCGTTGTTCGCCGCCAAGGCCATGGAGCCACATGAAGCCGGTGTTGAACTGGCCGATGGCGAGGCCAGCGACCGCAGCCTGATCATAATAGCGACGGGCTTCGACGAGATCTTCAGCAACGCCGCGGCCATGCTGGAGCATTGCGCCGAAATTGTTCGCAGCGCCCGCATGGCCCGCATCTGCGGCGGCTTTCATAGCGGTGGCTGCTGCGCTGAGCGCGTCGCCGCCATCGCTTTTTTCCATCAAGGCATGGGCTTGGCGAAAGAGAGCATCGGCATCGGTCATGGGTCACACTTAGGATCATGGGCTGGCGATACGAGGGATGACAAGGCGCGGTGGCTCGCTAAGCTCTCCGCCATGAACAGACGCCTTGCCCTTGTCACCGCGGCCCGTCTTGCTGCCTGTGCTGCCCCGCCCGCCCTTCTCCAAACCTCTGAGACGATTGCCGAGGAGGCCTCGCCCGTGACCGCTCCTGCCACATCCATCCCGCTCGACAGACTGTTCGCGAGCCCGTCCTTGTCAGGCCCCACGGCGCGGGAGGTGAAGTATTCGCCGGACGGGTCGCGGGTCTCTTTCCTGCGCTCGCGGACCGAAGACACCAGCCGGTTTGATCTCTGGGCCTTTGATGTGGCGACCGGAGAGGCCTCAATGCTGGTGGACTCAACGTTACTGGAGCCAGAGGACGTTGAGCTTTCGGAGGAGGAAAAAGCGATCCGCGAGCGCAAGCGGATCGCAGGCTCTCGCGGAATCGTCGCCTATGACTGGGGCGGGCCGGACAGACTTCTCGTGCCGATTGGCGGAGATCTGTGGCTGGTGACGCTGGGGGCTGAGGGCGCGCAGACCCGGCAGCTCACCGACACTGAAGGCTTCGAATACGACGCCCGGGTCAGCCCCGGCGGGCGGTATGTGAGCTTTGTGCGCGGCGGCGCGGTCTATGCGATCGAGCTAGAGACCAGCGAGGAGCGCCGGCTGACGCCCGAGGCCGAGCCGGAGAAGGCGATCTCGTATGGCGTCGCCGAGTTCGTCGCGCAGGAGGAGATGTCTCGCTACACCGGCTACTGGTGGAGCCCAGACGACCAGTATGTCGCCTACACGCGAGTGGACGAATCGACGGTGGATATCATCCCGCGCTTTGAGATTGCTGCCGGCGAGACGACCGTGATCGAGCAGCGCTACCCCCGCGCCGGGCGGCCGAATGCGGTGGTGGATTTGTTCATTGCAGGCGTGGAGGACAGCGCATCCGTGAAGTTGTTGAGTGTTGGACCTGACACCTACCTGGCTGATGCAAGTTGGATTGGTGACGATGCGTTGCTCGTGCATCGCGTTGATCGCGACCAGACCGAGACCCTGGCGAGTGTTCATTCGACTGTGGGCGGCGAAGCGATGCTGGATGCAGCGACGGAGCGGCAGGAGCGCTGGATCAATCTGTTCCATGACGGTGTAACGCGCGACGCCGAAGGCGGACTGATCTTCACCTCTGAACGCAGCGGGCACCGCCATATCTGGCGTATGGACGAGGATGGAGAGGCAAAACCGGTAACGAGCGGAGACTGGGATGTTTCTGCCAAAGGACCGGTTGTCGGCGACACGGTGTTCTTTACCGGCTACATGGACACGCCGCTGGAGCGGCATCTCTATCGCTATAGCTGGACCGAGACGTCAGAGCCCTATGAACCGGTCTTGCTCACAGAACGGGGCAAGTCCTGGTCCGTCTCAGTCGCACCAGACGGGAAGTCCTTCGTCGGAACATCCTCGGCACCAAACCAGCCACCCCAAACCGGGCTGTATTCTATGGATGGCGAGCGGATCGCCTGGATCGAGGAAAACGCGCTCGACGCGAATCATCCCTATGCACCTTATCTCGACGCCCACACCGTTCCCGAATTCGGGACGATCGAGGCCGAGGATGGGCAAGAGATGCACTATTCCATCCAGACCCCGCCGGACTTCGATCCTGCCAAACGCTACCCCGTCCTCGTCAACGTCTATGGCGGTCCCGGCGTACAGACGGTGAACCGGGACTGGGAGCGCCTCACTGACGTGTTCTCCACCCAGCAGGGCTATATCGTGTTCCGCCTGGACAATCGCGGCTCGGCCAATCGCGGCAAGGCATTCGAGGATGTGATCTACCGCCAGATGGGCATCCCGGAAGTGCGCGACCAACTCCTCGGCGTGGAGTGGCTGAAATCCCAACCCTTCGTGGATGCCGAGCGGATTGGCATTCAGGGCTGGTCCTATGGCGGCTACATGACCCTGATGACCATGCTGCAGGCCGAGCCGGGCACGTTTGCTGCGGCTGTCTCCGGCGCGCCCGTTACCGACTGGAGCCTGTACGATACGTTCTACACTGAACGCTATATGGATACGCCTCAGGACAATCCAGACGGCTACGAGCGCGGCTCGGTATTCTATCACCTCGGCCGGTTTGAGGGCGAGATGAACCCGCTTCTGCTCATCCACGGCATGGCCGATGACAATGTCACCTTCGACAACACGACCCGGCTGATGGCGGCTACATGACCCTGATGACCATGCTGCAGGCCGAGCCGGGCACGTTTGCTGCGGCTGTCTCCGGCGCGCCC
>JBCBWQ010000188.1:0-5168 GCA_039817025.1 Pseudomonadota bacterium | reverse complement strand
GCGGGTTTAGTTGGCGCCGCGTTCGGGTTCTGTATGACTGCGCTGACCCGCTTACGGCTGACTGACTTTCGAAACTATGCTGGCCTCGACCTTAACCTGGACGCGCGCCACGTATGCCTGTTCGGCCCGAATGGTGCCGGCAAGACCAACCTGCTAGAGGCTATTTCGCAGTTGGGGCCAGGCCGCGGCCTTCGGGCCGCTGCGCTCAATGAATTGAAGCGTGAGGGCTGCGAAGCGGGATGGACGGTCTCTGCGGATTTGGACGACAGACGGATTGGTGTTGGGCTCGACGAATCCACTGGGGGAGCCAAACGTGTGGTACGTCTGGATGGTGCCGCCGCTAAAAGCGGAGACCTTGCAGAGCTCATACGGATTGTATGGCTGACGCCTGCCATGGATGGCGTTTTTCGGGGCGCATCCGGTGACCGTCGGCGCTTTTTCGACCGGCAGGTAATGACCTTCCGGCCAAGCCATGGGCAATCGGCGTCGCGCTACGAGAAAGCCATGCGCGAGCGTAATGCCCTGTTGGAACGCCCGTCGCCAGACCCGGCATGGGCCGACGCAATCGAAGCACGGATGGCTGAATCTGGCGCAGAGCTCGCCGTGAACAGGGCGGAAATCCTGGGTCGGCTTAGCGAAGCGATTGATGGCCGGCCAGACGGCGTCTTTCCGAAAGCCGATCTTGCATTGGACGGGTTGGCGGAGTCTGCAGCCGTTGCGGGCCGGCGGCATGGGGACATTGCAGCACTATTGGCAGACGGCTGGCGAACTTCGCGCCGCAGGGATGCCGCGGCAGGTCGAACGTTAGACGGCCCCCACCGAACAGATCTAATCGTATACCACCGACCATCCGGCTCTGAGGCCAAGAACGCATCAACCGGACAGCAGAAAGCCCTGCTCATCGGACTTATCCTTGCTGCCGGCACTGCCCTTTTGGCAGACACTGACGCGCCGCGCCCAATCCTCTTGCTCGATGAAGCCGCTGCGCACCTTGATCCAGACCGCCGCGCTGCGCTGTTTGACGAGTTGGATGCGCTTGGCGGACAAGCCTGGCTGACCGGCACAGAACGATTTCTGTTCGAGAGTTTCGGGGACCGCGCCCAGCGCGTTGAGGTGAATGAGGGTGAAGCGCTTATCGCCTAAAAGTCAGAGCGTTTTCATATACTCAACCAGTGCCCGGCGATCCCGCTCGGAGAACTGGTCGGCTCCATATTCGTGGCCCTCATTCGAATTGCCCGGAATGACATTGCCGTCCTCATCTCGAACATTGAACTCCATGGCGCGCCTCGCCACACCCAGTTCGCGCGTGTAGCCGACATTTTCTGGATCAAAATCAGAATGCCCGACCCAGAAACGGTCTGGACGGTCCGACGCGGGGAGAAGCAAATCATAGAGGGAGGGCACCGAGCCGTTGTGCAGGTAGGGCGGTGTTGCCCATATCCCATCCAATGGCCGAGCTTTGTAGGCGAGCATCGGGTGGTCCGCAGACAGACATATTTCCCTATTCACGTCCTTCTGGTTTCGGGGCGCTTCGACGGTGCGCTGCATTTCGATCATCGCGTCATCATCGGCGACGACAACGGGCTCGAACGGAGCGCCCAGGAATGTGGCGGCACCTGTCCGGACAATCGGCCCCTTTCGGCCGACCAAAGTCCCGGTGACGGCGGTTTTCAGCAAAGTGGCCACTTTCGCCTCGCCGGGAATTGGATCGCCTCGAAACCATCCCTCCGGCGTGCCTTCAAAGGCTCCGCTCAGGGTAGACCGCGTGAACGCGTTGCAGGCCATCCAGATGTCCGTGAGGTTTTCAGGACTGGTATCCTTGAAGGCGTGAAGCGTCTCGACCGTTTCGCCGCGCTTCTGAAAGGCCGGTGTGCGGTGGCAATCAACGCAATGCGCACCGAACAAGGCGCGGCCATCGCGGACAAGGTCCGGGTCAATGCCCGGAAACGACTCTGGCCACTTCGGAGATTCAAGTCGCGCGATCTGGGCTTCAAACCATTCGAGTGTTTCGGTCTGCACGCTGGACGGATAGCCCGCCAGGGTCTCCGCAACATTTGACGGGCGGTCGACAACCAAATCACCAAAGACACCGATTACCTGGCCAGTGTTTCGCCCGAGCGCGCCGTAATCCAGAAAGCGGCCATTGGCGAGTTGCACGCGGGTGTTTTCGGCCACGCCATTTGTCTGAAGCCGTTGGTGCCGATGGACGCCCCAAAGAAAGGGGTAACTCACCGGCGCGTCGGACGGATGTCCTTCTGTTGCATTGCGACCAGCGAACAAGATGACCTTGTTATAGATGTGCCCGAATGCATCCAGCCGACCAGGGCCGTAGCGCAAATCTGTTCGATTCATTGCGGCTGTCTGGTCCTGCCACGCAATCAGGTCGTCCAGCGCAATAATGAGCAGGGCTCGGTTTTCTCCTGAGTCCTTGTCCTGCAGGACGGCGGTCGCGAAGCGATCAAACTTGAGCCGGTCGCTTCGTGTTTCCCTCAAAGCGGCATCGACCGCCTCAATAAAGGATTGGAAGTCGGCCAGGGTCGATCCACCCTGAATTTGAAGTGTCGTCCCCTCATAGGTGATCGAACCCGTGTGGCAGGCAGAACAATTGAGGCCGATCCAGGGTTCCGACAGGGGCGCCGCATCCCCGCGCTGTTGCTCATACCAACGCAGTTTCGAATAACCCAGCGTATCGTCCGCCTGCTGGTCGACAGCGAAGCCAATCGGCAGCCGGTTCGCCGCGCCCTCCGTCGCAGGCAGGTAGCCGAATGAGGTCAGATAAGCTTCATCGCTGAATGGCTCTGCAGATCCCGGTTGCTCAAGCGCCATGAACCAATCCAGCGGCATGAGGCGCGACCCTTGGGTTGCTCTTTGCCACCGTTCCAGTTCCGACGGCGTCCATCCCTGACTGCGGATGTCGACTGGCGCAGGTGGCAATGGCCTTGATCCAGCCCAGACGATCCCGAGCAACAACGCTCCGATTAATAGCCCCGCAAAAACGGTGAATGTATCCCGCACCATACGCCCCACTCCGGCTGGTTTCTCGCCGTTGGGCCAGTATCCGGCGACCGAACCGGCGTTGCAACCAGAGCTGCGTTACCGATGTGAAAGCTTTCGATTTTCTGCGAATTGCGTCGTCGTGCATCGGCGCCAGGGCGCGACGTGATTTCGCGCTGGAGTGATGCTCTCAAGACACATTTATTGCATTGTTTTTATTTAATATTATCGCCGCCGGTACGGGGCCGATATTTCACAGTCAAAACCCCGCCCAAAATTTCCATTCCAGGGGTCAATCGGATAGGATTTCCCATTGATTCTCAAAGGACTGCACCCAATGGCGGACCCCGCTGAAAATAACCCAGAATACGGTGCCGGCTCCATCAAGGTGTTGAAGGGCCTCGAGGCCGTTCGCAAACGGCCGGGCATGTATATCGGTGACACCGACGACGGCTCAGGCTTGCACCATATGGTCTATGAGGTTGTGGATAACGCCATCGACGAGGCCCTTGCCGGTCATGCCGATCAGGTGACCGTCACGCTTCTGCCTGACGGATCAGCTGAAATCACAGACAACGGTCGCGGAATTCCGGTGGGTATGCACCCAACAGAGGGCCGCTCGGCAGCTGAAGTCATTATGACCGAGCTGCATGCCGGGGGGAAGTTTGACCAGAATTCCTACAAGGTGTCTGGCGGGCTGCATGGCGTCGGCGTGTCGGTTGTGAATGCACTGTCGGACTGGCTTGAGCTAACCATCCACAGGGACGGCAGCGAGCACAGAGTTCGCTTCGTCGAGGGTGGACGCACCGAGGCCCCCTTGGAAGTCGTCGGCGATAGCCCGAAGACGGAAGATGGCGAGCCCTATACCGGCACAGCCGTTCGATTCATGGTCAGCGATTCAACCTTCACGATGACCGAGTACGATCGCAAGACGCTTGAGCACCGCCTGCGGGAACTCGCATTCCTGAATTCCGGCGTGAAAATCGTGTTCAAAGATGAGCGCGGCCCCGAACCGTACGAAGTTACGCTGGAATACGAGGGCGGCGTGAAAGCCTTCGTCCAGCACCTGAACCGCCAACGAACAGCACTGATCCCCGAGCCGATTTTCGCATCGGCAGAGAAGGACGGCATCACCGTTGAGGCTGCGCTGGAGTGGAGCGATAGCTACCATGAGTCAGTCCTATGTTTTACAAACAACATCCCACAACGCGATGGCGGCACCCACCTGGCCGGCTTCCGCGGCGCGCTTACCCGCATCATCAACAAGTACGCGGCAGAGACAGGCGCAGCAAAGAGAGAGAAAGTCGACATCACTGGCGACGATGCGCGCGAGGGGCTGACATGCGTCCTGTCTGTAAAAGTTCCGGATCCGAAGTTTTCATCCCAGACCAAAGATAAACTCGTCTCCTCGGAGGTTCGCCCCGTGGTGGAAAGCCTGATGGGAGAAAAGCTTGGGGAATGGTTCGAAGAGCATCCCAAAGAAGCTCAAGCCATCATGGCGAAGATCGTTGAAGCGGCCGCAGCACGCGAAGCGGCTCGAAAAGCACGGGAACTGACCCGGCGCAAAACCGCGCTCGACATCACATCGCTCCCGGGCAAGCTCGCTGATTGCCAGGAAAAAGACCCCGCGAAATCCGAACTGTTTATCGTCGAGGGCGATTCCGCTGGCGGCTCCGCAAAACAGGGCCGTGATCGGTCAAACCAGGCGATCCTGCCTCTGCGCGGTAAGATTCTGAATGTAGAGCGCGCTCGTTTTGACAAGATGCTGTCGTCCGATCAGGTCGGCACGCTTATTACCGCCCTTGGCGCTGGCATCGGCCGTGACGACTTCAACATCGATAAGATGCGCTATCATAAAATCATCATCATGACCGATGCTGACGTTGATGGCGCGCATATTCGCACCCTGCTCCTGACGTTCTTCTATCGCCAGATGCCCGAGGTGATCGAACGCGGTTATCTCTACATCGCGCAGCCGCCGCTCTACAAAGTTACGCGTGGACGGTCCGAGCGCTATGTGAAGGACGATGCCGAGCTTGACGCCTATCTGATTGACGAAGGCACAAGTGGTGAAACCCTGATTCTGTCCAACGGTGAACAGCTCACTGGAGAAGACTTGCGCGATCAAGTCCGGCAAGGGGCTGCTTTCAAGCAGGCACTGTGGCGCTTGTCGC
>JBCBWQ010000187.1:0-5187 GCA_039817025.1 Pseudomonadota bacterium | reverse complement strand
ATTACAGGCGCGGGTAAACTGGCCCTCGCACAGGCTTATAAGCGCCTGTAATTGGTCCGCCGTTCGCTGTCAGCCAGTTGATCCGGTCTCCGGCGCTGACAGCGCTTAGGTCAATAATTTCCTCGGCCCTGCGTCGCATAGCCGTTTGAGAGGGCCAGCCCTGAAGGGTTTCGATCGCATCCGCCAATTCATCGAAGCCCATACCCGGAGGACCTGCGCTCGCCCGTCGCCAAAGGATCAGCAGTGCGACGTCTTCATCCCGAGCAAGCTTTTGAAGCCGCGAAACGGAGGCCCATTCCCCGCGATCTGCAGCGCGCATGGCCTCACGCAGAATACGCGCGTCGTGTGTGGAGACGATTGAGGAGGCGTGGATTTTGTCAGGCTTCAGGCTCGGTGCCGAAGGCAGGTTAGCCGATGCAGGTGACGCAATTGCCGCGAGCATCGCTGAAGCGAACAGGAATTTCATAATCACAGGGTGGATCTCTCCAAGGCGCATCGCGGCGTGCAACTGCCGACAGTGTGAGCTAACAACACGGACCAAACGCAAGAATCACGGCGAGAATACGATGTTTCATGGCTCAATCCCAGCATTGGTGACGCCCTTCAAGAATGGTGCCGTCGATAAGGACGCATTTGCTGCACTCGTCGAACGACAGATCGCGGCAGGGTCGAGCGCTCTCGTGCCGGTTGGTACGACTGGGGAGACATCGACACTTTCGACCGAAGAGCACAAGGGCGTTGTCACGCTTTGTGTCGACGTCGCGGCGGGCCGTGTTCCGGTGATTGCCGGCGCAGGGGCGAACGCGACGGATGAGGCCATTGAACTGGTCCGGCACGCCAAAGCGGTCGGTGCAGACGCAGCACTCGTGGTGTGCCCGTATTACAACCGACCGGATCAGGCAGGGCTCTACGCCCATTTCGCTGCCATCAATGATGCCGTGTCTTTGCCAGTGTTTCTTTACAATGTTCCCACAAGAACGAGCTGCGATCTCGAGCCTGAAACGGCGGGACGGTTGGCTGCGTTGCCAAATGTCATCGGGATCAAGGATGCCAGCAAGGACGTGTCCCGAGTTGCCGCCCATGAGAGACTTGCTGGCGGAGCTCAGTTTATCCAGTTGTCGGGGGAGGACGGAACAGCACTCGCACATCGCGCAGCAGGAGGGGCGGGTTGTATTTCTGTGACAGCGAATGTTGCCCCAGAATTATGCGCTGCGATGCATGCAGCGATTGATGCCGGACAATGGAATGAAGCGCGCGCGATCGATTCGAAACTGGCCCCGCTGCATGACGCAATGTTTTGTTCGCCCAGTCCCGGCCCGGCAAAATATGCGCTGTCAAAGCTTGGATTGTGCGGACAGGACGTTCGGCTACCCATCTTGCCGCCAAGTGCGCCCGCGCAGTCGATAATAGATGCCGCGATGGCGAATGCGGGTGCGACGGCTTAGATATTCAGTATGGCTCAGACTAAAGGACGTAGCGACGGTCAAGTCGCCGAGAACCGCCAGGCGCGGCGCAACTACACCGTGGAAGACACGTTGGAGGCCGGAATTGTTTTGGTGGGGTCCGAGGTGAAGTCCCTTCGCGAAGGCAAGGCCAATATTGCTGAAGCCTACGCCAGCCTTGAAGACGGAGAGCTATGGCTGATCAACTCCGATATTCCGATTTACACTGCTGCCAACCGGTTCAATCATGAGCCGAAACGCCGCCGAAAACTTTTGGTGAAGCAGCGGGAACGGGCGAAGCTTGCCCTAGCCGTAGAAAGGCAGGGGCGGACAATTGTCCCTCTAAAGCTTTACTTCAACGATCGCGGACTCGCCAAAGTGCTCATCGGCGTCGCCACGGGCCGCAAAGCCCATGATAAACGCGATGTGGAAGCCAAGCGAGACTGGCAACGCCAGAAAGCGCGCATCATGAAAGAAGGCTAGACGGTCAGCTCTGAGACATCGCGGTAGTTGCCAACCGTCCCACGAACAAAACTGTTGATTGCAATCGCGCGTCGAGGTTGCGCTGCCGCATTGGCTTCAATCATGTGATTCAGATTGGACGGGAACAGAATGATCTCACCTTGCTTGGGTGTGATGACGTTGGCGGGCGTATTATACAGGTTCTGCTTGTCCGGCAGGGGCGGCAATTCGATTTGCTGGTAGGCGATGTGACGGTCGAAAAAGACGCGGCTGACCGGTTGGGGCAGGTCACAATAATATAGCGAGCCTGATACAATTGAGTTGGAGTGAGCATGTGGGTGCATGCCAACGCCAGGTTGATTCATGAGCGCCCAGGATTGGGTGATCTCAATTGTCTGGCGGATACCCATCACGTCGCGCGCGTAGATATCAAGCGCCTCCTGAACGGCTTCAGCCATCCGCTTCAACTGTGGGTGCCTGAAGATATAAAGGTCTTCCGAGATCTGGTTTTCCCGGTTGGTCACCATCTTTAACTCTTGGACATAGAGAATTTGGTCAGCCGTGATGGCGTGGCTGATGTCTGCTCGAAAGATCGGCGTCGCGAAGAGCGGTTGGACATCATAGGATTGAATAGGCATGGCGAAGGACCTGTCGTGACGTTCAACGCCCTGAATGCAACGCCATTTTCATCTTGTCGACTGACCGGCTGCCGCAGGGCGCGTCAGCGGCCGCACGCCCGATTGGCGCGGTCGTCTGCTGTGAGGTAGTCCGCGACCGCATACGGCGCATCCGTGGCGAGCAAGACCAAGCCATCATCAACGAGCGATTGGTACTCGTTCAGATCACCATCTGCGCGGTACGCATCGTCCAGCCGCTCGCTTGGTCGACCGAGCGTTCCGAATGCGCTCTCAACCCCTTGGCGCGCATTTCGCGCCCAGGCAGGCGCGTCTGGCTCGCGCGTACCTGTCCACGCGATTAAATTATCTGAATCAACGCCAGCGTCTTCGAGGGCTGCAATGTCACGCCCACCCCGAGCTGTGGCAGTCATCATCAGGTCGGGGGCTAAGGCTGCGATCTCTGCGGCCTGCTCGTCTGTGTAGGAAATGAGGATGACGTGATCTTCAGCGTCTGCGGCCCGGACATTTGATATAATGTTGCGGAAGCTTGTCGTGTCCTTTCGATCGACTTCAAGGATCGCGTCGTTATCCTTGGCCCAGAGTAGGGCATCTGTGAAACGAGGCGGCGCAAAACTCGTTACCGTTCCTGCATTATCGACGAGCCGTAGCGTGGCGATATCCACCCAATCTGTGTCAGCTACAGACCCGTTCCCTGTCGTCGTTCGCCCCAGGGTTCTGTCGTGGAGGAGGAACTGAACCCCGTCACGGCTTTCAACGACATCGATCTCGAAGACGTGCACGCCACGCGACAGGCCGTAAGCCATCGTTTCGATAGCATTTTCTGGATATCCCGGGGCCGGGCCTGCACGGTGGGCGGCAATCAGGACGCCGCCGGCCTCACGGATACAATCGAGATAATCCGGCAAGGCGGCCCGTCGGGCAATCGGATCGGCAGGTCCAGGAAAATCCTCGACGATCCGATCAGCAGCGGTATCAGCCGCTGGGACGGCCTGCCCACAAGCGGCAAGACATAAAATGAGGAGAACGAGGGCTGCGCTTTTCATGAGTCCGGTTCCTTGGCTTGCCGGTCCCGTTTAGCCCTAATAGATGTAGGTGCAACGACAATTAGCGCGGTCTCAAGCAGCGCAGACACTTTTGGGAGGAAACGCCATGAAAGGCATCATGCAGGACTGGCCACTGACGGTCGACAAGATCCTGGAGCACGCGAATAAGATCAATCCGACGCGGGAGATTGTCACGCGGCGCGTTGAGGGAAATATCGTCCGGACGACGTATGCGGACGTCTACAAACGGGCCAAACAAGTCTCGAATGCACTCAAGGACGAGGGCATTGGCCTTGGCGACCGGGTAGCGACGCTCGGCTGGAACTCCGCACGCCATATGGAGACTTGGTACGGCGCGATGGGCATTGGTGCCGTTCTGCACACCATCAATCCGCGCCTGCACCCAGATCAAATCGCGTGGATCGCCAATCATGCGGAGGACAAGGTCCTCGTCTTCGATAAAACCTTCCTGCCCATCGTTGAGGCCATCAAGGACAAGCTCGAAACGGTAGAGACGTTCGTGATCTATGCCGGTCCAGATACGATGGTTGAAAACTCAGTCGGTGCAACCGCATACGATTTGTGGATTGATGGCCGCTCGACCGAGTGCGTGTGGGGAGATTTCCCGGAAGATACAGCCTGCGGTCTTTGCTACACTTCGGGAACCACAGGCGATCCCAAGGGCGTCCTGTACTCTCACCGCTCCAACGTGCTGCACACGCTCGTAACGATGAGCAAGGATGCGATGGGCATGGGCGCAGACGATGTTGTTTTGCCGGTTGTGCCAATGTTTCACGCCAACGCTTGGGGGCTTGCGCTTTCGTGCCCTGCTACCGGAGCAAACATGGTGATGCCGGGCATGGGCATGGACGGAGCCTCGATCTACGAGCTGCTCGATACCGAAAAAGTAACAATCACCGCTGCTGTGCCGACTGTCTGGTTGGGGCTGTTGCAGTACCTGCAGGCTGAAAATCTCAAACTGCCGCATCTTAAGAAAGTGATCATCGGAGGATCCGCTGTACCGGAGCGTATCCTTCGCGCCTTCGAGGAAGAATACGAAGTCGATGTCATACATGCGTGGGGCATGACGGAAACGTCGCCGCTTGGAACGCTGGGCACGCTTCCACCGCATTTGAAATCGGCCGATATCGACACGCGTATGGGCCAAAAACTCAAGCAGGGCCGACCACCGTTCGGTGTTGAGTTGAAAATCGTGGACGATGAGGCCAATGACCTGGGGCACGATGGCGAGACGTCTGGTAAGCTGCTTGTTCGCGGGGCAGCCATTGCTGCTGGATATTTCAAAGGCGCTGGCGGAAACGTACTGGACGAGAACGGCTTCTTCGATACTGGCGACGTGGCCAATATCGATGCCTACGGAACCATGCAGATCACTGACAGAGCGAAGGACGTGATCAAGTCCGGCGGTGAATGGATCTCCTCCATTGACCTTGAGAACATTGCTGTTGGTCATCCGAAAGTCTCGAACGCGGCTGCGATTGGCATTTATCATCCAAAATGGGACGAGCGCCCGCTTCTGATCATTCAGGCAACGGCAGGCGAGTCACCAACCAAGGATGAAGTGTTGGCGCATCTGGAAGG
>JBCBWQ010000186.1:3092-5237 GCA_039817025.1 Pseudomonadota bacterium | reverse complement strand
ATCACCGGCGGGTTTGAACTCGCCCTGATGTGCGACGTGCTGCTGGCTTCGGAGAACGCCAAGTTCGCCGACACCCATGCGCGCGTCGGTATCATGCCGGGTTGGGGATTGTCCCAGAAGCTCTCTCGCATGATCGGCATTAGCCGCGCGAAAGAGCTTTCCTTCACTGGCAACTTCCTGGACGCGGAGACCGCCGCTGACTGGGGGCTCGTCAACCGCGTTTACGCGCCGGACGCGCTTTTGCCTGCTGCGACAAAGCTCGCCCATGACATGGCCAGTTGCGATCCGACGTTGCTGCGCAATTACAAGGCTGTGATCGATGAAGGCTATGCTGCAACCTTCGGGGATGGCCTTGATATGGAAGTGCGCCGCTCGGCGGAGCACGCAGCGGGAGTGACGGCAGACGCTGTGGAGGCCGCTCGCAAGGCAGTCACTGAGCGCGGTCGCGGTCAGCAGGGTTAGCCGACCCTGACCCAGCTCAGCACGCGGTCTGTCATCCTGCTCGCCATTGCTTCGGCAGTGGTGACGGCGAATGCGTATTACATCCATCCTATCGTTGGACGGGTCGCGGCGGACTTTGCCGTTGGAGACGGACTCGTCGGGGCAGTGCCTGCGTTGAACCAGATCGCGCTTGCGATTGGGGTGCTCGTTTTGCTGCCGCTTGGCGACAGGATGAACAATCGGCGGCTCGTTTTCGTCTGTCTTGCCGCGCAAGTCGTTTCCCTGATTGTGATGGCGTTGGTGCAGGATTTCTGGGTCTTTGCGGGGGCGTCAGCTGCGTTGGGCTTCTTCACGATCACGCCCTACTTGCTGCCGGCCTATGCCTCTAAACGCCTGACTTCTGACAGGCTGGGCGCGGTTACGGCTGCCCTGACGACGGGCGTTATTGCGGGTGTCGTGCTGTCGCGGACGCTGTCGGGTGTGATGGCAGAGCTCATGGGTTGGCGGTCGGTCTACTGGATCGCAGCGGTGCTCATGGCCGGTGCCATGCTGATCGTGCCGCTGCTTATGGAAGCCGATGAGGACGAGGGGGACGGCCCGGTCCTGTCGTATGTGTCCCTTTTCAATTCGCTCGGGCCAATGATCACAGCGCACCGGCCGGTGATCATGTCCGGCGTCGTGCAGGGGCTGAGTTTTGCAATTTTCCTGGCCATGTGGATGGGGATTGGTCTGCACCTGACCAGTGATGCGGTTGGGCTCGGCACAGATACGGTGGGCTACCTTGCCGCGTTTACGGCGCTCAATGTGTTCACCACGCCGAGGCTTGGGCGTTGGGCCGATAAGGTCGGCGCGGAACGGGCACGGGTTGCGATGGGCATCCTGCAATTTGTGGGCGTTGCGACAATCTGGTTGGCCGGTTTCGCGTGGTGGATGGTCATCCTGCCGATTGCACTGACGAGCGTTGCAGGGCCGATGCTGGATGTAACCGGGCGTATGATCGGCCTGCGCGAAGCCCCGGATATCCGCACCCGGCTCATGACGCTGTACATCGTTTTGATGTTCATCGGCGGCGGTATGGGAAGCTGGGCCGGGACCTATGCTTACGACCTCGCCGGATGGCCTGGCACCTCGATCCTGTGCATGGCTTTGTCGTCGATCGTGTTGGCGCTAACGCTCATGGAGGCACGGCGAGCGTCGGTCCCTGCGTCTTAGGCGCGTTCAGAACGTATCCTCGGCAGTGGGGGCGCGTGACATCGTGAAGCCGACGATCAGAGCGGCGATGAAGAACAGGGATCCCAACACACCGGCGAACCCAGACACGCCGAAGGCCTGCGTCATTAAAGTTGTGTCGGCCAGGTCACCGCCCTGAAACAGAAGGCTCTGCTGCGACAGGGCGACCAGCAAGGCGACCGTGCCGATTGCGGCAAAGGCGAGGTGAATACTCCCCAGGATCACGACGACAACATCGCGAATGATCTTGGTCAGGACCGCATAGGTCAGCGCGATTGCAACCATTCCAAGCAATTGAGGAACGAACGATATCGCCATGCCGGCAGCCGCGCCCGCGTCGCCAGCCTCGATCAGACCGGTGAGCCGAACGATGTGGCCGGCGGCCGTCACGAGGGTCAGGACGAACCACGAAATCGAGAGCCAATGCATGCTTATCCCCGTTATGAAGCGACAAGCGCTTGCTTGCCACCGCGG
>JBCBWQ010000186.1:0-2993 GCA_039817025.1 Pseudomonadota bacterium | reverse complement strand
GAGGACGAACCACGAAATCGAGAGCCAATGCATGCTTATCCCCGTTATGAAGCGACAAGCGCTTGCTTGCCACCGCGGCGCAAGGCTATGCCTCACGCATTAGCGGGCGTGGCGAAATTGGTAAACGCAGCGGACTTAAAATCCGCCGACCGTATAGGTCTTGCCGGTTCAATTCCGGCCGCCCGCACCATCTTCCGTGGTTCAGCCCAGCTTGTCTTCGATCAGTGCTTCCAGGCGGGCGCGGTTGAAGCCTTCGACCAGTTCGCCGTCGATCACGAACGTCGGCGTCGCGCTTGCGCCGATGGACTGGGCGAGGGCGCGAATGTCTGCGAGTTGCTGGCGGGCCGCAGCCGTTTTCATGTCCGCACGCATGCGGTCGACGTCCAAGCCGACGTCTTCTGCGATCCGGTCAATGTCGGCCGACTTGAAGGGCGAGCGGGATTTCATGAGCGCTGTGTGCATCTCATTGTAGAGGCCCTGATTGCCTGCCGCGATTGCGGCAAGCGCGGCCTGTTCGCTTTCCGGTGACAGAATCGGCAATTCCTTGAACACGACACGGACATTGTCGCCGTGGATGTCTGGCAACTCCTGAATCCAGTCGAGCGACGCTTTGCAATAGCCGCAGCGATAATCGAAGAATTCAACAATTGTGAGTTCTGCGTCTGCTGGGCCGATGGAGAAATCCCGATCGTCATTCAGCAGGGCGTCGCTGCTTGAGGCGAGTGCGGCGCGGGCCGCTTCGATTTTTTCCTCTTCGCGTTTTTCAGCCAGAGAGATCAGCGCCTCCTCGAGGACTTCGGGGTTCTGAAGGATGTACTCGCGCACGATTTCTTCGATCTCGGCACGCTCTGGTGAAGCAGCAGCCTGGCCACAGGCTGGCGTGACGAGGAGGGCTGACAAGGCGATCGCGGTCGCTAGGGGCCGGGTCATGGATGTCTCCATATTAGGAACAGTTGGGCGCTATGTGGTCCGGAAGGGGTTAAAGGTCCATGCCTGTGCCGGCCGATGGCGCTGACGAATGCGTTACTGGACATCCGTGCTTATGCTGAAGCGACGCTGTGCGCGGCGATAGGCGTCGCGGTTTTCTTCCAGGGATGGATCAGTGATGGCGACGATGTCGTCCGCGCGTCGCCAGAGCGGTGTGCCGCGCTCAAGGTCGCGCGCCGCGCGCCGGGCGAAGATGTTTGCGCGTTGGATGTCGCCGATATTGTAGGCGGATTCCGCTGTCGCGAGTTCCGCCTCGGCGCGGCGGTCAAGTTTTTCCAGTGAAATCGCAAGCTGCGCCCACGCAAAGGCGTTATTGGGCTCAGCGATCAGCGCATCGCGCAGCGCTTTCTCACCGGCTTCGAGATCGCCCGGCTCAGCGCGGGCATTCAGCGAGCGAGCGTAGTTTATCAGGAGCAGCGGGTGCCCCGGCAGGAGCTCAAGTGAGCGGGCATGGGGCTCTACCGATTCGTCCGCACGGCCGGATTCGAACAGGATTTGCCCCTTCAGCTCCTGAAAGTATGGATTATCGGGTTCTGCTTCGATGAGAAGCTCCGTCTCGCGCAGGGCTTCCTGTATGTCAGCGGCTTGCATGGCGGCGATGGCGCGGGCGTAAATGGCCGGCAGCGAGTCGTCGGTTTTCGGATAGAGCTGGTAGGTGCGTGCAGGGCGGTCGAGGAATCCGATCAGCTTGGCACGCATCATCTCATATTGGCGCTGTGTCTTCTCATCTGGCGGCACGTCCATGAGCCCGGTTTCCTCGGCGAGGGCGCGTGTTGTGCGGATCCGGTCTGAGGCGAGTGGATGGGCGCGGAAATACGGGTATCGGCGCGCGTCGGAGAGGACCTCCTGATAGCGGTAATTTTCGAAGAACTCGACGATGCCAGCGGGCGATTCGCCGAGTGCTGATAGATAGGAGACCGCAGCGGCATCCGCGGCTGCTTCTTCGGCGCGGGTGTGGATGAAGAAGTTCAGTGCAGCGAACTGCTGCGAGCTGGCGATAAGCGCAGCGCCGGCGTCTCCGGCCCCAGCGGCGATTGCAAGAACGCCAAGACCAATCGAGATCAACGCGGGACGGCTGGCGGTTTGTGCAGCGCGCGAACGGGTTACGGTATGCCCGCAGGCAATATGACAAGTCTCGTGACCGATCACGCCTTTGATTTGTCCGGGCGATTCCGCTGCGATCAGGAGGCCCGTGTGCAAGTGAATGCGTTGGCCATTGGCCACGAAGGCGTTCAAACTCGGGTCATTGATGATGTAGAGGCCGACATCGTTTGGCTCGAGACCGGCGACTTCGAGAATGGGGTCGGTCCACTCGCGCAGGGTGAGTTCGATCTCAGCATCGCGGATCAGCCCCTGGGCATGGGCCTGAACGGCAAAGGCGACCGAGACTAAACCGGCCAGGACGAAACGCATGAGTAGCGGCATGATGCCCGCCTCCTGTTCAGCCCCCCGGCTTTGATACGGTGTCTGCGGCAAAATAGAGGCCGCAGTTGATTTTAGATTAGCGATCTGGACCTGCATCGAAGATGAACACGCCTGATGGTTCAAGTCCAATGCTGACCTTTGTCCCCGGTTCGGGTGCGTCTGATGGGGACCAGAGCGCGTGGGTGCGATGGTTGTTTGCTGACAGGGTGACCCGAACGGCTGGACCAACTCTGGAGACAGCCTCGACGATTGTCTCAACCGCACCGCCGGGAATGATGGCTTCTTCGCGCAGGGCGACCGTGCAGGACGCGCCGGGGGCTTTGTCCTGCGCCGCAAGGGTGCCGAAAGGCGTTTTGACCTGGTGGGTTTCGTCGATGATTGCGCTGAAGACGGAGACGGGCCCCAGGGTTGCCGCCGTCTGAAGGTCGGCGGGCGATGCGTAAACGTCCCCCGGCGTGCCGGTCTGAATGAGCTTGCCGCCACGCATAATCGTCAGCGTATCGGCCGTGATCATGGCATCGCGTGGGTCGTGGGTCACCAGAAGGGTTGGTAATCCTGCCTCCCGGGCGATGGACAGGGCG
>JBCBWQ010000185.1:0-5252 GCA_039817025.1 Pseudomonadota bacterium | reverse complement strand
GGGTCGAATCAGTTCGCGGACCGCGATTGGGGTGAACACCCAACTACCTTTCCGAGTCCCGCTATCGATGACCGTCAGCGCCGGGCGGACCATGCGCTTCGATGGTGGCCGCAGTAATACGGGGAGCTTTCGTCTGTCCGCCTCTGGTAGTGGCATATCGGCGAGCCAAGCTATCAACTATCAGAACTTCCTGGCACCAGGCCTTGAGAATGATGCCCGTTGGACGGGATTGAGTACCGTTTCGGCCGGGTTTCGCGGCCTGCGCGCGCGGCTCGGTTTGAGCTATGATCTCGCGCCTGAATCCGATGCCCGCCGGGCGGACATATTGGCAACAACTCGTGTCGGCGCTTGGAATGTTGATGGGCGCTGGTCACGAGATCTGATGTCCACCACAAGTGACTATGGGGTGGGCGTAAGCCGGGACGTGGGCGGCGTAAGACTGGGCCTTGATGCCCGGTACAATGACGGGTTCGGACAAACTCAGATCCTTGCGACGCTCTCGGCTGCGATCGACAAACATCCCGTTCGCGCGCGCCCAAGGCTCGGCGAGACGGCCAGAAGCCGCCGGGGCACCTTGCGGATACAGGCTTTTGACGACGCAGACCGCGATGGGCTCCGGTCGGGCACGGAACCGATGCTTCCAATTACAGCAGTTATCGCCGAGCCACGAGGCCAGGCGACCCCCCTCAGCGATGGTTCGGTCCTTATCGAGAACCTGCCAGTGGGAGAACATGTTGGTGTCGCGCTCGACACAGGTCTCCTTGCTGACCCATTTGCGATACCCGGAACGCCCGGTGCCGCTGTCTTGGCCAGGCCGGGTCGTATCCTCTCGATCACGCTCCCGGTAGTACAAAGCGCGGAAATTGAGTTAGTGGTTGAGGACGGCAAGGGAGAGCCTGTGGAGGGAGCCAGGGCAACGTTGCATGCTTGTGCAGCGCCCGGAGACGCTCCGCATGTTTACCGCACTCGTTCGGCGTATGATGGGTTTGTGTTGTTTCAACTCGTGCGGCCGGGCTGCTATGAGCTTCGCATCAACGGCTTAAAGATCGACCAGTTTGAACCGGTACCCGGGCAGGTGGTTGTTGGCGATCGCGTGGTACTGGAGAGCAGACACTAACCATAAAAGGCCAACTATTGGCCGATCAAATACGAGACACGGTGACCGCTTGTCTTCCGTGCAGGCTCATAAGACTTGCGACGCGACCACGAACACGCCCAGCCGGATCGCAGACCACAAGATCACAGGTATCGACGAGCTCCTATCCTGGCGCTACGGTGTCGAACTAATGTTGCTGTGGTGGTCTATAAGAGTAGGGCGTGTTCACCGGACGCCTTCTCAGTTGATGCCTGAAGCAGGACCTTTCTATCAGCTCTCAGAATAACAAGACCTTAGGCGCGCTGGCGGTTTCGTGACCGTACTCCAGGGACTGGCGAATCGCCTCCGCCCAGTTTTGGGTCGCCTCAATGTCGATGGCGTGTGTTTCGCTCACACAATCGACCGTCGATTCCACCTGCGTTTTCACTTCCAGTTCTGTGCCCTCGTATGCGCAGGTTTGAATTTCGGACTCGGGAAGGCCTCGGACATTCAAGCGATCGACCCCGGCGTCGGAAACGGCACAAGGAACGCCAGGAACCAGTTGCTTCGGGAGTTGCCCGCGAACCGTTCAGCCTCAAGGAAATAAAGCGGCAGATAGTGGGTGCGAAGGCGATGCCAGAACTCTGTTTTGGTCTTGGAGATGACGGCATGCGTGTTCGACAGCTCTTGCAGATTATTGAAACTGTGAACCAGAGGATTGTGCCAGGTTTGGGTCAGCCCCGTCTGCATCATGTGGAGCATGACCTGTGCGTCCTTCCGATCATTCTTGTCCCATGATTTGTGCATGGCCTCGCGCGCTCGGGCGAGTGACAGCGACGAGGTCAACTTGAGAGATAAGCCCGCATGGTGCAGTCGCCAAGCAAGGGTGCGGTGGTAGTCGCCGGTCGGCTCAAAGCCCACCGCCAACGGTACGTCATAGGCCACCAGTGTATCGACCAGCCGCTCATGATCCTCACGGATGTTGCGGACAATCAGACGTCGCCTACGTTCGCGACCACGCACTGCGATCAGCACTTCGTTGCGATGCTTCGCAATATCGATCGCTACGAGAACGGGGCAAACCAGAGTAGCATCTGTCTTGGTCATGGCCAAGCTCCTCTCTTCAGTCGTGGCCGGCAGAACCACTGTAAGAGACCTGGAAGCCCGGTCGTGACCGCCTGCCAGCATGGATGTCACCGAGCAGGCAATCACGACCTCCGAAACGCTGGTTCCTGATGTGCTACGGCCCTGAGTTTATCGCCAAGGCCTTGCGTGCCTGGCTTGGCCGTTTGGGGGTGCTGAATAGCCCCTAGATTCGTAGATGCCTTCTTCCCTAATTTTGAGGCGAGGATGCCATGATGGGTAAGGGCAAGTTCAGCGATGAGTTCAAGCGCGATGCGGTGGCGCAGATCACCGAGCGGGGTTACCCGGTCGCGGACGTCGCGGCGCGGCTCGGGGTGGGCGCGTATTCTCTATACGAGTGGAAGAAGACGTTCGCAGCGTCCGCTGCCGGCGACAACAAGGACGCCGAGATCCGGCAGCTGAAGCGAGAACTGGCGCGGGTCACCGAGGAGCGCGACATTCTAAAAAAGGCCACCGCGTACTTCGCCAAGTATGCAAAATGAAGTACGCGTTCGTCGCCGAACATCGCCCGTTATTCTCGGTGCTTGCGATGTTTCGTTGCCTGCGCATCCATCCGAGCGGCTTCTACGCCTGGCTGAAGGCTCCACTGAGTAAGCGGGCGAAGGAAGACAACCGACAGACCGAACTCATCCGACAGGCCTGGACTGATAGCGGCAAGGTCTATGGCTACCGCAAGCTGCACGACGATCTGCTCGAACAGGGCGAAACGTGCTGCCCAAACCGGGTCGCACGCCGCGCCAGGCTCGCAGGGATCAAAGCCCAGATCGGCTATAAACGCCGGCCGGGCCGCTATGGCGGCAAGCCATCAGCGGTTGTCGACAACACGCTGGACCGGCAGTTCGATATGGACGCGCGGGACCGGGCCTCGGTCACCGACATCACCTATATCCGGACGCGCTAATGCTTCGCTTATCTGGCGGTCGTGATCGATCTCTACTCCAGGCGCGTCATCGGCTGGTGTATGCAAAGCCGTCAGACGACTGACCTTGTTCTGCAGGCCGTGTTGATGGCTGTCTGGCGACACAAGCCGAAGGGAAAGGTGCTGGTTCATTCGGACCAGGGCTCCCAGTTTACCAGCATGGAATGGGCGTCGTTCCTGAAAGCCCACAATCTCGAACATTCAATGAGCCGGCGGGGAAATTGTCACGGTTCGAGCCGGTCCGCGAAGCGGATCAAACGATCTGGGGGATCGTTTGAAGGCGCGGAACGCCGTCGCCGAGAGCTTCTTCAACCTGCTCAAGCGAGAGCGGATCAGGCGACGGACCTACCAGACCCGCGAGGACGCCCGCCAGGAAGTGTTCGATGACATCAAGATGTTCTACAATCCGAAGTGCAAGCATGCGAGGACGGGATGCTGTCGCCGGTCGACTTCGAACGGCAGCAAAGTCAGAAAGCCGAAGGCGTCTATAAAACGCGGGGCTATTCAGATTGGCCTGTTGGCTGCCAAGACCGAATAGAAATTGAGGAGCCGATATCTCCCAAGGCACAACTGCCGGAGTTTCCAAAGCTTGGTCGACAGAACGACAAAACAGCCATTGGTAATGGACTGGAGGCCATTCTGGACGGTACTAGCAGACCAAACAGTTTGTGCTATGCAATAGCTGTCGGCGGCGGGTTCGGTTCTGGTTGGCGCTTCAGGTGCGACAGTTGTCTGCGCCTCATATCTTGAGAAAAGCGAGCCGAACTGGGGAAGACAAGCGTGCCCATCATTTTACTCTGACAGCACCCAGGTCGCGCTTATTTACGCGCCAGCGGTGCGTGCGACCTGCGGGTATTGTCGGGTTAATCAGGTTTAGTTCGGTCGGGCAGGGTTCGCTCGGCGATCTTCAGGTCGAAGGTGCCCGCCGTTTGCGGTTTGTCAGCGCCGGTCCATATTGCGACAGATATCGGCGTTGCCGCACCGACGATCCCGGTCTCTAGGTGAAAGATGTTCGCGTCTGTTTTCGGGGGCAGGATTTTGATTTGAAGGGGATCGAGCGTCACCGCGAATGAGTTCAGCGGCGTGCGCAACCCGGTTCCCATCGCCTTCAGGATAGCCTCTTTCAGGGTCCAAATGCGGACGAACACATTAGTTTTTTCGACCTCAGGCGCGTCGAAGATTTGCTCACGCTCGATCGGGTGGAGGAGCGACGTAATGCTCAAATCGATCTGGCGGTCAGGTTCTTCGATATCGATACCCATAGGCAGTGGTCCGATGGCGCAGGCGACATGCCGGCGCGTGTGGGTGAGGCTGAAACAGGGCACCGAGGTCATTTCGCCGGCGAGTTTCGGTTTGCCAAAAGCATCGGTTTTCATGTCGATCGCCGATGGCTCCACGCCGAGCTGGGCTGCCAGTTCGGCCCGGAGCAGTGCATGGGCGGCGACGTAGGACGCGCGATCCGCCGATGAGAAGAATCGGACCATGCGCGCGCGCTCCGCAGCAGACAGTGTGCTTGACGCCGTCTCGATCCAGTCGTCCGTCGCATCGGGCACGGCCATCCAGATAATTCGGAATTGGTCGCCGATTGGTCTTTCCTTCGGTTGGGCAAGCCCTGACGGCTTCCGGCGTTGCGCGCCGTAGCGTTGGCTAGAAACGGTAGCGAATGGTTGCACGGACTTGACGAGGTTCGACGGGGTGAAAGTGGCGGTCTTCTACGCGGGCTGCTTTCCTGGGAAGTTGCGACTTAAAAAAAAGTACGTGATGTCTGCGTCCTTGGCCTGGAGTGCGTTAAGAAGTTCGAGCCCAAAGGTGAAACGTAGCCAGTCATAGTTCACCGCCAGATTGACGATCGTTGTCGGATCTGAAGTAATCGACTCGTCCTGCGCCGACGGAGCGGTATCGTCGGCAACTGCCGGCAATTGAGCCAGCGGCACCATCGCGGCGAAGACGGATGACACTGCAAAACATGGTCCGAACTTGAGTGGCTTTGCCTTTGGCATCTCGGGGAAGTCCTCGTCCGGTCTAAGCGATTAGGCGTTGAGAAGGCGGGCGATGAGATTGCGCTGGATATCCGATGTTCCGCTGTAAATGACGCCGCCAATGGCGTCGCGGAGG
>JBCBWQ010000184.1:0-5259 GCA_039817025.1 Pseudomonadota bacterium | reverse complement strand
AACGTCCCCTCAAGGCTTTTCAGCGCCGTGTCCGTTGTATTTTCGGCGCGGTTCAGGCGTTCCTGGATGCGCACGAGCGTATCTTCCATGGAATCCAGCGCGCCGGCCACGTCGCCGGATACCTCGCCCATACGGGTCTCGACCTGGTCAACGATTGAAAGCTTGCGAGCGACGGCTGTTTCGAGAGCCGAGAACCGTTCAGACAAATGCTTGCCGACGCCCTCGGTGCGCAGCTCAGCCTGCTCTACGACTTTCTCGACCCGCTGGGCCGCTTCGGTGAGGGTCCGGTCGACCTTGGTTTCCATGGTGTCGAGGCGCTGGGTGACGTCACCGAGGCCGGTTTCGACGCGCATCTTAATCGCTTGCGCTTCGTCCTGAGCCAGAGCGCCTTCTTCGTAAACATGCGCTGCAAGTTTGCCGAGCGCATCCTCAAGGGATTTCAATGCGTCCAGATTGCGCTGTGCAGACTCGTCTGATTCCAGCTTCCGCACGCTGGAGGCCATCGCCGAATGCGTTGCCTGAATGTCGTCGATGACGCTGTCGATATGGGCCGTCATCGCGGCCTGATTATCCTCGTTGCGCTCAAGGCGGGCGAGCAGACCGAGGACAGATTGATCGATGCCAGTAATCGCAAGGGTTGAGCGTGCCTCGGCCGCCTCGATGCGACGGGTCAGGCTATCAAGCGACTTTGAAGCCGCGCGGGGGCTTGGAATATCGCGCTGATAGGGCTGCGCGACATCGTCGACCGGGGCTTCTGCATCTTCCAGCAAGAGCCGGTTGAGATATTCGCCAAGGGTCATGCCTTGTTCGCGTGCGGCATCGCGGGCCGCTTCGCGGGCGCGCTGGTCAATGCCTTTGACGCTCCAGGGGCCGGTCTGACTCATACTCAAACTCCGAACATCCCCGAAAAAAGGGGATCGTTAGATTAGTTGCGTGAAGTCATCGCCAGATCAGCCTTAAGGCGAGGTTAAACGGTAAACAGATCGCCCCGAACTGGTAACTTGCGCAACGGAAGCCTGACGTTGACGTGAGCGTAAAGCAGCGGCATACTTTCGACCATGCCAGATACTGCCTCTTCGCTTTCAGCGGCCGACGCCCGAACCTTCACAATCTCTGAGCTTGCGCGCGAGTTCGGAATTACGCCCCGCGCGCTGCGGTTCTATGAGGACAAGGACATGCTGCATCCCGCGCGGGACGGCATGACCCGTGTCTACTCCAATCGCGACCGGGCGCGCGTAAAGCTGATTGTACAAGGCAAGCGCGTTGGACTGCCGCTCGCGGACATTCGCGAAATTCTTGATCTTTACGATGTGGATGATGGCCAGCGCGCGCAAATGCGAACGTCGCTTGAGAAGTTCCGTAAACAGGTGCGTGAGCTGGAAAGCCAGCGGGAAGACATTGATACGGCGCTGGTTGAGCTCAATCGCGGAATCGCCTGGATGGAAGAGCGCCTGACAAAGATCGGTCCGGATGGGAGCGATGCGCAGGCTCTTGCAGCATATGACCGCGTCGCCCGTGCTCAACTCGACGACGCATGATCAATCTGAGCGCCCGGTGTTAGGCAGACCTTTCTAGACGCCCGCGCTACACGACACCCAAACTAAATTTTCGGCAAAGGAGCCTGATATGCCCCGTTACGACGCCCCCGTCCGCGATATGCAATTCATCCTGCACGAGCTTCTCTCCGTGCAGAATTATTCCAATCTTCCTGGATTCGAAGACGCAACGCCTGACGTCATCGACCAGATTCTTGAAGAAGGCGGTAAATTCGCCAAAGAGGTGCTGTTTCCACTCAACAGGATCGGCGATGACCAAGGCTGCGTCCGCAATTCGGATGCAAGTGTGAAAACGCCGGACGGATTTCCGGATGCCTATAAGCAACTTGTGGAAAATGGCTGGCCACTTCTGGGGGCCGAGCCTGAGATGGGCGGCCAGGGTCTTCCAAATGTACTTAATGTTGCCTGGAACGAGATGGTATCATCGTCAAACATGGCGTTCGGTATGTATCCGGGCCTGACGCACGGGGCCTACCAGGCATTGATGGCGGGCGGATCTGACGAACAAAAAGCGATTTACGGGCCGAAAATGGCATCCGGCGAGTGGGCCGGTACGATGAACCTGACAGAGCCCCATTGCGGCACCGATCTCGGCATGATGAAGACCAAGGCCGTCCCGCAGGCCGATGGGTCTTACAAAATCACCGGCCAGAAGATCTGGATCTCAGGCGGCGAGCAGGATCTGACCGACAACATCATTCACCTTGTCCTCGCAAAGATCGAAGGTGCCCCCGAAGGCATCAAGGGCGTCTCGCTCTTCGTCGTGCCGAAGTTCATGGTCAATGCCGACGGGTCACTGGGCGATCGCAACGCCTGTTCCTGTGGCGGCCTTGAAGAGAAAATGGGCATCCACGGCAATGCGACGTGCGTGATGAACTATGATGGCGCGACCGGTTGGCTCGTTGGGGAAGAGCACAAGGGCATGCGGACCATGTTCGTAATGATGAACGAAGCGCGCCTCGGTGTTGGCCTGCAGGGACTGTCGCAGGCAGAAGTCGCCTATCAGAATGCCGTCGACTTCGCGAACGACCGAGTCCAGGGCCGTTCCTTGACCGGCGCGAAGAATCCAGACGGTCCCGCTGATCCGATTATCGTCCACCCAGACGTGCGGCGCATGCTGATGGACTCCAAAGCCTTCATCGAGGGTGCTCGTGCGTTTGCGTACTGGACTGCGCTCTATGGCGACCTTCTGCACAAGTCCCCGGATGAGAAGGTCCGCGAGAAGGCCGACGACTACATGGCGCTGATGACGCCCGTGGTGAAAGCCTTCCTGACCGATCGCGGTCTGAAGGCCTGCAATGACGGACTGCAGCTCCATGGCGGCTCCGGTTTCACCAAAGAGTGGGGCATGGAGCAATTCGTCCGCGATGTGCGCATTGCGCTCATCTATGAGGGCACGAATGGTATCCAGGCGCTGGACCTCGTCGGCCGCAAGCTCGCATCCAATGGTGGCCGCGCGATCTTCACCTTCTTCGCTGAACTCGACGATTTCATCGGCGAGAATGAAGGCAACGAAGAATTGGCTCCCTTTATCGAGGGTCTGAAGTCTGCCAAGGCGCAGCTGCAGGACGGCACCACCTGGCTCATGCAGAACGGCATGTCCAATTTCGACAATGCCGGCGCGGCCTCAAGCGATTATCTCCAGCTCTTCGGCCTTACGGCGCTCGCCTACATGTGGGCGATGACGGCGAAGGTTTCGCTGGAGAAAAAAGGCGAGGGCGACCCCTTCTACGACACCAAGCTGAAGACCGGCCGCTATTACATGGACCGGGTGCTTCCTGAAGCGGCGGCGCATTTGGCCAAGGTAAAGACCGGCGCGGACGCGATGATGGCGCTCGACGCAGAAGAATTCTAGCGTCCACTACAAAAGAGCGTTGGTTGTTTGGCTGGTAGCCAGCGCTCTTTTCGGGCTCGCCTCCCCAATAAGTTTCCCCTGCGAGATGGGTGGAGAAACGCCGTCATCTGCGTTATCTTGACGTGAACGTAAACGAGAAGTCCAAAATGGACGCTCCGGGAGAAGAACATGCTGCAAAGCCCGCTTGATGTGCCCCATGCCAAATGGCGCGACGATGAGGAAATCAGCCTGTTCTCCGATGCGGTCGGGCAGTTTTTCGAGAAAGAGTGCCAGCCCCATGTCCAGGACTGGCGCAAGGCCGGAGTCGTCCCGCGCGAGATCTGGACCAAGGCTGGCGAGATGGGCCTGCTCTGCGCGTCCATGCCTGAGGAATACGGCGGTGCCGGCGGCGACTTTCGCCACGAGGCCGTAATCATCGAGCAGCAGCAATGGAAGGGCATCGACGGCTTCGGCATCACGTTGCACAACGCCATCGTCGCGCCCTACATTCAACATTACGGCTCCGAGGAGCAGAAGCAGAAATGGCTGCCGAAAATGGCCACCGGCGAGGTGATTGGCGCCATCGCCATGACCGAGCCGGGCACTGGATCTGACCTCCAGAATATCAAGACGACCGCCAAGAAAGACGGCAATGGCTATGTCATCAATGGCTCCAAGACATTTATCACCAATGGCCAGACCGCCGATCTGATCCTCGTCTGCGCGAAGACCAATCCCGATGAAGGGGCCAAAGGTATCTCGATCATGGTGGTCGAGACCGAAGGGGCTGAGGGTTTTGAGCGGGGCCGCAACCTCGACAAGATCGGTCAGCATGCCGCCGATACGTCCGAGCTGTTCTTCAATGACGTGAAAGTGCCCGCTGACGCGCTGCTCGGCCCCGAAGAAGGCCATGGCTTCATTCAGCTGATGCAGCAACTCCCGCAAGAGCGCCACATCATCGGTCTCCAGGGAATCGGCATGATCGAGCGCGCGCTGACGGAGACCATTGCTTACGTCAAACAACGCAAGGCTTTCGGAAAGACAATTTTCGATTTCCAGAACACCCAATTCAAGCTGGCCGAGTGCAAGACCGAAGCGACCGTCGCGAAGGTTTTCATGGATCACTGCACGGAGCTGCTGCTTGAGGGCAAGCTTGATGCCTCCACCGCGTCCATGTCGAAGTACTGGGTGTCCGATCTTCAATGCAAGATCATCGATGAATGCCTCCAGCTGCATGGCGGCTGGGGCTATATGGACGAGTATCCCATCGCACAGATGTACGCCGATGCTCGCGTGCAAAGAATCTATGGCGGCGCGAATGAAGTGATGAAACTTCTCATCGCCCGTACGCTATAATGACCAGACCCCCGATCCCGAAGGAGATCCGAAATGGCTGAAGCCTATGTCTATGACGCCGTCCGAACGCCGCGCGGCAAAGGGAAGGCCTCTGGCTCCCTGCACGAAATTACCGCGCTGAGCCTTGCCACCCAGTCGCTGCAAGCGATCCGTGATCGCAATGAACTCGACACGGCTAATGTCGACGACGTCGTCCTCGGCTGCGTGTCACCGGTAGGCGAGCAGGGGGCCGATATTGCCCGCGTCGCGGTGCTGAACGCCGACTACGCTGAGACGACCGCTGGCGTGCAGATCGACCGGTTCTGTGCGTCCGGTCTCGAAGCCTGCAATATGGCTGCGGCAAAGGTGATGACCGGCGAGGCGGATATGGCGATCGGCGGCGGCGTCGAGAGCATGTCGCGCGTGCCCATGGGCGCGTCGGGCGGCGCGTGGTCGTCCGATCCATCCGTCGCAATCAAGACCTACTTCGCCCCTCAAGGCATCGGCGCAGACACGATCGCTACGAAGTATGGC
>JBCBWQ010000183.1:0-5286 GCA_039817025.1 Pseudomonadota bacterium | reverse complement strand
CGTAGTCCAGCGGCGGGATCTCGCGGTTCTCCTTAGGACTGAGCCCCTTGAGCCAGGCCTTGCGCGCGTGGACGGTGAACACCGCGCAGTCTGCGCCTGCGACCGTGTCGACGAAACGAAACAGGGTCTCGCGCGGCGGATCGTCGTCGACGCCGATGCGGCATTTGACGGTGACGGGGATGTCGACGGCCGCGCCCATGGCGGCGACGCAGTCCGCCACCAGCTGCGGCTCGCGCATGAGGCACGCGCCGAACGCGCCGGACTGGACCCGCTCCGACGGGCAGCCGCAATTGAGGTTCACCTCGTCATAGCCGAAGCCTTCAGCGATCCGCGCGGCCTCGGCAAGCTTGTCCGGGTCCGACCCGCCGAGCTGGATCGCCACCGGGTGCTCCATGGCATCGAAACCGATGAGGCGCTCGCGGTCGCCATGGATGACGGCGTCGGCGGTGACCATCTCGGTGAACAGGAGCGCCTCTTTCGTCAGCGCGCGGTGAAACGCCCGGCAATGGCGGTCGGTCCACTCCATCATGGGGGCGACGGAGAAACGGTAAGCGCGGGCGTTCGGCATGGTGGAGGCGATGTGCCTGCGCTTGGGCGCAGGTTCAAGGGGGGAGCGCTGCAAGGACCTGGTCGACAAGCCGGTCAACGGGCTGGCTGGCGTCCAAAGTGACCGCACCGTCTGGCGGGGTAAGCGCAGAGAACTGGCTGTCGAGCAGGCCTGATTTCATGAAGTGATCGCGCTGCTCCATGCGCGTGCGGGTTGCCTCTCGGTCAAGCACAAGGTGGACGAACGCCACGGCCCGGCCCTCTGTGGCTGTGAGCCGGGTCTGTACGAACGGAGTCAGGGCAGAACAGGCGGTGATGACAGGTGTGCCCGCGGGACAGGCGTTGGTTGCCTGCAAAAGCGCGTCGATCCAAGGTGTACGATCTTCGTCCGTGAGCGGAATACTGGCGGCCATCTTCTCGATATTCGCCGGCGGGTGATGGTCATCACCGTCGATAAACGGCCAGCCTGTGCGGCGGGCGAGGGCTTTTCCGATCGTGGTCTTGCCCGCTCCGGCCACACCCATAATCACGATGAGACGCGTCACCGGACCGTCTTACCAGTAGACCACGTAAATCCCGATCAGGACGAGGGCGATGAGACCTGCGGCGATATTGAAGCCGGTCGATGTGCCGAAGGACAGGCCGCCGAGATCAACGGGGCGATCTTCGCGCGGCGGCGACGTCAGCAGCGACACGACAACACCAATCACAAGGCAGATCAGGAACACGATCCAGATCCGCAGCACGAAAGGCATGTCTGGCAAGCCGACCTTCGCGGCAAGATTGAGCGCGACCGAGCTGATCAGCAGCGCAAATGCGCCGGCAGCGTTGGCGCGTTTCCAGAAGAAGCCGAGCAGGAAAACAGCAACAACCCCGGGCGCGACAAAGCCGGTATATTCCTGGATGGTCTGGAAGATGCTGTCATCACCGCCAAGGAAGGGCTGAGCGGCCACAAGGGCAATGGCCATGGCCGTAAAGGCCGTCATACGCCCTATGAAAACGTAGTGCTGCTCGCTGCGCTCCGGCGCGATGTAGTCGCGGTAGACGTCCATGGTGAAAATGGTGGAAATCGAGTTCATCATCGAAGCGAGCGACGACACGATCGCGGCGATCAAAGCAGCGAAGACAAGTCCGCGCAAGCCCGATGGAACGAGCGTCATGAGGACGCCGTACGTGCTGTCTGGCTTGTCCTGCAGGGCGACAAGATCAAGCGTACCCTGCTGGGCGAGCCAGAGCGCAGCAACGCCAGGCACAACGACGATCAGTGGGATGAGCAGCTTCAGGAAGGCCGCGAAAGCAAGGCCCTTCTGGGCTTCTGGAAGGCTTTCCGCGCCGAGGGCGCGCTGGATGATGTACTGGTTGAATCCCCAATAAGAGAAATGCAGGACCCAGAGCCCGCCAAGCAGCGTCCAGATCCCCGGCAAGTCGCCGTAGCTTGGATGGTCACTTGAGAGGATCATCTTAAAGTGCCCCGGAAGCTCCGCGAAGAGGGTCGAGAGGCCTGCGCCTGCGCCGCCCTCGCCGCCGACGAGTCCCAGGACGATCCATGTGATCACAAAGCCGCCGAGGATGAGGATCACGACCTGGATGATGTCTGTCAGAGCGACGGCTTTCAGGCCGCCATAAAGTGAATAAAGCGCTGCAAACGCGGCAAGCATGGCCATGGCCGTGAAAACCGACAGGCCCGTAACAGCTTGTATCGCCAACGCGCCGCCATAGAGGACGGCCGTGAGGTTTACTGCCGTATAGAGCGCGATCCAGAAGATCGCCATGACCGACTTCACCTCGCCGCCGAAGCGCGTCTCGAGGAATTGCGGCATCGTATAGATATTTCGGGCCAGGAAGATGGGCAGGAAGTACTTCGCGACAATCAGAAGGACGATGGCGGCTTGCCACTCATAGGCGGCAATCGCGAGACCGACGACGAAGCCCTGCCCCGACTGTCCGATGATCTGTTCCGCGGAAATATTTGCCGCGATCAGAGACGCCCCGATGGCCCACCATGGCAATGACTTTCCGGCGAGAAAATAATCTTCAGTGTTTTTGGTTTGACCGGCCGGTTCCCGGGAGACAAAGAGCGCGATCCCCAAAAGCATTGCCGCATACAGCGCAACAATTCCAATGTCCGTTGACGTCAACGCCATCGACTGTCCTCCCTACACTGCTCGCCCGCTATTTACGGTGTCTGGCACCAGCTAGACCGACTTCTGACAGCGATGTCAATTGGATCGCTCAGCCTATTGCATGGTGGGGATCACGAAGGCCTGGTCTCCAATGTCGCCTTCAGGCCAGCGTTGGGTCACAGTCTTGATCTTCGTCCAGAACCGTACGCCTTCAGGGCCGTGCTGGTTGGTGTCGCCAAAGGCCGAACGCTTCCATCCGCCGAAAGTGTGGTAGCTGACCGGTACCGGAATTGGCACATTAACGCCGACCATGCCCACATTGACCTGGGCAGCGAATTCACGGGCTGCGCGGCCATTGCTGGTGAAGATTGCGACACCGTTTCCATACTGGTGGTTTGAAGGCAGTGCCGCCGCCTCCTCAAGCGTCTCAGCGCGCACCACCTGAAGCACTGGCCCGAAGATTTCTTCCTCGTAAGTCTTCATGCCGGGCTTCACATGGTCAAACAGACTTGGGCCTATGAAGAATCCATTCTCATGGCCTTGTAGCGTGTGCCCGCGCCCGTCGAGTTTCAGTTCAGCGCCTTCATCGACCCCCATCTGAATATAGCTTTCCACCTTGGCTTTATGGGCGGCGGAGACGACCGGGCCGTAGTGGGCGTCAGCATCTGTGGACACGCCAACGTTCAGCCCGCGCGCGGCCTCCATCATGCGTTCGACGAAGTCATCGCCAGTCTTCTGGCCGACCGTCACGGCCACGGGTAGCGCCATGCAGCGCTCGCCGGCCGATCCATAGGCTGCGCCGACGATGTCCTTGACCGCCTGCTCCATGTTGCAGTCGGGCATAATGATGCCGTGGTTCTTTGCGCCGCCCATGGCTTGAACGCGTTTTCCATGGGCCGTGCCGGTGGCGTAAACATGGTGTGCGATATCGGACGAGCCGACGAAGCTCACCGCCCTGATGTCGGGATGGGTGAGGATTGCATCGACAGCCGTCTTGTCCCCGTGGACACAATTGAGAACCCCTGCCGGTGCGCCGGCTTCCATCAGTAGTTCGGTCATCCGCACAGGCACGGACGGATCTTTTTCCGACGGCTTCAGAATGAATGTGTTTCCGCAGGCAATCGCAACTGCAGCCATCCAGCATGGGATCATGGCGGGAAAGTTGAAGGGCGTGATCCCGGCGCAGACACCGAGAGGCTGGCGCATCGAGTAGACGTCGATGCCCGGCCCTGCGCCATCTGTGAATTCACCCTTCTGCAAATGGGGGATACCGCAGGCGAATTCGACGACGTCGATCCCGCGCTGCACATCGCCCCTGGAATCGGCGATGACTTTGCCATGCTCCGACGACAGAAGGTCTGCAAGCGCGTCCATGTTGGCTTCGAGCAGGCGCTTGAACTCAAACATGACGCGGGCGCGCTTTTGCGGATTGGTTGCCGCCCAGGCCGGAAAGGCCGCTTTCGCGGCGTCCACGGCTGCGCCGACTTCGTCGGGTGTTGCGAGCTGAACGCGCGCCTGCACCGCTCCCGTGTTCGGATTGTAGATGTCGCCATAGCGCCCGGATGCGCCGGTGACCGATTGTCCGCCGATAAAGTGGTCCACGTCGCGCATGGCGCGCCCTCCGATCTTGTTTGTTTTGCGGGCACAGTCTTCGCCCGCGCGGTTTCAATCAAGCCCTGTGTTCAAAAGCACAGCGAAGACCGGCCAGACCGGCAATCTAAACCTCCATAACCCTGGAGACCTGACATGCCTCGCCCCCTCACAGCCCTCGCTATTGGATTGGCCGCCGTCCTTGCTGCTCCCAATGCCCATGCGGGTAAGGACAGCACCGTTCAGATTGATGGCGATCTCGACAGTGTGGTCATCGTCGGAGACGCGACCACAGCTGCGACAGGCTTCCTGTCTGACGCAAAAACCAATGTCGGCGTCATTGATGACGCGCGCATCCGGGGCAGTGCCAGCCAATCCGTGATCGTCGGCGATGTTGCAACGATCGCGAGCAGCGGATTCTCCAACGCCGAAACCGGTATCGGCGTCGTCAAAAACTCCACGATCTCGGGCAATCTGGATCAGACGATCATCGTTGGCTCGTCGGTTACACGCGCGCACTCCTTCGCCGCAGACGCCGTCACCAAGATCGGTACGATTGAGGATGCCAGGGTCACCGGCTCATTCGATCAGACGATCGTGGTCGGCGAAGTGGTCACAGATGCAGGCCATATTGGAAAATCTGCGCGCACCTGCATTGGCACCGTCCGCGGCCGCACGGTTGGCGGCGGATCGCGCAGCGTCCGCGCAGGCAATGTCGGAACGAAATCTAAATCTGGATCTTTCCTCGGCATCAATACCGGCTCCATTGGCGCGAGCTCGAAGGAAACCCTCATAGACGAACGCGGCTGCTGACCCCTCCCCGCTCTCTCCGGGCAGACGCGTATCCTGGCCCCCGCTGCAAGGCGGGGGTCATTTTTCATGGCGCAATAAAGTGTGCGGTCACATCGTTAGAAAACCACATAAAAACAGCATTCTAAAAACTTTCTCCAAAAAAAATTGTGCCCTGTGCTGGCGGGCACAGGCCGGGGGCGGGGCGTCGCCTAGGGTGAGGATGTGGACAGGGAAC
>JBCBWQ010000182.1:0-5288 GCA_039817025.1 Pseudomonadota bacterium | reverse complement strand
AAGATGCCGGAAATTTCAGACGGGCTGATGTCCATCGAGCTCACGCTCCCTTCATGGCGGTGTTCATACGGTCAAGTTTGGTTGCGATGCTGGCATCGATCAGTTTTGATCCAATGCGCAGCTGAAGGCCGCCGATCAATGCCGGATCAACCTCTTCAGTCAGTTCAACGCCGCCGCCCGCCGTCTTCGCGAGCAGCGCTTCGACATTCGCGCGCTGCGTGTCTGTCATGGGCTTTGCCGTGCGCGCGACGGCGCGTTTGACGCCGCGCTGCTTGGCGTAGAGCGCATCAAAGGCCGTCTGCGCTGACAGGAGGTCCCGGGCGCGGCCATTGGTTGCCATGACGCCCACAAAATTTGCGAGGAGCTGATGAATGCCAGCTTTCTTCGCGACGTCGCCAAGCGCTGCAGTCTTGTCCTCACGGGTGAACGCAGGCGACTCAATCAGCCGTTTCAGCTCCGCGCTTTCACGCACCAATTTCGCAAAGGCACTGAAGTCCTCGCGGACGGCCTCGAGCGCGGCTTTGTCTTTCGCAAGATCGAACAACGCGCTGGCATACCGGCGCGCCGCTTCGGTGACGGTGGAGGCTGAAGATGCGGCCAAAGTTGGATCCGTCGTCTGGAGGGGCGGGGTGCCCGCGACACAATAGGATAGGCGCGAAACAAAAATTGCCCGCACGCCCAAGATTTGCGGCGGCTTAGCACGCGTCTTTTACGCTGACAACATGGCGGTTTCCGCAGGCTTTGCGGCGCATTGGCGCGGCGCGCGGTGCCGGGTCAAAGGAAGGAATACGGATCGATGTCGACGCTGATTCGAACACCGCCCGGCGTCTTGAGGGCCCGCCGCCATGCCGCCATGTATGCCGAGAGATTTACCGCTTTTGACGCCTGCACCAGAAACCGCCTGCGATGCCGCCCACGCACAACACTGATCGGGGCGGGGGCGGGGCCATAAACAGTCACTCCCTCGCCATGCGGTGCCGCCTGTCCCGCCTTGCGCGCTGCATCGTCCACCGCTTCTGCGCTCGGCGCAGACAGGATCAGCGCGGCCAGGCGCCCGAATGGCGGCAGTGCCATTTCCGCGCGGACTTCACGTTCAATGGCAAGAAATCCGTCCCGATCGCCATCCGCAAGGGCGAGCATGGCGGGATTGTCCGGCGCATAAGTCTGAATAAGAGCCCGTCCAGGCCGGCTCGCGCGGCCAGCCCGGCCCGCAACCTGACTGAGCAATTGGTAAGTTCGCTCGCCTGCCCGAAGATCGCCGCCCTTCATGCCGGAATCAGCATCGATAACGCCAACGAGCGTGAGGTTTGGAAAGTTGTGGCCCTTGGCGACGATCTGCGTGCCCACGAGAACATCGATTTCGCCGTTGGCCATCCGGTCCACAATTCCGCGCGTCGCTTCGCCCGACTGTGCGGTGTCCGATGAAAAGATCTCAATTCGCGCACCGGGCAGGAGCATCCGAACCTCTTCGGCAACACGTTCCACACCTGGCCCCACGCCCATGAGCGAATCTTTCGCGCCGCAATGGGGGCAGGTGTCCGGTTTTGGAATTGCATAGCCGGTCAGGTGACAAACAAGCTGGCCCGTATAGCGATGCTCGGTCAGCCAGCTTTCTGTGCCAGGGCTCTTCAGCCGTTCTCCGCACGCCTTGCAAATGACAAGCGGCGCATATCCTCGGCGGTTAAGAAACAAAAGACTTTGCTCTCCGGTAGCTGCCGTCTCCTCAAGGGCACGCGTGAGGTGGGGTGATAGCCAGTGCCCTTTTTCTGGCGGCGCAGTGCGCAGGTCTACAAGCTCAACGTCCGGCAACCGCGCCGCACCGGGCCGCGCGGACAGTTTGAGCTGAAGATATCGGCCCTCCTCGGCATTTACGGCCGTCTCCAAAGCGGGCGTCGCTGAAGCGAGAACGACCGCCCCGCCTTCCAGCTTTGCCCGGGCCACCGCCATGTCCCTGGCGTGGTAGGTCACCCCGTCTTCCTGCTTGTAGGATCCATCATGTTCCTCATCGACAATGATGAGGCCGAGCTTGCGATAGGGCAGGAACAAGGCCGAGCGGGCACCAATGACAATCCTCGCCCGTCCGTGGACAGCTTCCCGCCAGGTCCGCCGACGCTCCTTGTCTGAAAGGCCTGAGTGCCACGGCGCTGGCGGCGCCCCGAAGCGCTCGGTAAAGCGCGACAGGATCGCCTGCGTAAGCGCAATTTCTGGCAGCAATACAAGGACCTGCGCATCGGGGTCACGTGCCAGCGCCTCGGCGATGGCTTCGAAATAAACCTCGGTCTTGCCGGATCCTGTCACCCCATCAAGCAGGAAAGGCGCAAAACCGCCGCCGCGTATGGTCTCCCTTAAGGCTCGGCCTGCAGCGGCCTGTTCACGTGTAAGGGCGCGGCCCGGCCGATGGGGATCGACCGGCTCAAAGGGCGCATCAATATCAACCGTCTGTGCTTCAAGCGCGCCAGCATCAGCCAGCCCTTTCACGACACCCGCTGAGACGCCTGCTTCGTCGGCAATGCGGGCTGCCGGCGCTGGGCCAAGGCTTTGCGCGGCAGCCAGTGCTTTCTGTCTTGCCGGCGTCATGCGCGGGGCCAGTGCAGCGGCCGGGCTGAACCGGGTTTCGGTTGGCGACGGCTGAAGGCCCCCGCGCGCGCGAAGCGCCATGGCAAGCACCTGCCCGGGCGCGGTGACTGTGTAGCCCGCCACAAAGTCGATAAAGCGGCGCATCGCTGGCGTCATGGGCGGGGCCGGATAGACGGCCTGAACCGATTTCAGCTCCCGCCCCTCAGCGGCCTCGTCGCCGACAATCGCCCAGACAACCCCCGTCCGGGCATAGGGTCCAAGAGGCGCAGAGACATACGATCCGACATCGACCGCAAGGTCCTCCGGAACGATATAATCGAACGGCTCAGGCAGGGGCAGTGGAAAGAGAATCCGCGCAATAGGCATGGGCGCGAACCCGCCATTAATCTGCGTTCGCCACAAGAGGGGGCATGGAGTTGATCCACGCCTTTCTGTCCCATCTCGAAGACGAGCGCCGCATGGCGAGGAACACGGTGGTCGCCTACGAGCGCGACCTGAGCGGTTTCCAGGCTTTCCTTATTGGCCATCTCGGTGGTGCACCGTCCCTACAGGACTATGCAAACCTCAAAGCCCGCGACATTCGCGCATTCCTCGCCGTTCGACGCCGCGAAGGGATTGCCGACAGCTCAGTTGCCCGCCAGCTTTCGGCCATTAAGGCGTTCTATCGTTGGCTGGAACGTGCCCATGGCGTGGACAGTGCCGAAATCGGATACTTGCAGGGCCGAAGTCGTCCACCCCGGCTGCCGCGCCCCGTTTCGAGGCCCGCCGCCAAGGATCTCATCGCTGAAGCTGAAGCCAGAGCAAATGAGGCCTGGATTGGCGCGCGGGATGCTGCTGTCTTGTCTCTGCTATACGGAGCAGGCCTGCGCATTTCCGAAGCGCTCGGCCTTACTGGTGCGGATGTGCCGATGCCGGACCGGCTCAGAATCACTGGCAAGGGTGGAAAGGTTCGCCTCGTTCCGCTTCTGCCCGCCGTTCGGGACGCTGTCGATGCCTATGCCGCCGTCTGCCCTTACGCGCTGACGGGCACTTCGGCATTGTTTCGGGGCGCGAAGGGCGGGCCGCTCAGCCCGCGCATCATTCAAGGGCTCGTCCAGCATCTGCGCGGCGCACTCGGCTTGCCGGACACCGCCACGCCCCACGCCCTGCGCCATGCTTTCGCGACCCATCTGCTTGAGAACGGCGCAGATCTTCGATCGATCCAGACGCTTCTCGGACATGCCAGCTTGTCCACAACGCAAGTCTATACGGGCGTAGACTCAGAGCGCTTGCGGGCTGTCCATTCTGCGGCTCACCCGCGGGCCTGAGCGCACGATGCCGCCGGTTCGTAGGGCCAGGACAATCGCCAGCGCCGTCACGCCGCCATAGGCCAGCGTCTCGATAAAGGTTGCCAGCGCCAAAAAGCTCAGCCCTCCATCGCCGAGCGTGCGGATCGCGTCTTCGCGAAACGGATCGATCCCGTAAGAGACCAGAACCCTGCTGATCGCCGAAATCTGAAACAGCGCAAACAACCCTGCGACCGGCAGCAACGGTTTGGGCGAAAGCGACAGCGCCAACGGTATGAACGGTACCAGAACGGTGAAATCGAACCCATGCCCTGGCGTGAAGAAGACCAGCACAGCAAAACTTGCGAACAATGCTCGCTCAGGTGACGAGCGCGCAACGTATCCGATTGCAGCGCAGGCCGCGAGGACGGGTCCGAGCAACGCAGTCGCAGGGAAGGGCGCACCAAGCGCGGCCAGCACTGCACCTAGACCCGTGGATAGAAGATCCGAGTTCTGCGGGTAATCGCGATAGGCGGTGACGTTGGCGAGGTACGACGTCAGGCTATCAATGACGGCAAAGTCGCAGCCCACCAGACACAGAGCCCCCAACGCGGCCATGCCGTAAGTCATTCCGCGCCACTGATTGCGCTGGAACACGAGCACAGCAAGCGCGGCAACGCCCAGCGGCGGCTTCAGGAACAGAAGTACAAGACCTGCCGCCGTCAGGCTGGTTCGCCGCCGCAAAACGCCCTCATGAAGCAGCACCGCGCCGGCCACCAGCAAGCCCAGCGTGCTACCCAGCTCGACGGAGATTCGAACATGGTTGAGCGCGAAGCTCGCCGCTGCGAAGGTGAGCGTAAAAGCTGCAAGCGGTGAGAATCCGCCGGGCAGGCGTCGGCTGACACTCCAGGCGATGCCGGCCCACAGCGCCACATTGAAGACAACGAACGCCAGCCTGGCGGCTTCGAAGGGCAGATAGCCAAGCGGCTGAAACAGAAATCTCAGATGGGGCGGATAGAAGAATGGATGGGTCTTGAACCCCTCAACTAGGACAGTCTGTGCATAGTCGTCTGCAAATGGAGATCGGCCCTCGGTCCAGAACACCCCCGCCTGCCAGAACTGTGCAAAGTCACTTGGTGTGAGCTGCACAAGGTCAGGAAAGAACGGCCGCATGAGGTTCAGCGCCGCTACGAGCGCAATGATGATCCAAACGGACGTTTCGAAGGGACTGCGGGGCGATTCGGCCAAGGGCGTAGGCTCCTGAAGACTTCAGGAGCCTAACCCGCCGGCGATTGAGAAAGACCTAAAGCCCTAGCGATTGATGTTGCGTTTTTCCTCAGCCGTGAGCGCATCGGTTTCAGCGATGAAGGAGTCAATCTCACGATCGCTCACATCTGTGATGCAAAGCGCCTTGAACGATTGTCCGGTTCGGCGGCTATCGGCTGA
>JBCBWQ010000181.1:0-5303 GCA_039817025.1 Pseudomonadota bacterium | reverse complement strand
CATGATTCCGGAGCCCTGCCCATGTCCGAGCCCTATGCCATCCGAATTCACGCCCATGGTGGCCCTGAAGCGCTCCAGGTCGAGCCGATGGATCGTCCTGAGCCGAAGCCGGGCGACGTCCGCATCCGGCAGAGCGCCGTGGGGCTCAATTTCATCGATACCTATCACCGCACTGGCCTCTATCCGGTCAAATTGCCCTTCACGCCGGGCTCGGAAGGCGCGGGGACTGTAGAGGCGTTGGGGGAGGGTGTGGATAAGGTTTCTGTCGGAGACCGTGTCGCCTATGTCGGCGGCGGGGCCTATGCCAGCCATGTCTGCGTTCCAGCCGACCGCTTGCTCGTTTTACCGGACGGCGTAGGCGAGGATAGCGCCGCTGCCTTAATGCTAAAGGGACTGACAGCGTGGATGCTGCTCTTCGAAGTCAGGCGCGCCGCGCCGGGAGAGACGGCCCTGGTCTGGGCCGCTGCCGGGGGCGTGGGCTCAGTTCTTGTCCCATGGGCGACGAGCCTTGGCGTGCGGGTGATTGGCGTGGTTTCGACCGAGGAAAAGGCAGAGCGTGTCCGCGCCGCCGGTGCCAGCGACGTGATTGTCGGAGACACGGATGTCGCCGGCAAGGTCAGGCGGCTGACGGACTGGCGCGGTGTCGATGTCTCCTACGACAGCGTCGGCAAGTCATCGGCCACCGCGTCATTGGAGAGCCTGAAGCCGCGTGGCTGGTGGATCAGTTACGGGAATGCCTCAGGCCCGGCAGATCCCATTGCGCCTGGGACGCTCGGTGCGAAGGGATCCCTCGTGCTCACCCGGCCCGGACTGTTCAACTTCATCGCTGCGCCAGAGGATTTGAGCCGCGGCGCAGCTGCGCTCTTCGGGGCAATGCGCGCCGGAACAATCCGTGCTGATATCGGCCAACGCTTTGCCCTCAAGGATGTGGCCGAAGCCCATCGCACCCTCGAAGCGCGGCAAACGACGGGCGCGACTGTTCTGACCCCCTAGCAGAAGCCGTTCAGGTCCTAGGGGGTAGGGGGCAATTCTTCCGTTGCCGCACTATCGCTCGCTTTGTCATCGGCTGCGGATACCGCATCGCTCGATGGTCCATCCTTGGGCAGCGGCTGAAGCGGGGGCAGGTTCAAAAGAAGTTCCGGATCGATATAGAAGTCGCTGGAGCGATCCGAGTGGCTTTGGTCGCGCCACTTCACCGCCCAGTGCAGATGCGGTCCCGTCGTGCGCCCCGTATTGCCGGTTGCCCCCAGGTGTTCACCTCTCACGACGCGATCCCCGACGCCAACATCGACGGACGACATGTGCATGAAGACAGAGACGAGCCCGTGTCCATGGTCCAGGAAAATGGTTCCTCCCTCGTAGTAGAGGTCAGGATCAGCGAGGACCACCACGCCCGGTGCCGGTGCGATGATCGGCGTTCCAACTGGCGCAGCGAGATCGTATCCTTGATGAACCGATGTCTTGTCACAGGGCTCGCCTGTTTTGGCGCTGACGCCAACATATTTCCGCGCTGGTCCAAATGGTGACGTTGGGCGCCCCTCTGCCGGTAAGATGAAGCCCTGTGCGGGTCCAGGTCCTTCATTGAAGGACGCGAACGCGGAAACTTTTTTTGTCCAGCTGCGACCGGCATGGGCTTTCTGCTCTTCTGTGCGCGCATCCACTTTGTCGCAATCGAGTCCCTCAATCACTCTGAACTTGTCCTGTCTTGGCGCGATCGGCAGGGTTAAATCGGAGAGGCTCTCGCCCTGATCAGACGCGATAGAAATATCGAGAACGTCTGGCGCATCGCGTTTCAGGCCGATGATTGCCACGCCGTCCTGTCCGGCGACGACCCGCCTCCCGGCTGCCTCGACGCGCATGCCTGCAGGGCCCTCACAAACGAGAAGACCGCCTTGCTTCAATGCGCCCGCGCAATGCACCCTGGCTGTCTCGTCAGCAAGCCCTTGCCCATGAATGCTAACGAAAAAAAAAGGCTAATAACAGCACCCTGATCATTGTCGTTTGGCCATTCGCGCCGACGCAGCCTCCGCGTCGAAATAAGCTTCCTGACGCTCCACACTCCAGTACCGAAGCGCCTGCAAGGGTATCTTGCGACCGGTGACCGCGCAGGTCACGAAGTCTCCCGGGGACAGGATTTGCAAATCGGCGTCCAAGTAACGCACGCGCGCCTCGCCGGGGGTCGATGGGGTTGTCGTCAACATGGGGTCTTCATGCCCGATCTTGCGAACGAATAAAAGAGGGAAGAGCAACAAAATTCATGCTTTGTTCTGCAGAACAAATGTGGTACATGCTTCGGAAGGACACAGTATATGCGCCTTGCCAAATGGCGTCGCACAATGGAACAAGGAGACGACTCATGGCCAAACCGGCTTTGCACGTGGTGGACGAGGATAAGGGTGTGGACAAGCAAAAGGCGCTAGAGACGGCTTTGAGCAATATTGAGCGGTCGTTTGGCAAAGGCTCAGTCATGCGGTTGGGCGATAAGCAGGCGCTCGACATTGAGGCTGTGCCGACGGGGTCTCTCGGGCTAGATATAGCGCTCGGAATTGGCGGTCTGCCAAAGGGACGCGTCATCGAGATCTACGGGCCTGAGAGCTCCGGTAAGACCACCTTGTCCTTGCATTCTGTCGCAGAAGCGCAGCGCAATGGCGGTGTTTGTGCCTTTGTTGACGCTGAGCATGCGCTTGATCCGGTTTACGCCGCCAAGCTTGGCGTCGATTTGGATGATCTTCTGATTTCCCAACCCGATACGGGGGAGCAGGCGCTTGAAATTGCCGATACGCTTGTGCGGTCCGGTGCTGTCGACCTTCTCGTGATCGACTCAGTAGCTGCTCTGACACCGCGTGCAGAGCTGGAAGGTGAGATGGGGGACAGCCTTCCCGGGCTCCAGGCTCGACTGATGAGCCAGGCGTTGCGGAAGCTGACCGGCTCGATTTCCAAGACAAACTGCATGGTGATTTTTATCAACCAGATCCGCATGAAGATCGGTGTGATGTTTGGAAGCCCTGAAACCACGACGGGCGGCAATGCGCTGAAATTCTATTCCTCTGTTCGTCTCGATATTCGCCGCATTGGCCAGATCAAGGACCGCGACGAAGTCATCGGCAACCAGACACGGGTCAAGGTGGTCAAAAACAAGGTCGCACCACCGTTTAGGCAGGTCGAGTTCGATATCATCTATGGCGAAGGCATTTCGAAAACAGGTGAGTTGATTGATCTTGGTGTGAAGACCGAGGTCGTCGAAAAGTCAGGGTCTTGGTACTCCTATAATGGAGACAGGATCGGTCAGGGGCGGGAAAAGACACGGCAATTCCTCAAGAATAATCCCGCAATCGCCATCGCGATCGAAACGGAAATTCGCAAACGGTCAGGCTTGCTCGCCGACGATATGTTGACCGCTGGGATGGATGCAGAAGAGGATACGCCCGACGCCGCTGAAGGGTAGGGGTCGTCCACGCTGGCTTGGCGCAACCCAATCGCGCCTTTATATGCGCTCGTGACCGACGTGTTTGATACAGACCGGTCACAGAGAGAGGATATCCATGACCAGCGTTAACGCCCTACGCGAAGACTTCCTGTCGTTTTTTGAGTCGAACGGGCACCAGCGCCGGGCCTCTGCTCCGCTTGTTCCTGACAACGATCCGAGCCTGTTGTTCGTCAATGCGGGCATGGTGCCCTTCAAGAACATATTCACAGGCATCGAGACACCGCCATCGCCCCGGGCAACAACCTCCCAGAAGTGTGTACGCGCCGGCGGTAAGCACAATGACCTCGACAATGTCGGCTTCACAGCCCGACATCACACATTCTTCGAGATGTTGGGGAACTTCTCTTTTGGTGACTATTTCAAAGAGGACGCCATTGAGTACGCATGGACGTTCGTCACGCGTGAGCTTGGTCTGCCCACAGACCGATTGTTGGCCACTGTTTATGCCGAAGATGATGATGCCGCCGCACTTTGGAAGAAGATCGCTGGGCTAGATGACAGCCGGATCATTCGTATCGAAACGTCGGATAATTTCTGGTCGATGGGGGATACCGGGCCGTGTGGGCCATGCTCGGAAATTTTCTACGACCATGGGGACGCGATCCCGGGTGGCCCACCGGGGAGTCCGGATGAAGACGGCGACCGGTTCATAGAAATCTGGAACCTTGTCTTTATGCAATACAACCAGTCGGAGAGAAGCGGGCGCGAAGCCTTGCCGAAGCCGTCGATCGATACCGGGATGGGGCTGGAGCGGGTCGCTGCAGTGCTCCAGGGCGTGCACAACAATTATGAGACTGACCTGTTTCGTGCCCTCATTTCGGCCGGTGAAGATGTGTACGGGCATGCGGCGAAAGGCGATGCGTTGCCGTCCTTCCGTGTGATCGCGGATCATCTGCGGGCATCGGCTTTCTTAATCGCGGATGGCGTCATGCCGTCCAATGAGGGGCGGGGATATGTGCTTCGGCGGATCATGCGCAGGGCCATGCGCCACGGCCACGGCCTCGGTGCGCGGGAGCCGCGCATGCATCAATTGACGCCTGCACTGGTTGCCGAGATGGGTGCCGCCTTCCCGGAACTTGCTCGCGCTGAAGCGGCTATTACTGCGACAATGGAGCAAGAGGAGGCACGTTTTCAGCGCACGCTCGGACGCGGTCTGGCCTTGCTCGATGAGGCCACAGAGGCGCTTCAACCCGGCGAAGCGCTTGCGGGCGAGACCGCGTTCAAACTCTACGATACGTACGGTTTTCCGCTTGATCTGACCCAGGACATTCTAAGAACGCGCGGGATCGGGGTCGATGAGGGTGGCTTTGACTCCGCCATGGCAACGCAGCGCGAAGGGTCCCGCAATGCGTGGAGCGGATCTGGTGATGCAGGCGGCGACGCGATCTGGTTCGACGTGTTAAACACGTCCGGTGAGACCAAGTTTCTCGGCTATGATCATTTGCAAGCCGAGGGACAGGTCATTGCGATCGTCGACGAGGGACAGTCGATTGAGACGGTGTCAAACGGCGACGCGCTCGAACTCGTGTTTGACCAAACGCCGTTTTATGCCGAAAGCGGCGGACAGGCGGGCGACCATGGCGTGATCGATTTCTCCAATGGTGCGCGGTTCGTCGTGCGCGACGTCATCAAGCGTGCGGGCGGGCTTCACGCACATGTTGGAGAGTTGGTGAGCGGCCGGGTTGCGCTTGGAGATTCAGCCACGCTCAAAGTTGATAGCGCACGCCGACGCAGAGTGATGGCCAATCACTCGGCAACCCATCTGATGCATGCGGCGCTGCGCAATGTGCTCGGTGAGCATGTCACGCAGAAAGGG
>JBCBWQ010000180.1:0-5343 GCA_039817025.1 Pseudomonadota bacterium | reverse complement strand
AGTGACAAACCCGGGTGTGAAGCCGATGTCTTAGCGGCGGTCCACTCAGCCGAACCGAGCCTGTGCTCGGTCCCATCTGTGTCTGTTGCAACGAGACCCAGACCTGGGTGCTCGCTCACACGCTCAAAGACTGGGCCGGAACCCGCGGCCTCCACGATCGCCCGAGACAACGGATGCCGACTGGCCCGCGCAAGCCGAGCCGCTTGCTCCAGAACAGCACCGGACTCATGCGTCGCTCGCCATGACGGCGTTCCGAGTGTCAACGTGCCGGTCTTGTCGAATACGATGTGATCGACGCTCGCCAGACGTTCCAGCGCGTCGCCAGACTTAAGATAAATGCCGCAGCGGAATAGCCGGCTGGAGGCCACGACCTGCGCAACCGGCGCGGCGAGCGCTAATGCGCAAGGGCATATGATGATCAGTGTCGAGACCGCCACCAGAGTTGCGTCACGCACGCTCGCACCCATTGCCAGCCATCCCAGAAAGGCGAGCAACGCAGTAGAGTGAACGAAGGGCACATAGATCGACACCGCTCTGTCTGCGATTTTACGAAAAGAAGACTTCGATTGCTCACCCGCTTCCAGCAGCGCCGCGATGTCGGCGAGAAGTGAATCCTCTTCGCGCGACAGGGCGCGCCCGTGCAAAGCGTCTCCAAGATTTATCGCGCCTGCGTAAAGGTGAGCGCCTTCACAGACGAGGCGCGGCGCGCTTTCGCCGGTAACAAGGCTCTCATCGACCTCCGAGCGTCCGGCCGTCACGACGATGTCGATGGCGCACCGCTCCCCGGGCGCGATGAGTACGGTGTCGCCGGGTTTGATGGCGTTGGCGCTTACTGTCTCGGATTTATCGGCGACAAGCCGAGTTACAGTTCGCGCGCGCAAGGCCGCGAGGCTCTCCGCTGCCGCATAGGCTCGCCTGCGGAGCCTGGCGTCGAGGAAGCGGCCGATCAAGAGGAAGAAGAGCAACATCACACTCGCATCGAAGTAGGCGTGTTCACCGCCCCTCAGCGTTTCGAAAACACTCACCGAGTAGGCGAGAACCAGTGCGAGCGAAATCGGTACATCCATATTTGTGCGGCCGTGGCGGAGCGCGTTCCATGCAGAGCTGAAGAAGGGACGACCGGAGAAGAGGATGACGGGCAGGGCAATAAGGCCCGAAATCAAGTGGAAGGCATTGCGGGTTTGCTCGCCCATGTCCGCCGCGCCACCCCAGACGGAGACCGACAGGAGCATGATGTTCGCCGCAGAAAATCCCGCGACGCCCATGGCGATCAGGAGGCTCCGCTCCGCAGACTGTCTGTCTTCATCTGCAGCGTCTGGCGTCGCTGCGCAGATGCTATAGCCCAGACCGCTCACCGTGTTCGCAACGACGTCCGCAGACAAGCCGCCTTGCCAGCGCACAACAAGCTTTCCGCTTGATAGATTGAGGCGGGCCGTTGTGACACCGGGTAGGTTCGTCAAGGCGTCTTCGATCTTTAAAATGCAGCCGCCACACTTTGCGCCGCGAACAATCAGTTCCAGCTCCAAACCGCCATCCTTACCGCGGACAAACGGAGCCCAGCTTCGCGTCTGGTCTGGTGGTTCGGCGGGTACGCACCCAGACGGACGATCTGCTGAAGAATGAGCGGGTGCGTAAGTCATGGTACGAACAGTATCTTGCGCGCCCGGAATTCGATTTCATTTAAGCCAGGATCAAAAATAATCGCCTCGGCTTCCCACTGTCCTGCCTGGAGGCTAACCGGTGTGGCGCGATGTTCGCCGGGAGACCAAGGCTCGAGGGTCAGTGTTTGATCGGCGTTGATTGTCGCCGGCCGGCGCAGTGAAACAGAGACACTGCGCCCGCGAATGGGAGCACCATCCGCGTCAGCAAGCTTTACGACCAGATCATCATCAACCAGCCCCATCTGTACGCGCCAGTCCAGCGCAGCCTGAGTGGAGCGCGCCTCGATGATGTCGTTGTAGTTTATGCCCTGCACATAGGATTTGGGCGTATCCTCGCCAGGGAAAGAGACAATGGCGTGGAAGAGAAAGACGCCATTGACCGCAAACATCAGTCCGAAAAATCCCGTCAGCCAAAGGAGCACATGCCAGCCCTTTAGTGTGCCTTGGTCTGTTTGCGTCATCATCGCGGCCCTCCGAACGGTGCTTGATTGGTGATGCTCTCGCCCGTCGCAACGTCTTCAACAGTCAGGTTCAACCTTGTGTTTGACGCTGCAGGGGGGGCAGTGATTAGCAGTCGGTACCGGTCGACACGGTGCGCACCAACCGGCACCGTAAGCTCTGTCAGGCCCTCTTCGCCAAGTCCGATCAGGCGGAAACTTGCGCCGTCCAAGCCGCTCAGCGAAAGGTGCATGTCGCGCGGGTCCGCAGCCTTATTCACGAGTTTCAACTCATAGCCATTTCGAATGTCACCATTGGACAGTCGGACAAAGGGCGGCGAACGATCCTTGAGCAGGTTCACCTCAAACGTGGCGCGTGTCGAAAGGCCCACCAGCATCAGCAAGCCGATCCCCGCGATCAGCACGGTATAAAGCACGGTGCGAGGCCGGATCAGGCGGTATTTGGGCGGCGTTTCGCCGGCGGCACGCGCGGCGACAGCAATGTCTGTGTCATAGGCGATGAGACCGGTCGGGCGATCGACTGTTCTCATGATTTCATCGCAGGCGTCGATACAAAGCGCGCAGTGGATACACTCAAGCTGCGCGCCGTCCCGAATATCAATTCCGGTTGGACAAACCTGGACGCACTGCTTGCAATCAATGCAGTCCCCGCGCGTGTCCCAGCTTTCATCCTTGCGCTTTGGGCCGCGGGGTTCGCCGCGATCATAGCGGTAGGTGACGTTCAGCGCGTGCTCGTCCGTAAGTGCTGCCTGAATGCGCGGCCACGGGCACATGTACGTGCAGACCTGCTCGCGCATCGTGCCAGCGAGGAAGTAGGTGGTCAGGGTCAGTATGCCGGCGAACCAATAGGCCGATAGTGGTGCTTCGCCCGTGAACCACCCGCGAGCAACCGTCGGTGCGTCGTGCCAGTACAGAATGAAGGCTCCGCCTGTCCAGAAGGCGATGATCAGCCACACCGTGTGCTTGCCCAGCTTTCGCCAGAGCTTGTTGAAGGACAGAGGCGCGCGGTCCAGTCGCTTGCGCGCAGCGCGGTCGCCCTCAAAGGCGCGCTCGACCCAGATATACAAATCCGTCCAGACGGTTTGGGGGCAGGTGTAACCGCACCAAAATCGTCCCAGGACGGACGTTACAAGGAATAGAAGCAGGGCTGCCATGATAAGCAGACCAGCGAGATAGTAAGCTTCCTGCGGCCAGATCTCGATCCCGAAAAAGTAGAATTTCTCGCTCTGGAAGTCCGCCAGGACAGCTTGGTTGGGAATGCCTTCTCCGCGGTCCCACCTTATCCACGGAATGAGATAATAGACGCCGAGCGTTGCTGCCATGACCAGCCACTTGAAGCTTCGAAACTTGCCATGCGCCAGCTTTGGATAGATTTGCTGGCGCTTGGCATAGAGATCGTGTGGCGGCGGGCTTGGTGGCGGCGCACCTGATCGCGTGAGGTTGAGTTCGACCATGGCGCGCGTGCCGGCTTATTCGCCGCCTCCGAGTGTGTGCACATAGACCGAAAGCGCTTTGATGGAGGCGTCGTCCAGCCGGCCCTCCCAGGCGGGCATGTGCGAGTTCCGAGCATTGTAGATGGTGGTGTAGATGTCACCGCGCTCGCCGCCATAAAGCCATTCGGCATCGGTCAGGTTTGGAGCGCCCATCATGGGGTCACCCGAGCCGGTCTGACCGTGGCACGTCGCGCATTGTGTCTGGAAGATTGGTTCTGCACGCTGAATTGCATCCTGGTCCGCATCGCGTCCAGAAAGGTGGATGACGTACTCGGCGAGGTCGTCAATTTGGGAGGATTGAAGCAAGCCGTCAGCGCCATACCGCGGCATGAGCGAAAACCGGGTCTGATCATTGCCTGGATGGCGTATTCCGTGGCGCAGTGTGAACTCGATGCCGTCCAACGTGCCGTCCCAGAGCCATACATCGTCGACAAGGCTCGGATAGCCCTTCGCGCCGCGTCCACCTGCGCCATGGCAGGTCGCGCAATTATCGCCAAAGAGGCTGTCTCCCATCGCCAATGCAAATTGCTGAAGATCCCTGTCGGTCTCGATCTCTTCAAGCGAAGCGGTGAGAAGGTCAGCGCCTTGTGCGGTGCGAGCGAGTTGCGTGTCTTCCATTGCTGTTTCGACAAGGAGCCGGTCAGAGTGTCCGCGCACGCCCGGAGTGTGGCTGGCATTGGTGAAGGGCAGGGCAGGCAGCGCCGGCATCAGGACCATGTAGACGATGGCCCAACCAATGGTCATGTACCAGATATACAGCCACCAGCGTGGTAAGGGATTGTTCAATTCCTTGATGCCGTCCCAGCTATGACCCGTTGTTTCGACACCGCTATGGGCATCAATGTCGGTCTTGTCGGTCGCGTTACTCATGACCCGGGCCCTCGTCTTGGAGCGGCATTTTCGCCGCAGCGTCTAATGTCGTCTGGTTTTTCGGCCAAAGCGCATAGGCGAGAACGCCGATAAAAATGGCGACAAAATAGATCAGGCCGCCGGTCTGCGCGAAGCTTGCGAGCAATTGGTACACTGACATCCCTCCTATCGGCTGTTGCTGAGGTCTTCAGCCTGGTAGGTTGAAAAATCGACGAGCGTTCCGGTCATCTGGAGATAGGCCACGAGCGCGTCCATCTCGGTGATGGTTTCGCGATCACCGTCCCAGTCCCGTACAATGACGGTACCCTCACGGCCTGAGGCTTCGTCATAGGCAGCCAGAAGGCTGGAGACATAGTCATATCCGCGGTCATCCGGATCGGCCTGTGCGATCAGGTGACCTTCCGCATTCTCAATCATCTCATCAGTATAGGGAACACCAACCATGCGCTCGGTCTTAAGCCTTTGCTCCATGTCGTCGAAGCGCAGCTTGTTGTCGGACAGGAACGCGTAAGGCGGCATAATCGACTCAGGAACGAGCGCTCGCGGGTCCTTGAGGTGGTCAACATGCCATTCGGCGGAGTATTTGCCGCCGACCCGTGCAAGGTCGGGCCCCGTACGCTTAGACCCCCACTGGAAGGGGTGGTCATACATGCTTTCAGCGGCGAGCGAGTAGTGACCGTAGCGCTCGACCTCATCGCGCAGTGGGCGGACCATCTGAGAGTGGCACACATAGCAGCCTTCCCGGATATAGATGTCCCGTCAGGCCAGTTCGAGCGGCGTGTACGGGCGCATCCCGTCAACCTTCTCGATTGTGTTGTCCATATACATAAGCGGTGCCATCTGGATAATTCCGCCAATCGA
>JBCBWQ010000017.1:0-20902 GCA_039817025.1 Pseudomonadota bacterium | reverse complement strand
CCAGTCTACATACCATTCCGGCTCAGCGTACTCTTTGGATTGAGTGACCCCCATCAAATAGCCGGTGGCCGCAAGGACGATGAAGATCTGATAGCCCCAAAAGACAAACCAGGGCCACATGCCACCGGCGAGCCGCGCCCGCGTCGTGCGCTGAACGACATAAAAGCTTGTCGCTAGCAGCACATTTCCGCCAAAGGCAAAAATGACAGCAGACGTATGCAGTGGCCTCAGCCGTCCGAAATTTGTCCAGCCGAGTTCAGGAAAATAGAACACGCTCGGCCAGGTCAGCTGTAGCGCGATGACGAGCCCGACCAAGAGGCCTGCAAGCCCCCAGAACGTTGAGGCGACGACCCCGAATTTGACAAGCGTGTCTTCATACTCGGTCTCGACGAACGGGTCTTGGTCGACCTTGGTCCCGAGCCACATCATCATCGCAAGAAGAAATACACCCGCCAAAGCAAGGAACGTGAGCGCCTGTGCGCCCATAAGTGGATCGTTGGTGCGGCCCGCAATCAGAAGGGCAAGGACAAGGAACACACCGAGGACACCACCCACCTGGTAGACGGTGCCGCTGTTTCCACCTGGCGAAGCCGTTTGCGCATGCATCGATTTCAACCCCTCACATTGCCGAACTGACGAATGATTGGGGTTTAAGGGAGCGCTGAAGCCGACCGTATACGGGAATATACGGATGTGCGCGCACGCCGCGCTCAGCGATACCTTTGCCAACAAGAGGAGGCGGGACGTGAGACCCTTGAATCTGATGGCGCTCAGCGCGGCGCTTTGTGCGGTTGGCGCGGCGAAGATGATCGTCCACTGGCGCAGCGGTGAGATGATGGCCCTTGAAGGCTGTCAGGGCAGCGTTTTTTACGTGCCCCTGGACACCCCGAACGTTCATTGCTGGGGGTGCTACGCAGTCGCGTTGGGAATTGCCTTGCCAGCGTGGCTCTTTGTATCAAACTGGCGACAGCGGCACGCTAAGAACGGAGAGTTGAGTGGGCGACGGTTTGCTGGAGCTGCAGAATGAAGCGCTTGGCCTGACCTTGCTGGAAGCGGTCCTGGAATCTGTTCCGGATGCGACGATTCTGATTGACCAGAGCGGCATCATTCATGCGTTCAGCAGATCTGCAGAGGCACTGTTCGGCCATGCCGCTACGGATGTCATTGGCGAAAACGTTTCGATCATCATGGCCGGTGCGGATCTGGCTTTCCATGACCGCTATATCAGCAACTATCTGAGCAGTGGCGAAAAGCAGATCATTGGTAAGGGGCGGATCGTTGAGGCGTGCCTCGCGGATGGAACGATCATTCCTGTGCACCTCACGATCGGTGAGGCCCGAGTCGGTGAGTCCCGCATGTTTGCTGGGTATGTCCGCGACCTCACCGACAAACAGGCGGCCGACCACCGGTTAAGTACATTACAGGCCGAACTCGCCGGGTTTTCGCGCCTCAGCACGGTTGGAACCATGGCATCAGCCATGGCGCATGAACTCAATCAGCCTCTCACCGCTGTGGCCAACTACCTTGAAGCGGCGCGCGATATGCTGACGGCCGCTGATTCCCAGACCCTGCCTGTCGTGCGAGACGCGCTTGATGCCGCTGCTAAGCAATCCGTTCGTGCTGGTCAGATCGTGCGTAAGCTTCGTGACTACGTGTCTCGCGGAGAGTTTGAGAAAACGAAAGTGGACATCAACGCCCTGATCGAAGAGGCGATCCCGCTGGCAAAGCTCGGCATTGACGGGCGTGTCCCACGCTTCCTGTTTGATGCCGATGCCAGCTTGCCACCCGTATTTGCCGATCGCCTTCAGATCAGGCAGGTCTTGCTCAATCTTCTGAAAAACGCAGCCGAAGCGCTGGTGCAATCGGAAGATCCCACGATTAGCGTCCGCGCATGGGCAAAGTCGGACGATACAGTGCTTGTAGAAGTCGCCGACAATGGTCCCGGGCTTGGTCTCGAAGAAGGCCGCTCTCCATTTGAACCCTTCCAGTCGTCGAAATCGGACGGCATGGGTCTTGGCCTTTCCATCTGTCAAACGATCATCGAAGCCCACGATGGAGAGATATGGCTGGCTGACGAGATCCGCCAGGGTGCGGCATTCCGTTTCTCACTGATGACCGCAGAATAGGGGCAGGCGCGAGATGAAGTTGGTCTACTTGGTCGATGATGATGAAGCGATCCGTCATTCGGCGAGTTTCATGCTCCGCCATGCCGGGTTTTCTGTTCAGACCTATCCCGGCGGAGTGGACTTCCTTGACACGGCCGATCTGAGCCGGCCGGCCAGCGTTTTGCTAGACGTCAGAATGCCGGACATGGACGGGCTGACTGTGCTGCAGAAACTGAAGGAGCGAGGCGCGACGGTCCCGGTGATTGTTTTGACCGGCCATGGCGACGTCAAAACAGCCGTTGACGCGATGAAGCTTGGCGCGAACGACTTTCTGGAAAAGCCGTACGAAAAGCAGGCGCTGCTCAACGCATTAGGTCAGGCATTCGACCAGATTGAAGCAGGTGAAGCGACCCTCGACAGGCAAGCGCAGGCGGTTGCCAGGCTGGCTGACCTGACACCGAGAGAGCGCGAGGTCCTCGAAAATCTCGTACAGGGGCTGACAAACAAAGGCATCGCGGACGCGCTGGGTATCTCAACGCGCACTGTCGAAATCCACAGGGCAAACATGATGCAGAAACTGCAAGCTGACAGTTTGTCTTCAGCGTTGAAGATCGCGTTCGCAGCCGGGCTTGGTGGACCCTGAATACGTAGTTCTGCGTAGCGACAAGGGCCGGTCAGGAGGTCTAGTCTTGGCGCAGCGCCTTTTTGCTCGGCGCGCTGGACTCAATTTCATGGACGAACCACCTCCATCGCCGGGCCACTCCGTCGCCATCGTCGAAGATGATGATGAGGTGCGTCGCTCGCTGGTGATGATGCTCAGGGCAAGGGGGTATCGCGTTGACGCCTACCGCAGCGCATCTGAAGTCCGCCTTTTGCCATTTCCACTCGTGACGGATTGTCTGTTAACGGACTACAAGATGCCGGGCATTGATGGGCTGAAGCTACTTGAGCTGCTTGTCGATGATGGGTGGCGCAAGCCGGCGATCTTGATCACCGGTTTCCTGTCTCCGCATTTGCGTGCGAAGGCCGTGCTGACGGGCTTTGGCTCTATTATCGAAAAACCGGCGTGTGCCGGGCTTGTCTGTTCCGAGATCGACCGGCTTTGCCAGGGGCCTCCAGAACCCGCCTGACCTCGCCAGACTCTCAGTGACGTGCTCTCACTAGGTAGTTCCACGAACTGCGCCTTCCGATCCGCCACAGTATCCTGATTGTGAACTGGACCAGGGAGACTAAGCCATGTCAGTCGTTTCGATGTTTGTAGACAATACGGAGTCAGACCGGGCGGCGCTTCGATGTGCGATCACGCTGGCGACCAAGTGCCAGCGGCCATTGGACGTCGTTTGCGCCTTGCCCGATGCTGCCATGGCCCCGACCTATGTCGGCGGTGCATTCAGCTTCGGAATGGGGATGATCTCCATGGATGCCATCCTTGAGGCGGAGAAAGCGCTTGAGGACAAGACACGATTGGCCTTCGAGGAGATCGTGACACAGAAGGGCTTTCCTACGGCGCAGGCGACGTTTGTGCGCGCTTCAGGCATGCCCGAAAGCGCCGCAGCGGATCAAGCCGTTCTCGCCGATGCGATCGTGTTTTCGGGAGCCGCTTCACGCGGAGAGCACATCCTGTCTCCCGCATTCTTTCAGGTGCTGATGCACAGCCGATTGCCTGTCATCTCCGCGGGTGTAAACGAGCCAGATTTCAAAACTGCGATCATTGCTTGGGACGGAAGCAATGAGGTCGCCCGGTCCGTGGCGCAGCATGCCAAGATCATCGCCGCGCATGAGCGTGTGATCGTTGCACAGTCTGAAAAGGGTTTGAAAACAAAAGACAGGCGAACGGCACATGAACCTGACCGTCTCGTGTCCTGGCTGTCTGGCCGCGGCGTTGAGGCCACCATCCAAGTGTTCGATGGCTCGCCTGGAAGCGGCCTTCTCCAGCTCGCACAGTCGGAAGGCGCTGGCATCATCGTCTCCGGAGCATACGGACGAAGCCGGGCCGGTGAGTTCCTTTTTGGCGGAGTCACAAAAACCCTGTTGAATGCAGAAGACCGCCCGGCGCTGGCCTTGTCGCATTGAGCGCTCAAGGATCTCAGGTCACCCGCTTTACCGCGTTCATTCAGCGCGTAACATGATCCGCAAACGCGGAGGGCCCCATGGATCGCCTGTTTGATTTTACCGGCAAGGTCGCCGTCGTCACCGGTGGAAGCCGGGGCATGGGGCGTGAGATGTGCCTGGCGCTGGCCGAGCGCGGTGCGGACATCATGGTTGTCAGTCGCAAACAAGACGCCTGCGATGCCGTGGTGAAAGAGGTTGAAGCCCTTGGGCGAAGAGGCGTTGCCCATGCCTGCAATCTCAGCCATTGGGACGCGTGCGATGGGCTTGCTGCTGCAGCCTACGAGCACTTCGGCAAGGTCGACATCTTGATCAACAACGCTGGCATGTCCCCGCTCTATGACAAATTGTCGGATGTTTCCGAGGCGCTGTTCGACAAGGTGATTGGACTCAATCTGAAAGCCCCGTTCCGCCTCATGGCGTTGTTCGGCGAGCGGATGCAGGCCGATGGCGGCGGGGTTATTATCAATATCTCCAGCACAGGCGCGGTCCATAAGCTGCCCAATGCCGAGCCCTATGGCGCGGCCAAAGCAGGCCTGAACAAGCTCACACTGTCTTTCGCATGGGCGTTTGGTCCAGACGTCCGGGTCAACGGCATCATGCCCGGCCCGTTCCTGACCGACATCGCCAAGGCTTGGGACATGGAAGCGTTCAACCGGTCCGCTCGAACAGAGTTCGCCCTGCAGCGGGCCGGTGAGCCAGATGAGATCGTCACGGCTGTTCTCTATCTTGCCAGCGACGCCAGCGCCTACACGACAGGAACAGTGCTCACAGTGGACGGCGGCGGGCGCTAAGGCCGCTGCGATTGTATCCCCGCTGCGGTGCGCTAACGTGGCCCCATGGCGAATGAAGAACACGGCGTGCACGACTATGTGGAAGACCCGCGCAATGCGGATATCCTCATATCCATCAACGGTGAGCTGAAATCCCGCGATGAGGCCACGGTTTCGGTTTTCGATTCGGGTTATATCCTCGGCGACGGAGTTTGGGAGGGCTTGCGCGTAAAGGATGGCGGGATTGCCTTCCTGCCCGAGCACCTCAAGCGGCTCTACGCCGGTGCCAAGACCATAGACATGGACATGGCGCTCAGCCCGGACGCGCTCACCCAGCGCCTGTTCGATTGCCTCACGGCGAACGGCATGACCGACGGTGTACACATCCGCCTCATGGTGACGCGCGGCGTGAAGAAGTCGCCCTATCAGGGGCCACGCTTCACGATCACCGATCCGACCATCGTCATCATTCCGGAATACAAGGCTCCGGTTCCGGACGTCATTGCGCGCGGCCAATCGCTCTTCACCGTCCACGTCCGCCGGACAGGGCCGGCAGAGCAGGACCAGAAGCTCAACTCACACTCCAAGCTGAATTGTATCCTCGCCTGTATCCAGGCTGAGAAAGCGGGTGCAGACGAAGCGCTCATGCTCGATCCAGATGGGTTCGTTGCGACGTGCAACTCCACCCACTTCTTCATTGTTCGGGACGGCGAGGTCTGGACGTCGCCGCCAGACTACTGCCTCGGCGGGATAACGCGCGGTAACATCCTCAAGGTTTGCCGCGAGGCGGGCATCCCGGCCATTGAGAAGCGTTTTTCATTGTACGATGTCTACTCGGCCGATGAAGTCTTTCTGACGGGCACATTCGCAGGGGTGAGCCCGGTGCGTGCAGTGGACAAGCGGGAGATTGCCGCGCTCAATGGACCGATGACGCAGCGTATTGGCGCGCTCTATCGCCTGTTCGTCGACAAGAACCTTACGCCGATCCCATGAGCCATATAACGCGCATTGCCATGTGGTCAGGACCGCGCAATCTCTCCACCGCTATGATGCGCAGCTTTGGTTCGCGCCTCGATACGACCTGCGTGGACGAGCCGTTCTACGCGGCTTTCCTGACGCTCACCGGCGCGGATCACCCCATGCGCGAAGACATTCTTGCTGCACACGAAACCGATCCATACCGCGTCGCTACGGACATGATCTCGGGCGCATCTAAAGCCGCAATCGTCTACCAGAAACACATGACCCATCACATGGTCGAGGGGATCCCGCGTGACTGGATGGGGAAGGTGACTAACGCCTTCCTGATCCGCCATCCGGCGCGCGTGCTTGCCTCCTATGCCCGCAAAATGGAAGCGATTTCGCTCGAAGCCATCGGGTTCTCACAACAAATCGAGCTGTTCGAAGCCGCGCGCTCCCTGAGCGGTGAAACGCCCGTCGTGATCGATAGCGACACGATCCTCGCCGATCCTGAAGCCGCGCTGAAAAGCCTGTGCGCGCGCCTCTCGATCCCATTCGACCCCGCGATGCTGGCATGGCAGCCTGGCCCGAAGCCGGAAGATGGAGCCTGGGCGCCGCACTGGTACGACGCCGTCATCGCGTCATCAGGGTTTGGTGCCCCGCCCGGGCCGCTGCCGGACCTGCCAAAGCACGCTCAGCCTGTACTCGAACAAGCCCTGCCGATTTACGAGCGCCTCGCCGACTATGCCGTGGATATGGCCGACTGAGGGCTGGACAAGACTCGCCAAGCATCCGACATGCTGCAGGTTCCACAGCACCGGATTTCGAGATGGACGCCGATACGCCCCAGCCAGAAAAGCGCGAGGAGGGACCTGAAAAACAGGTTCTCGAAGCGCTGGTCGTTGGCGTGGAGGCTGAGGACGAAAACGTTATCGCCGAGGCGCTCGCCAGCCTTCATCCGGCAGATGCTGCCGATGCGCTTGAGCAATTGTCCACTGACCTGTTTGCCGATGTTGTTGCGCTTCTCGGCGGCGAGTTGCCCGCAGAAATCCTAATCGAGCTGCGCGACGAGTATCGTGGCAACGCCGTCGACATCCTGCCTGACGAAACCGTTGTTGACGTGCTCGATGAGCTGGACTCAGACGACGCCACTGCAATCCTTGAAGACCTGGAGGATGATCGCCGCGAGCGTGTCCTCGAAGAGCTTGAGCCGTCCGACCGTGCCGCGCTTCAGCAACGGTTTCAGTATGCAGACGAGACCGCCGGCCGGCTCATGCAGCTTGAATATGTGGCGGTGCCGGAATTCTGGACCGTCGGCCAGACCATCGACCATGCCCGCCGCATGGGTGAAGAGCTGCCAGAGCAGTTTTATGAAGTCTATGTGGTCGACCCGTCACACCGGCTCCTCGGCTTTGTCCTGCTCGCCCAGCTTCTGCGCCAGCCGAGGGACATTAAACTCGCTGACATCATGCATCCGTTCCAGTCGGATGTGTCGGTCGACATGGACCAGGAAGAAGTCGCCTTCCAGTTCCAGAAATATTCGCTTGCGTCAGCGCCCGTGAAAGAGGCCGATGGTCGCCTCGTCGGCATGATCACAGTTGATGACATGGTCGACGTTATCCAGCTTGAAAACACTGAAGACCTTTTGGCACTGTCCAACGTGTCCTCCGCAGATGGCTCGGATACGGTTTGGGACTCCGTGCGTGCACGTACCCCTTGGCTGGCGGTAAACTTGCTCACAGCCTTCATTGCATCTGGCATAATCGCCGTATTCGAAGGCACGCTGGATCGCATTGTCCAGCTCGCGATTCTGATGCCCGTTGTCGCAGCGCTGGGCGGAAATGCCGGTAGCCAGGGCCTTGCGGTTGCGGTGCGCGCCATCGCCGAGCGGGAGCTGACCGGGGGCGCTGCACGCCGTGCCATCACCCGTGAATTCCTCACCGGGATTGTGAATGGTGCAATTTTCGCGCTCGGCGTGGGCCTTATCGCCTATGTCTGGTTTGCCGATCCGATGCTGGCCGTGGTGATCGGTGTCGCGATGTTCGTCACCTTCGTTTGGGCAGGACTCTCGGGCATTCTCGTACCGCTAACCCTGCAACGGCTCGGGGCTGATCCCGCCGTTGCATCATCGGTCTTCGTGCTGACCCTCACTGATATTGCAGCGTTTTTCAGCTTCCTTGGGCTGGCCACACTGGTCCTGCTTTAGTCGCCTTTTAGACGAATAGGCGCGCGCATTGCAGTCTCTGATACTAAAGAATGACCGGCTGTGCCGTTTTGGGCCTGTCGGGGACAGTGGATGTGATGCGGGTTTCGACCACCGGACTTGAGCTGATCAAGCGCTTTGAGGGCTTTCGCGCCTCGGCCGTCGCTGTGCCTGGCGGCGGCTGGGTCGTGGGCTATGGTCACACCACCGGCGCAAGACAGGGCGTGACGCTTTCCCGTGCGGACGCCTCGGCTGTCCTGAGAAACTACGATCTCCCGCCCGTCGAAAAACTTGTTGAAGACGCCGTGTTTACGCCGCTCGCCCAGGGTGCATTCGATGCGCTTGTGTCCTTCGCGTTCAATGTCGGTGAAGCGACCTTCAGGGACAGCGATGTCCTGGCCCGCGTCAATGCGGGGGACATGCTTGGCGCGGCGGATGCGCTGGCGACCTGGCGAAAGGCGCGCGTGAATGGCCGCGTGATTACGGTCGATGCCCTCGCACGTCGCCGCGCCGCAGAAGTCTCGCTCTTGCTTGATCTCCAGCACGGAGCGCCCGGCGCGCCGTCGGCGCTTGTTAAACCCGTCGCTGACCTGCCTGCATCGGCCGGATCGGCGGCGGAACCAGCAGCCCAAGCCGTTGATCCCGCAGCCCGCTCTGACGAAACAGCGCCGGAAGCTGCGGCCCGCGCCGTCGGCGAACGCCTCACCGCTATCCTTAAGCAACCGCCGACCGAAGCGCCTGAAGACGAAAAACCTGAGTCAGACCCCGAACACGTCCCGAACGCAGAGGAGATCACTCAAGCCGTCTCGGCGCTTGCTGGGATCAAGCCTGTCGAGGCGAGCGAAACAGCCAGACCAGCCGACATCGACTTGCCGCTGGTGGACGATGAATCGGCTTCCCCCGAACAACCCGACATTGATGACCTTGCCGTACCGCCACTGCCTGAAGCGCCGCTCGAGCTCGATCTCAGCAACGAATCGCCGAGGGATCTGTCCTGGGCTCCGTTCGCAATCGTCGCAACGCTTGGCGGCGCGTTGGCTGGCTGGGGATTGGCCGACGCCCTCGGCGCGCCTTCAAACGGCGTACCCGAGAGCCGCGGCGTGCTCCTCGCCTTCGTCGGCGTCACCGTTGCGGTTGTGATGGGGTACTATCTAGCCCGCCTGGGCCTCCAGCGCAGGGGCCGCTAGCGCCCGAATCGGAGTGGCATTTGCCAGCGCCAGCTTCGCCGTCTCGTAGCCCGCCTCAACCGCCGCGTCATAAGCTTCCCAGTCCCTCAGCTCGACATCGGCAAGCTCGGGCAAGACAAGCAAGTCCGCCAGATCGCGCCCCTCGGTCGGGTTCACGCTGAGCGTTGCAGACCGCATGAGCAGGCTTGCTATAGGGGGTGCTGCGCCAAATCCATGCTGCAAGACCCACTCGGTAAAACTTGGCGGGTCAATGAATTCCTTTGCATCGAGCCCTTCAGGCGCGCGCGCCACGTCACAACCGACCGTGAAGCCGCGATGCAGGCCCTGCATCACATCGGTCGGAAAGTTGTTCAGCACAGCCCCATCCACCAATACGCTGCCATCCTGCACGACCGGCGGCAGGATGCCTGGTAATGAGATTGTTGCCCGCAAGGCGTCGCGCACCTTACCTGTCCGGTGAACGTGGAACGCACCGCTCGTGAGATTGGTCGACACCGCAAAAAACGGGAGTGTCAGCTCGCCAATCTCTGTTTCACCAAAATGCTCTTTCAATCGCGTATTGACCCGGCGACCCTTGACCATGCCGACGACCGGCAGGGTGTAGTCACCCAGCGGATTGGACTCCACGAACGCTTTGCGAATTCGGGTGTCGATCTCGTCGTCAGACCAGCCCATGGCAACGCAGGCGGCGATGACAGCGCCCATGCTTGAGCCACCGGCGAAGTCGATCGGAACGCCGTACTCTCGCAGCGCCCGGACAACCCCGATATGGGCATAGGCCCGCGCCCCGCCGCCGGAGAAGACCAGCCCGACAGAGCGCCCCGCCATGATACGCGCCAGACGGTCGCAATCGCCGTTTTCGACGCCGTTCCAGTGAAACAGCCGGCCAGCCCCTGCTGCCGTCAGCCAATCATCGGGCCGCCCCCGTCGGCGGTCGCCGCCATGGGAGAGCAACACAACGTCGACCAGCTTCAGCTCAAGCGCCGGCGAATGGGCGCGCGGCAGAAGTGGCGTCGACGGGCGCGCATCGGCGCGGCCAAGCACCCAGATCCGGTCTGCCTGCCTGATGGAGAGGCGGAACCAGGAGGAATCGCCTACCTGCGATGTCAGCAGCACGATGTCATGCTCGCGCTCACAGGAATCGAAGAACGACGTCGGCTTGTCGTCGCCCTCGGCCTCGTCAACGATTTTAACGTTGAGGCCAAGCCGACCCAGAGACTGTGCAAGCGCCTTTGCCCGTAGCTCAAGGTCTATCGTCGGCGACGTTGCAACCAGCGAGAAGACACGCGGTTCGCCGCGCGATGACCGCCGGTTCTCATTGCGCAAACGGTGCAGGATAACCCGGATCAGCCGTTGCAGGATTTCCGGATCGGCCTTGATCAACCGGTCAAACCCAGCCCGGGAAAGTTTCAGGATTTCGGTATCGCGCAGGGCGTAGACCGATGCTGAGCGCGGCGGATTGACGGTATCGGGACCACCCGTGAACAGAGCCATCTCGCCAACCGGTTCGCCGGCGCGGATAATGCTCAAAAGCTCCAGCCGACCGTCCATGGAGTGGCGAAACGCCCCCAGCGCGCCGGACATGACAAAATAGATCGCATTCGCCGGCTCGCCCTTCTCAAAAAGCGTCCAGCCAGCAGGAAGGGAAAACAGCGTCGCCTCGCGGCCCGCCGCACGCAGGGCGCGGGCAGGGGCATCCTTCAGAAACGGGATGCTCTTGAGTGTCGGTGAAATATCCAGACCCATATAGCTGAACATGCCCATCGGAATCGCCGCTGCCTAGCCTTTCTCTATCCATCTGATTTCACGCCTTCATGACGCAGGCGTGTTTACTTGGTGGCGGCGTTGCACGATCCGGGCCGGTTTGCGGCGCTTGATCTTGCCGGATTGAGATGATCGAAGGCGGGATGACGGCGAGCCGCGCCCCAAACCGATTTGATGCCCTGAGGCTTGTCTTTGCGGGGGTCGTGTCGGTGTACCACCTCGTTGCCTTGGCCGAGCTTGACGGTACCGGACACATCGAGCGCGCCCTGGCCCTGGGGGCCGAGCTGTCGATCCAGGGCTTTTTCATCATTTCAGGGGCCCTTGTCTATGGCTCCTACACCGCCTCAAGGGGCGTGCGAGACTATGCCGAAAAGCGTGTCCGTCGCCTGTATCCGGCCTACGCAACGGTGGTCATCACCTGTGCGGTGTTGGGGCTGTTCGCTGGCACTACGCTTCCGGAGTTTGGCCGCTATCTCGGCGCAAATCTCCTTTTCGCAAACTTCCTCGCGCCCGAGCTCCCGCCGCTCTTTCAAGACCATCGCTTCAGCGCCGTGAACGGCGCACTCTGGACGATCAAGGTCGAGGCGATGTTCTACCTCTTCGTTCCAGTGATTGCGTGGGTCCTTACGTGTCTGCGGGGACGGTTGCGATGGCTCGCCCTGTTCGCGCTGTATTTTTTTGGCGAAGCGTGGCGCGCGGCGCTACCCGCATCTGACCTTCCCTATGCCGCACAGATCGCCCGCCAACTGCCCGGCCAGCTCGCTTTCTTCGCTGCAGGAATCGCACTGAGACTGGCCGCCGATTCGTTTGGCCCGCAAAAACTGACCCGCATCGCCGCGCCCGGCATTGCTCTGTTCGCGATATCGTTCGTACCGGGCTTCGAGCCGCTTCGGGCAGCAGGGCTCGCCGCCACCGTAACCGTCCTTGCCTATGTCGGCCGGCCGCGAGACCCCGCCGCACGCTTCGGCGATCTCAGCTACGGGCTATACCTCGTCCATTTCCCGATCAATCAGGGCGTCATTGCAATTGGGCTTTTCGCGGTCTCGACAGCGTTGGGGGTCGCGATCTCTGTTGCGCTGTCGCTTGCCGCAAGCCTTGCCCTTTGGCATGGCGTTGAGAAACGTGCCCTGCGCCGGTCGAGCCACTATCGCCGCGCCGAGACCACGCAACAGACCGCAGAGGAGTCCCGCCATGGCCTACGAGACGATTACCCTTGATGCCACCCGCGGCGGTGTTGCCGTCGTCAGCATGAACCGGCCGGACAAGCACAACGCTTTCAACGCACAGGTCATCGACGAACTCGCCCATGCGTTCGAGACGCTTCGCGGCGAGGACCATCTGCGTATGGTTGTCCTGCGAGGCGCGGGCAAGTCCTTCTCCGCAGGCGCTGACCTGTCCTGGATGAAGGCAGCGGCGGACTACACCCAGAAGGAAAACGAGGACGACGCCTTTGCGTTGGCTGAGATGCTGCGCAAGTTGCATGAGCTGCCGCAGATGACGCTTGCGCTGGTGCAGGGCGCGGCGATGGGCGGTGGCGCGGGGCTTGTTGCGGCCTGTGATGTGGTGGTCGCCATGGCGTCTGCGAAATTCCGCTTCTCAGAGGTTCGACTGGGTCTGACGCCAGCCACGATCAGCCCCTATGTCATCCGCGCAATTGGTCCGCGGTGGGCCAAAGCCCTTTTTGTGACCGGAGAGAGCTTCGATGCCGCCTACGCTGAGCGGATCGGCCTGGTGCAATACGTTGTGCAGGATGAGGCCGAGATGGCTGCGATGGAAGAGCACCTGTCCGAGCTCATGTTCCATACCGCGCCGGGTGCCGTTGCCGACGCCAAGCGCCTCGTGGATGACGTGACCGAAGCGGAATTCGGCGCTGGCCTGTCGCGCGAGACGGCAAAGCGTATCGCCGCGCGGCGTGCGTCCGACGAAGGCCGCGAAGGCCTCGCTGCGTTTCTGGAAAAGCGAAAGCCCAGCTGGGCGGATTAGCCGTCGCTGGGCGCTGCGGCGTCCTCAACGAACCCGGGCACGGGAATTCCGAACCGATCCAGCACGGACAAGAGCGCTGTCACGGGGTCAACACCCGTCATAGCTTCGATCTGGTCGCGGAAGAAATAGGCAAGAATACCCATCAACACGATGTAGATCAGGAACTGCATCAGGGAGCGCAGGATAAAGGCACCGGCGCTGCCCACAACCAGACCGACACCGCCAAGGATCAGAGCGCCCTGGACCGGCGTGATGCTCTCAACGCCCGGCGCGCCCGCATAATTGTAACCCAGATATCCCCCGACGCCCGCGCCGATTAGGCCAGCAAGGCTCGATAGTTTTATACCCGATGCATAGGCCATGCGCTTCCCCTCTCATGTACCAACTCGTCTCTGCTTAACCTTTCGCTCGCGCGCCGAAAAGCGGTTTATCCACAAGGGCGAGGCTGCACCTGCGACACGAGAGTCGTCTTGCATCCGGGCCTGAAACTTGCAATTTGACCGCGAAATCAACCCACAGAATGCGGGGTCGTCCCCATGAGCGACGTGTTCACGAATTGGACAGCCGAAAGTACGAAGAAGTTCGCGCGAGAACCCCTTGTGGTGGGCCACAAGGTGCACGAGCGTCCCATGTTCTCCGATGCTGGACTTGCCGACCTTTTGGACCGGTATCCCCGCGATATCATGGACATCCACACCATGGGCGAAAACCGGCACGATGCCGGCGGGTTCCGCAAGGGCCGGCCCGGCGATTTGCCCGGCGAAGAGCTTATGAAAGCCGTCGCCAATGGCCGCATCTGGATCAACCTGCGCGCCGCGAACCAGCATATGCCGGAATATGCTGACCTCTGCGATGAACTGTTCGACGAAATCGAGCGCGTCGTGCCGGGCTCGAAGATCATGAAACGCGACTGCGGCGTGCTGATCTCATCGCCAAAGGTGAAGGTCTTCTACCACCTCGACATCCCGCTCGTAACGCTGTGGCAGATCCGCGGTGTGAAGCGTGTTTACATTTATCCGACGGGTGAACCTTTCGCCCGGGATGAGCAAATCGAGGACATCGTGCTGCGCGCGGCCGAAGAGGAAATCGACTATACGCCCGCCTATGATGACCATGCTTTCGTTGTCGATCTTGAGCCGGGCATGATGGCCAACTGGCCACAGAACGCGCCGCACCGGATCGATAATCTCGATAGCGTCAACGTCTCTCTCTCGATGGAATTTATGACCGTTCCGGCGCTGATCCATGCCAATGCGCTGTACGCGAATGGCGTCTTGCGTCGCAAATTCGGGGCAAATCCAAGCATCGCCGGCCATGGTGCCGTGGCAAAGGTTGGGAAAGCTGCACTCGCGCGAGGCATGAAGCTTTTCCAGTCCGATCGTGCGTTTGCCCGTGACATACCGATAACGTTCATGGTCGATCCGTCAGCACCGAACGCGGTCCGCGACATCCCCGCCTAAACGCCGCCGTAATCCAAGGGCATCACGCGCGGATGCTGATTCCGCTCCTCGCCGCGTTCACCATGGCCACCGGTTCCGGTCCGATGGACGAGGCCCTGCGTGCGACGGAGGCCCCGAACACGATGCGCGCGGCCTTCACGGTCGACCTCCTGAGCGACAGGGCTCAGCGCACCTTCCGGTTTGATCCGCGGGAGCCAATTGGCAAACGGTGGACCCTGATCGACGCAACCGGCGAAGACAGTGACCTCGACCAGGCCGCCGCGGCGTGGGGCGCAGAGGCAGCGCCCGACGGCCGCTTGTTCCCAGACGATCTGCGCGCGAGCTTCGGTCAGTCGGTTTCCGTTGAGGATCTTGGCGCGGCCTGGCGGGTCCGCTTTCGCCACGCCCCATCGGCGAATGATACCGAGTTTGACGTCTGGGCAGCCGAGCGCCTTGACGCCGTGGCCTGGCTCGAACCGACTCAGGACCGCTTCTTGCGCATTGATTACAGCCTGCCCAAGCCCGTGCGCGGCCCCGATGGTGGCAGGCTCGTCAAATTCGAGCAAACCTACCTGCTGGAGCGAGAGCCGCGTTGGGACATGAGTTTCATTGCGTCCTTCAGCATTGACCTGGAGGCCCGCGCTGCCTTCCAGACCATACGCCGGGCTTATTCCGCCCGCGTCACGGATGCAGAATTCTTCTTCGCAACGTCTGCAGCTGAAACAGCCTTCGAAGCGGGGCGAAACGTCCCTCGCCAAACCAGCGAACGGCGCTAGTCTCCGCACCATGACGATTCACATGGTGAAACTCTGCGTCGGCGCGGATGATATCGACGATCTCGTCGCCTGGCAGGCCAAGCTTATGCGCACTTTGCCGAACCCGGTTCACCACACCCGGATGATGCCGAAAAAGGCCGACGAGCTTCTCAAGGGCGGCTCCATCTATTGGGTTATCCGCCGCGCCATCCGCGTGCGCCAGCCGATCATCGACATACGCGACGTCAAGGATCATGAGGGCCGGTCGATGTGCGAACTGGTTTTCGATCCCGAGTTGGTCCAAACCCGCGCCCAGCCGAAAAGGCCGTTCCAGGGCTGGCGGTATCTCAAGCCCAGCGATGCCCCGGCTGACCTGAAAACCGGCGAACGTGCCGTCGATATTCCCGCCAGTCTCGATATGGCGCTCAAGGATGCGATGGTTTGGTGACAGAGCGCGACGCTGCCGCTAGCGTCCGTCTAGTCGAGTAGCCAGCGGGGAGCGGCGCATGGAATGGGGCTTTGACAATGCGCGTGCCTTCGCAGGCATTGCGCTGATCTTTGCGCTGGCCTGGGGGCTGTCGGAGGACAAGAAAGCCTTTCCTTGGAAAATCGTGCTTGGGGCAACAGCGCTCCAATTCGCCTTCGCGCTGGTTCTGTTTGCGGTGCCGCCCGTGCGCGAAATCCTGTTCAAGGCGAATGTCGTTGTTGATGCGCTCGAAAATGCGACCCGCGCCGGGACAAGCTTTGTCTTCGGCTATATCGGAGATAACTCCGCCGCCAGCGAGATCATGAACGGCGACGCTCCGCCGCTCTTTTTCTTCCAGATCCTGCCAATAGTGATCGTCGTCGCCGCGCTCTCGGCCATGCTCTGGCACTGGCACATTCTGCGCTGGATCACGAAGGGCTTTGCCATCGTCTTCAGGCGCGGCATGGGGCTTGGCGGGGCAACGTCGCTCGCAGTGTCCGCGAACGTGTTCATGGGCATGACGGAGGCTCCGGTCCTCGTAAAGCCATACATCAAGGGCATGACGCGCTCTGAACTCTTCATCATGATGACGACGGGCTTCGCGACCATCGCCGGCTCGGTTCTGATCATCTACGTGACCTTCCTCGAAAATGCCGATGTCGCCTTCGAGCCACTGGCCCAACTCCTCACAGCGTCCATCGTTGCGGCGCCGGCCGCCGTCGCACTCGCCCTTGTGATGGTGCCGGAAACAGTGGCCAAGGCCGAACGCGCCCATGAGCCGGATTTCAAATATCAATCCACCATGGATGCCTTTGCGACAGGCGCATCAGACGGTCTGAAGATCGTCTTGAACATCGCCACAATGCTGATCGCTGCGCTCGCCTTGCTGTTCCTCGTGAACAACCTGCTCATGGCGTTCCCGGATGTGGCCGGAGCGCCGCTGAGCATAGAACGTGTCCTCGGCTGGGTCTTCATGCCCTTGATGTACATGATCGGCGTCCCCTGGGAGGAGGCGGCAAGGTCTGGCTCGCTGATGGGCGTGAAAACCGTGCTCACGGAGTTCGTGGCGTTTCTGCAGCTCGCCGCGGTGCCAGAGGCAGACATGACCGATCGGACCCGCATCATCACCGCCCACGCCATCTGCGGCTTTGCGAATTTCGGCTCCATGGGCATCCTCATCGGCGGGCTGACCATCATTGAACCCGACCGCCGCGAAACCTTTCTCAGCCTCGCCTGGAAAACCCTGATCGCCGGAACGCTCGCAACCTGCCTCTCCGGCGCGGTTGTCGGTGCGTTACCCGTCGACTTATTCCTCAACGCGTCCTAGGCAGCGCGATCAAGCCCCCCTGTAGGAGTAAGCTGCATGAATGTGTCTCGACACTTTGCGATCTGGCTGGCCGCTGCAGCCGCGCCCCTTGCATCCGCGCAGGACGGCGATGGGGAGGTCTACATATACGAGCCCGCACCGCTCGATCCCGTCTACGTGTACAGCGACCGCGACGAGGCCGCGCCCGGCTCGATTTCCACACTGGACGCCGACGCCATTTTAAATGCCGCAGCAGACCACCCCGCTGAAGCGCTAAACCGGCTCCCCGGGGTAAACATCCAGATGAATTCCGGACAGGAGCACCTGATTTCCCTGCGATCCCCCGTGCTCACAGGCGGAGCCGGGCAGGGCAGCTTCCTCATCCTCGAAAACGGCGTGCCCACCCGCGCCGCCGCCTTCGGCAATGTAAACGCTCTGTTCGAGCTCCACCATGAAGTCGCCGACGCCATCGAAGTGGTGCGCGGTCCGGCGTCCGCCAAGTATGGCTCCAACGCCGTCCACGGCCTGATCAATGTGATCCACACTGGCCCCGGTGGCACCGGCCTTGAAGCCCGCGCTTCGGCCTCAACCCTCAGCCGCTATCGCACCGATGTGATCGCCGACGGCGACACCCTCAAAGCGGCCCTGTCCATCCAGAAGGACCTTGGATGGCGAGACTTCACGGGCGTTGACCAGCAAAAGGCGACGCTGATCGGCGACACCTCTTTTGCAGGCTGGACCGGCCAGGCCTGGATCATCGCTTCGAACCTCAACCAGGAAACTGCAGACTTCCTCCAGGGCCCCAAAGCCTATCGCGATGAAGACCTCGCCCGCACCAATGATGATCCGCTCGCCGGTCGCGATGCCTGGTCCATCCGCGCCGGCTCCCGGCTGTCGCGCGACACGGACTTGGGCGCGCTGACGATTACACCCTATGCCGTCATCCAGGAGATGGCGTTCCGCCAGCATTTCCTGCCCAATAAGAGCTTTGAAGAAAACGGCCACACGACGCTTGGCCTGCTCACCAAAGTCGAAACCCAGACCTCCGACACGCTCACACTCCGCTATGGCGTCGACGCCGCATGGGCGCGCGGCGACCTGAAGGAAACGCAGGACGAGCCGTTTGGATTCTTCCCGGGCGACAGCCGTTTTCCTGCTGGGGTCCACTATGACTACACCGTCGACACCCTCACCTTGGGACTCTGGGGCGAGGCCGATTGGGCTGTGTCCGAAACGGTGTCCATTCTCGCCGGTCTGCGCGCCGAGGGGCACAGATATGACTACACCACCGACGCCCCGGTCGGCATCAATGGCCGCTTCCGCGTGCCTGAGGATCGCGAGGACGACTTCTCGCTGCTGACACCCAAACTCGGCGTCATCTGGACGCCGCTCGGCAGCGCAGTCAGTTATTACGCCAACTATGCCCGTGGCGAGCGCGCTCCGCAGGCGTCCGACCTTTACCGGGTTCAGGAGCAGCAAGAGCCCTCGGCCGCCGACACCGAAACCCTCGATTCCTTGGAAATCGGTGTGCGGGGCGCAGCGTTTGGCGACCGCCTTTTGTTCGATGTCGCTGCCTACACCGCCCAGAAAGAGAATTTTTTCTTCCGCGACGCGAACGGCCTCAACGTCACCGACGGCAAGACAGACCATAGCGGCATAGAAGCCGCCCTGGATGCGGTTCTCTTGCCCGATACGCTGACCCTGCGCGGTGCGGTGAGCTGGTCAGACCAAACCTATGCATTCAATCGCGAGGTCCGGAACGCGGCTGAGGTCATCGTTGATGGCAATGACATCGACACGGCCCCGGAATGGCTGGCCAACCTGTCTCTGGTCTGGACCCCCTCCGAAGCCCTCGAAGCGGCCTTCGAAGCCAATCATGTCGGTGAATACTTCACCAACGCTGCCAACACGGCAGAGTATACCGGCCATACCGTCTTCCACGCGCGCGTCAGCCTCGCCGCAACGGAGGATCTCGGCCTTGATTTCATTGTGCGCAACATCTTTGACCTGCAATACGCAGATCGCGCAGACTTCGCGTTTGGCAATGATCGCTACTTCCCCGGAGAACCGCTGAATGCCACGGTGCGGGTAAGAAAACAGTTCTGAGGGAGGCCCCACATGAAATTCTACCATGCGCCGAAAGCGGTCAATCCAGAGCGGGTCGCCCTGTTCCTGAAAGCCAAAGGCCAGGAAGGCGCGGTCGAGATTGAGGAAGTCTCGATCATGAAGGGCGAGCACAAAATGCCGGAATACCGGACCATTTCGCCCTTCGCACAGGTTCCGGCCCTCGTGCTGGACGATGGCACAGCGATCACGGAGAGCCGCGCCATCTGTGAGTACATCGAAGGTCTCTTCCCAGACCCCAATCTCCTTGGCGCAAACCCGAAGGAGCGGTCGCAAGTCACCATGTGGGACCGCCGCGTCGAAATGATGTGGATGATGCCCTTCGCCTTCTGGTTCAGGAACGCCCACGAAATGATGGCCCCGCTGGAAAACCCGCAAGTGCCTGAGCAGGCCGAAAAGTCCGAGAAAGCGGTGAAGGCGTTCGTGAAACGCCTCGCGGACCATTTGGAGCGCGAGGACTTCATCGCCGCCGGACGGTTTTCTATTGCGGACATCACCGGCTTTGCCGTCTGCGGCTTCTGCGGTGTCATGCAGTGGAAGCCCCATGAGGAGCACGCCTCGATCGGTGCCTGGCGCGACCGGGTGAAAGGCGAGATTTTCGCAAACGCCTAGGCGCCCAGCGCATCCTTCAGCAGGCGATAGCTCGCAATCCGCGCCTCAGCAGAGTCAGCAATCGTCAGGACGAACACTTCATCCGCCCCGGCCTGTGCGCACAAATCGGTGATCCCTGCTGCAACGCTCTGCACATCACCAACCCGTGCCCGTGACCGTGCAGCCGCCACAGCGTCTTCGCCGGCCGCAGCCAGCAGGGCCTCTGCCTGGTCCACCGGCGGAAACGGCATGAACGCGCCCCGTGCCCGCGCCACATTCCACGCTGCGCCGGACTGGGCGAGTCGGTGCGCCTCCGCTTCGGTCTCGGCTGCAAGGGCAACAAGCCCTATCGCGCCCCATGGCTTTGCTGCAAAGGCCGATGGCTTGAACGCCTCGCGATACGCCTGAAGCGCCGCGACCGCGCCACCGGGTGCCAGAAAGTCTGCAAAGGCCAGCTTCAGGCCCATCGCCCCTGCAAATGCGGCCGAACTCGCCGAGGACGACAACATCCATAGATCAGGCCGGGTCGCCGCGGGATTGGCATGGATCCCCGCCGCGCGATGCCCGTCGGGTAGGGGTTGCTCGCCAGAGGCGTCCAGCAGCCAGTCCTGCAACAGCCCAAGCATATGCGGAAACGAGTCCGCATTCCATCCCAGAAGCGCTGCGGAGGCCCTGGGATCGGCCCCCGTCGCGCGGCCAAGCCCCAGCTCGATCCGCCCGGGATGGAGGGCTTCCAATGCCATGAATTGCTCAGCCACTTTGAGCGGCGAGTAATTCGGCAACATCACACCGCCCGAGCCGACCTTGATCTGCCGGGTGCGCGCCGCAAGATCAGCGATCAGCACTTCCGGCGCAGTCCCGGCGAAACTCGGCGCGTTGTGATGCTCCTGCACCCAGTAGGAGCGAAGCCCCATTGCGTCCGCCGCTTCTGCAAGCGCGCGTGTTTCATTCAGCGCATCAGTCGCAGAACGTCCTTCAAAGACAGGTGAGGGGTCGAGCACGGAAAGAATAGGAGCAGCCATTTCCTGAGTTTGGGCCGGCAAAACCAAACCTGCAATTGCGCGGTTTGACTTCCCCAGCGCCACCTTCGATCAATGTCCTGAAAAACAATTGGGAGGGCTCCATGCCAAACGCTTA
>JBCBWQ010000179.1:0-5348 GCA_039817025.1 Pseudomonadota bacterium | reverse complement strand
AGAGAACCAGTCGGTCGTATTTGAGCGTCGATCCGTCCTCCAGAGTGACAGCCCGCGCCGAGGCATCGACCGACGCTGCCCGCGCTGCCACATGGCGGACGCCGACTGCAGCCATGTCAGCATAGTCGAACTGCTGTTCGGAAAGCTCTCGCAGGCCCGCCACAACCAGATTGCTGAACGGGCAGGCATAGTAACGCTCCCCGGGTTCAACGAGCGTCACATCCGCAGCGGGCACATAGGTCTTTAAGGCCCGTGCAGCAGTTGCCCCGCCAAAACCGCCGCCAATGACCACCAGCTTCGGCGCTGCTTGGGCAAAGGCCGCCTGCCCGGAGAGCAGGCCGGACGCTGCAAGCGCTCCAAGGACGGCGCGCCGATTGGGAGCTCTAGCCACCATGGGCCTGTCCCAAATAGGCGGCGATCGCGCGGACCTCGCCTTCTGAATAACCGCGCGCCAGGCGATGCATTACGGTCGTCCCCGCCTCGTCGACCCGATACGCTGAAAGCGAAGCCTCGATCTGTTCGGCATCCCAGCCGTCCAGCGAAACAATTGCGCCGCCCGGATGGCAGCCGGAGCACGACGCCGCCAACGCAGCAACGCTGGACGGCACAATCTGAGATGCTGGCGCAACCACGCCCTGTTCGACGTCCTGAGAACAGGCGGCGACTGCGCAGCCGAGCAGCGCAATCGCCGTGAAACTCCGGATCACGCGGCCCTCAAATCCTGATCCTTGATCGGCAGCTGGCGCACGCGCTTGCCCGTCGCGGCGTAGATCGCATTCAGGACTGCTGGAGCAGCCACGGCGATCGTCGGCTCACCAACACCGCCCCAGAAGCCGCCGGACGGCATCAGGATCGTCTTCACTTCGGGCATCTCTGACAGGCGGAGCGACGGATAAGTATCGAAGTTGCGCTCCTGGACCTCGCCGCCATCAAAGGTGATTTCGCCGTGCAGCATGGCGGACAAGCCATACACGAATGATCCCTCAACCTGCGCTTCGATCTGCTGCGGATTTACCGCTGTGCCTGGATCAGTCGCGGCGACGATGCGATGCATCTTCAGACGGCCACCATCATCCACCGTTACTTCCGCACAGGCTGCGGTGTAGCTACCAAACGAATAGAATGCGCAAAGACCCCGCGAGAGCCCGTCATCTGCGCCCCATCCGGACTCGTCCGCCACGGCCTGCAAAACGGCCGCAAGCTCTGGGCTCTTGTTCAGGTGAGCGAGGCGGAATTCAAGCGGATCACGGCTGGCTGCCAACGCCAGCTCATCCATGAAGCATTCAAGATAGATCGCATTCTGGTTCGCGTTCACACCCCGCCAAAATCCTGGGCGCACCGGTGGATTGCGCATCGCATGGTCAACGAGGAAGGCCGGGAAATCATACTTCAGCGACTGATCCTCGAGCCGGGGGTCGACGCCCGACGGTGCAACGCCCTGGAACACGGCGAAATCAGTGCCATCCTGCAAGAACTGAGGGAGGAGGGCGGCGAGAATCGACTGCCCTGAAATCCTCATATGCAGCCCGGTCAGATTACCATCTGCGTCAAGAGAGCCGCGCATCCGCGCTTTCGTCGTCGGATGGAAGAAGCCGTGTTGCATGTCTTCTTCGCGGGTCCACATCAGTTTGACCGGCGTACCCGGCATGGCCTTGGCGAGCTTCACCGCCTGAGTGACATAGTCACTCATGCCGCGCCGCCCGAAACCGCCACCAAGGTGGATCTTGTAGACGTCACATTGTTCGATCGGCAGTTCCGCCGCTTCAGCGGCCGCAGCCAGAGCGGCCTCACCATTCTGCGTGGGGCACCAGACTTCACAACTGTCTGCGGTCCAAAGCGCCGTCGCGTTCATGGGCTCCATCGGCGCATGGTTCTGAAACGGCATGTTGTATGAGGCTTCGATCATTTGCGCCGCGCCGGAAAAGGCCCCCGGCAGGTCGCCGCCGCCATTGCCGATGAAGGCCTCATCCGCCGTCAGGCCTTCATTGAGCTCGGCCTCGAACTCAGCGCTGGAAAAGGGGACGCCGCCCTCCCACTCAACCGGCAGGGCGTCGAGTGCCTTGTTGGCCCGCCACCAGGTGTCGGCAACAACCGCTACCGACGCATCGTCCACCTGGACGACCTGTTTTACACCGGCCATGCCCATGATGGCATCGGCATCGAAGCGCGCCAGGGTTCCCCCGCGCACCGGGCATTGCCGGATGCTGGCGTGAACCATGCCGTCCATGGTCAGGTCTGCGCCGAAGATCTGTTTCCCTGTGACCTTGTCGGCGGTGTCGAGGCGGAGTTTCGGCTGGCCCGCAATCGTCCATTCGGACGGATCTTTCAGCGTGATTTCCAGCGGCGGTGCGAGTTCAGCTGCAGCGGCTGCTACCGCGCCATAGGTCGTCGTTTGGCCGGAGGGGCCGTGGGTGATGACGCTGTTTTCCGCTGAACATTCCGAGGCCGGCACGTCCCATTCGGCTGCTGCAGCTTCGATGAGCATCATGCGCGCCGCGGCCCCGCCTTCGCGAACATATTGCTGGCTGCCCCGCACCCCCTGGCTGCCACCGGTGGAGAAGTCCTGCCAAACACGTTCCCTGGCAAGGTTCTCGCCCGGCGTCGGGTATTCGGTGACGACCTTGTCCCAGTCGCATTGGAGTTCCTCGGCAACGAGCTGGGCAAGGCCGGTCAGCGTGCCCTGGCCCATCTCGGAACGGGCAATACGCACGGTCACGATGTCATCAGCACCGATATGCACCCATGCGTTGACCTCAGGCACAGGCGCCGCATCAGCGACGGGCCCGGTGTCTGCTTGCTCGCTGGATCCACATCCTGTGAGGAGTGTGATGGTCATGCCGACGCCAACTGTGCTGGCTCCGATCATGAAGCCGCGGCGGGAGAGTGTTGTTTCTGTCATGGCGCGCTCCCCTTAAGCTTTTTTCGTCTTGGCGAGGTGGATGCCCTTGCGAACGCGGGCGAGTGTGCCGCAGCGGCAGATATTTGTGATCTGCTGGCTGATGTCCTCGTCGGTCGGGTCTGGAATATCATTCAGCATGCCCGCAACGGCCATGATCATGCCGGGCTGGCAGTAGCCGCACTGCGGGATATCCATTTCTTTCCACGCTTCTTGGACGGGGTGGCTGCCATCCTCCGACAGGCCTTCGATGGTTGTGATCTCGTCTTCTTCAGTGACGGCGGCGAGCGGGTAGACGCAGGCGCGTACAGGCACACCGGAGACATGGACCGTGCAGGCCCCGCATTGCGCAACGCCGCAGCCATACTTCGTGCCCGTCAGTCCAAGCTGCTCTCGCAACACCCAAAGCAGCGGTGTGTCGTCCTCGACGTTCACCTCGCGCACTTCGCCGTTTACCTTGAGCTTCGCCATCGCACTGCCTCCCATTCGCTGCGTTAACTATACGCTGGTCCCCGGCAGGCGCAAAAGATTGTTTTGCCCCGTTCGCCTCAGCCGAGCCGCTCCGCAGCCCAGTCTGCGTAATAGGTGATGATACCGCTGGCCCCGGCGCGCTTGAAGCTCATGAGCGTTTCAAGTCGCACGCGATCGGCATCAATCCAGCCATTCAGGCCCGCAGCCATCATCTGCGCATACTCGCCGGAAACCTGGAACGCGATCGTCGGGATCGCGAAGGTTTCAGACACACGGCGCACGATGTCGAGGTAGGGCAGGCCCGGCTTGACCATGACCATGTCGGCCCCTTCCTCGATGTCCATGGCCACTTCGCGCAGCGCTTCATCGGTATTGGCTGGGTTCTGCTGATAGGTTTTCTTGTCGCCCACTAAAGCTGAGGCAGACCCGATCGCGTCGCGATAGGGGCCATAAAAGCCTGAAGCGTACTTGGCTGCGTAGGAGAGGATCATCGTGTTGACGAAGCCTTCCTCTTCAAGCGCGTACCGCACCGCTCCGATCCGTCCATCCATCATATCCGAAGGTGCAACGATATCAGCGCCGGCGCGCGCCTGAACCAGCGCCTGCGCAACAAGCGCGTCCACTGTGGCGTCATTCAGCACATAACCTTGATCATCAATAAGTCCGTCGTGGCCATGGCTGGTAAAGGGATCGAGCGCGACATCGCAGATAATGCCGACGCCCGGCGCGGCATCTTTCATGGCCTTGATCGCCTCCGGCACCACGCCGTCTGGATTAAGCGCCTCGCTCCCGTCTTCATCTTTCTTGGCCGGGTCGATGTGCGGAAACATGGCGATGGCTGGAATGCCAAGCGTTTCAGCCCGCTTTGCCACACGCGCGGCTTCAGTGACGCTGAGCCGATCTATGCCCGGCATCGAGTCTACAGGGTCGCGCGGCGTATCTCCGTCGTGCACGACGATCGACCAGATCAGGTCATGGGGCGACAGCGTTGTCTCGCCCGCCAGGTTCCTGATCCATTGTGACTGTCGCAAGCGACGAAGGCGGGTGGCCGGAAAGGCCTGGGGGAAAGGCGTACTCATCGGTAAACCATGGCGTGCAGCGCTGGCTGGCGCAATGGCAAGACTATCGTCGGAACAACGCCCGCCGCACTTTCCGCCGCATGAAGCAGCGTTTTGACACGTCCATCTGCTCGGCCTGCAGCCGTTCCAGCTCCAGCATCCACGGGGTCAGCTTCGATCGCTTGACCGGCTTGAACCCGATCGAGGCATAGAATGGCGCGTTCCACGGCACGTCGATGAACGTCGACAGGCTGACCGCCGGAAGCCGTCGCGCCTCAGCGTCCAGAAGCACCGCCTCAACCAAGGCCCGGCCCAATCCGCGACGACCGTGATCGGGATGCACGGCGACCTGATCGAGATAGTGGTCTGGCGGTCTGTACGAGCAGAGCGTGTATCCAATGACGCCGTCGGTTTCGTGCTCGAGGACGGTCACAAGGCCAGCGGGAATAGCCGCCTCAAAGACCTCGCGCGGAATGGTGTCGGCGTCGTCCATGCCGTCGAGCAGGCCCGTACCCTCGAAACGGCTATCCGCGGCGCTCTCGATCCCGCCGAACACGGCAATATCCGCCAGCTCCGCCCGCCGCAGACTGTATCCTTCGGGAATCGGCCGCATTGACCCGTGCGCCTCCTGTGGCATGTCGATGTGCAAGGCTTAGCCAAAGAGAAAGGGATCGCCAATGACGGCTCCGTTTTCGGACGAACAGGTCATGATCCAGGACATGGCGCGCAAGTTCGCCGCCGACAGCCTCGCCCCGCACACGGCCGCATGGGACGAGGACAAACACTTCCCTGTCGATGTCATGCGTGAGGCCGCTCAGCTCGGTTTTGCCGGAATCTATGTTCGCGACGATGTCGGCGGATCAGCGCTCACGCGCCTCGATGCTGCGCTGATCTTTGAGCAATTGTCCTATGGCGACGTATCC
>JBCBWQ010000178.1:0-5388 GCA_039817025.1 Pseudomonadota bacterium | reverse complement strand
CTTGAGGAACGCCGCCACCTCGCCGTGCAGGGCGACTGGCAGAGCCATATTGTCGTTCGGGACGTGGAGGCGGCTGTTTCTTCGACACGCCGGCTCCTGCGTCTTGCCCGCAAAACCGGCAAACGCATTCATGTCCTTCACATCTCGACCGAGGAAGAGATGCAGCTTCTGCGTGAGGCCAAGGATGTCGCCTCCGTGGAAGTCCTGCCAAACCATCTGACCCTCGCCGCCCCCGAATGCTATGAACGCCTTGGGGCCTACGCCCAGCAGAACCCCCCTGTGCGCGAAGCGCGCCATCGCGCCGGGCTGTGGCGGGCGCTCAATGCTGGGATTGTCGATGTGCTCGCCACGGACCACGCGCCGCACACGATTGAGGAAAAATCAAAGCCCTATCCGGCCTCGCCGTCCGGTATGCCCGGCGTTCAGACGCTGGTGCCGGTCATGCTCACCCATGTAAACGATGGAAAGCTGACCTTGCGCCGATTTGTTGAGCTGACCTCAGCTGGTCCTCAGCGTGTCTTCGGTATCGCCAACAAAGGCCGTATCGCCGAGGGCTATGATGCCGATTTCACCTTGGTCGATCTGAAGCGCAAAGAAACGATCACGAACGAATGGTCGAAATCCAAGTGCGGCTGGACGCCCTATGATGGCTTTGAAGCAACAGGGTGGCCAGTCGGCACCATCATCCGGGGGCGGAGCGTTATGCGCGATGGCGATCTTCTCCTAAAAGGGGGCGGTGAACCCGTGAAATTCCTGGATACGCTGGAGCCTGCCCATGGCTGATGGCGACCACAGTTCGACGGCGGACATTCCGTTCCGCGATATTCCCTACCTGCCCCAGAAGCTCGCCGTGCAGCACCGCGAGGATGGGTCGGTCCTCCTCGACAATGGCCAGCCGCTTAAGGCTTACCCGCCGCACATGCTGGCTCCGCTCGTCCACTGGGCGGCTGAGGCACCAGAGCGCGTCTGGCTTGCCCAGCGCGACCCTGTTGATCCGTCCAAGCCCGGCTGGGTCACGCTGACCTATGGCGAGGCGCTGGACAAAATCCGTGCTCTGGCCCAGGGCTTCATTGATGCCGGGGCAGGGCCGGACGCGCCGGTGATGATCCTGTCACGCAATTCCATTGAACATGCGCTCGTAATGTATGCGGCCATGTGGGCGGGCTCGCCGGTCGTGCCGGTCACGCCGGCCTACGCGCTGCTGAGCCAGGACTTTGCGCGGCTGACCTACGTGGACCAGCTGACGACCCCGAAATTTATCTACGTGGATGATGGCGCAGAGTACCAGCGCGGCCTTGATGGCATGGATGTCGGCGGCCGCACGGTGATCTACGCCCGGAATCCACCGGTCGGCTATGATGCGGTGAGCCTTGAAGATTTCGCCGTCCCACCGCGCAATTCGGTCGAAGCTGCCTATGACGCGCTGACGCCGAACACGACGGCGAAATACATGCTCACCTCGGGATCCACGGGCGAGCCCAAGGCCGTCATCAACACCCATGAAAACATCGCCGCCAATGCGAAGATGATCCGCTCGGTGTGGGATGAGGAAAAGCTCGCCGACGTGACAGGCGACGTGCAGGTCATGTGCAATTTCCTGCCCTGGAGCCACACCTACGGGGCCAATGCGATCCTGCACAACATGACGGACTGGGGCGGGACGCTGTACATCGACTGGGGTGCGCCGACGCCTGCCAAGCTGCCGGAAATGCTGCGCAACATGGGCGAGGTCTCGACCACACAGCACACGACAGTCCCGGCTGCATGGGCCGCGCTTGCCACCGAGCTTGAGCGCGACGACTCGCTCGCGGAGACCTTTTTCAAGCGCATCGTCGTCATGGCCTATGGCGGAGCGGCGATGGGGCAGGACATTTATGAGCGCATTCAGGCGGTGGCCGTGAAGACCACTGGCGAGCGCATCTCGCTCTCCGCCGGTTATGGCGCAACAGAGACAGCGCCGACTGCGTCCAACGTGCATTGGCCGAATGATACAATGGGGCTGATCGGTCTGCCGCTGCCGGGCAATACCTTCAAGCTCGTGCCTGCCGGTGAAAAACTCGAACTGCGCGTCAGGGGCGTCAACGTTACGCCGGGCTATTTCCGCAATCCGGAGAAGACCGCCGACGCCTTCGACAAGGAGGGCTTTTATCGTCTGGGGGATGCGGTGCGATTTGCTGATCCGGCGGACCCGAACAAGGGCCTTGCATTTGATGGGCGCACCGCTGAGGAATTCAAGCTCGCCAGCGGTACATGGGTCTCGGCCGGGACGGTAAGGGTAAAGGCGGTTGCGGCAGTCGACGGTGCCCTGTCGGATGCCGTGGTCTGCGGCCTGAACAAAGACGCGGTTTGCTTGCTCGGGTTTCTGAACGAGACTTGGTGCCGCCGTCATGTTGGCGAGGACCTTTCGCTGGCTGACCTCGCGAAGCATCCCAGGGTGATCGATGCGGTGCGGACCGGCGTTCAAAAACACAATGCCGCAAATTCAAATCCCGCCGCCCGGATTGCCCGCATGATCTTGCAGACCGACGCCCCAAGAGCGGATGCCGGTGAGATCACTGAGAAGGGCTACATCAATCAGAATAAGGCCCAGAGCCTGCGATCACCGGACGTGGATAGACTGTATTCGGCTACTTTCGATGCTGATGTGATCGTATTCTAGGCGCTGAATACAGATTTCATGACTATTTTGTAAGAAGTGCGGTCAGCATCTGCAATCCTGTCAGAATTCTGACATGTTGACGTTGTGCCGGTGCCCCTTACATCGGCGCAGCCATAATCCCCCTTTTGGCAAGGCCTGCGGGTCGGAGGGGCGTGGATAGACTGAACGTCTTGTCTGCGCCCCATCCGGCCCGTAGTGCTGTCCCAGCAGATTGCCGCTGGAGGATGCACCCATGGCCGATAGTGAAACCAAGACCATGACAGGCGCAGAAGCCCTTGTCGGCACGCTTGCCGACCTTGGTGTCGAGGCTTGCTTTGCCAATCCTGGTACGTCGGAAATGCATTTGGTCACAGCGCTCGATGGCGAGCCCCGGATCAATTCGGTTCTTTGCCTGTTCGAAGGTGTGGCGACCGGCGCGGCTGATGGCTATGCGCGTGTTGCCGGTAAGCCAGCCATGACCCTGCTCCATCTCGGTGCAGGTTATCTGAATGGCGGTGCGAATATTCATAATGCCAGGCGCGCCAAGTCGCCCATGGTCAATGTCATTGGCGACCATGCTGTGCCGCACCAGCGCTACGACGCACCGCTTACATCCGACATCACCGGCATGGCAGGTCCAAACTCGCTTTGGATCAAATCGGTCGACCGGGTGCAAGATGCCGGGCGGCTTACGGCGGAAGCCTGGCAAGCGAGTTTCGGTCCTGAGCCCGGTCCCGTGTCGCTTGTACTGCCGGCTGATAGTGCATGGCTGGACGGTGGGACGAAGCCAGATCGGGTTGCTGCGCCCAGCCTGCGATCGCCTGATGCGGAGACAATTGCCAAGGCTGCAGAAGGCGTGCGCGCCGCCCGGGCACCGATGATCCTGATCAATGGCAGCGCGCTGAATGAGGCGGGCCTTGTCGCGGCGTCGCGCCTCAAGGCCGCGGGTGTGCGCGTGATGACAGATACGTTCTATCCTATCATGGCGCGAGGGGCGGGCCGGTTTGCGCCGGACCGGATGCAGTATTTCGCCGAAGGGGCCATGTCTGACCTTGAAGGCTGCGACTTGATGCTCATCGCAGGAACGCATGCGCCCGTTGCGTTCTTTGCCTATCCCGGAAAGCCGAGCCTGCTCGTGCCGGACGGCTGCGAAACGCTAAGCCTCGGCGGCGCGGACACAGACAGTGCAGGCGCGCTGGAGGCGCTCGCAGATGCGCTCGGTGCCGAAGAGCAAGCGCCAGTTTCCGAGCGCGTTCGCCCCGATGCGCCGGCCGGGACGCTTTCCGCAGCAACCGTTGGCGCGAGCATCGCCCGTCATTTGCCAGACCATGCGCTGGTCTCCGATGATGGGGTTTCCAACAGCCTGATGAGTTACATCGCCACCCAGACCGCCGCGCCGCATGACTGGATGATGCTCACCGGCGGCGCAATCGGTCAGGGGATGCCGCTTGCTCTAGGCGCAGCGATCGCGGCACCCGATCGTAAAGTTCTGTGCCTGTCGGGCGACGGAGCTGGGATGTATACCAACCAGGCCCTTTGGAGCATGGCGCGCGAACATGCCGATGTTGTCACCGTCGTGTTCGTCAACCATTCCTACCGCATCCTGAATATAGAATTGGCGCGAACTGGCGCGGGTAATCCGGGTCCGGCGGCGCAAGGCATGCTGGGGCTTGGTAATCCTGAAATAGACTGGGTGGCCCTCTCGCAATCGCTTGGCGTGCCCGCCGTACTCACAGAGACCGCTGAAGCCTTTGACGCAGCTCTGGCAGATGCATTCGCCGAAGCCGGGCCCCGCCTGATTGCTGCTGTCGTACCGGGGTAAGACATGGCCAAGACTTACAAGCTCAAGCCCGCTGAGATCGAAGCGTTGACCATGGTGCGCGGGGGTTGCTTCGCCACTGACCGCATCACGGTGGAGGGCTTGCCCGTGCGGTTCATGTATCGCGAAGAGCCGGAGAATGAGGACGATACGGGGTGGCGGTTCTGCTCTGCCATCGATGAAGACGAGGCGTACATGGAGGACCCGAACAATATCGGCTTCTTCGACGTCAACACGATCGCCAATTACGATCGCTCGATTATCCCTTACCTGATGAGCCCCGTCGGCGCGGCATTTGAAAAGCCTCCGGGTGCGGATGACTTTGAGCCCATCGAAGACTAGTCGTTCAAGGCTGCTGCGTGATGGGCGATGTGCTCATCGATGAAACTGGCGATGAAATAGTAGGAATGGTCGTAGCCCGGTTGCAGGCGATAGGTCAGCTTCTGGCCATGGGCGCGGCAGGCCTCAATGAACAGGGATGGTTTTAGTTGCTCTTCGAGGAATTGGTCCGCATCGCCGGTATAGATCAGGATGTGGGCGTCCGTCTGGCGTTCCTTGATGCGCTCAGTCGCATCGTAGCGCTCCCATGCAACCGATAAAGGGCCGAGATAGGCCTCGAACGCTTTCTGGCCCCATGGCACGAGCGCGGGCGATGTAATCGGAGAAAAGGCGCTGACGGACCTGTAGCGACCGGGATGGTTGAGGTGCAGGGTCAGCGCACCGTGCCCGCCCATGGAGTGTCCCATGATGCCTTGGCGCGACATGTCGGCATTGAAGTGGTCGCGGATGATTGCGGGCAGTTCGGAGACCACATACTGGTCCATCCTGTAGTGTTCCGCCCACGGATCTTGAGTTGCGGTCAGGTAGAAGCCAGCACCCTGACCAAGATCATAGGTATCATCATCGGGGACGTGGTCTCCACGCGGGGACG
>JBCBWQ010000177.1:0-5430 GCA_039817025.1 Pseudomonadota bacterium | reverse complement strand
CTGTTTTGAACGGCGCTCCAGATGTCCCTTGCGCGCTCTGATTCGCCAGCACGCCAGGCGGCCAATCCGGCCATGAACCCGGCGCGCACCAGTTGTCGATCAACGGAATACGCCCTCGAATAAAGTTGGGCGGCTTGATCTGGGATGTCGCCGGACTGCAAGCGCACAATCGCATCGGCCAACCCCAGCAAAGCTGGCGCAAATTCCGAATTCCGACGCAGGGCGGATTGGTAGGCCCTTACCGCATCGCCATCGCGTCCCTGCGATTTCAATAACTCGCCAATAAAGTAATGCGGCTGAGGGTCGTCGGGCTGATCCTGTGTGAGGCGCTCAAGTCGCGCCAGGGTTTCCGCTGGCGACATATCGAGCGGGTCCATGGCTGCCAGTTCAGCCTGCCGCGCTGACATCGGCAAGTCAGCGCGCATTGGGCTTCCAACGACAAGGTAACCGCCTACTGCAAGCGCCGCAGCCAAAGTGATGATTATCCAGTCCCGCACGTCTAACCTCGCCTCAGGGTTAAGGCTGCCCTCAATCCGCCCATCGGACTATCGAACAACTCGAGCGAACCGCCATGCATTTCAGCGAGCTCCATCACAATATTTAAGCCCAATCCCGTGCCCGGCGCTGTTTCATCAAGCCGCACACCACGCTTCAACGCAGCCTCGCGATCCTCCGCCGCAAGCCCAACGCCATCATCGTCGATGACGATACGGACAAGGTCTTCGCTTATTGCTTCTCCGGATACCTCTATCTCGGCCTCCGCCCACTTGCAGGCGTTCTCGACCAGATTGCCAAGCATTTCATCGAGATCCTGGCGCTCCACGCGAACCGCGAGCATCGGGGAGACGTGCGGCGAAACCGCGACGGTCTTGTCCGAGAACAAGCGATTAAGCGTGCGGGCAAGCGCGTGCAGCGACGGCTTGACCGGAGTGCGCGCCGTAAGCGTCTCAGCCCTGGCCGCTGCCTGGGCGCGCCTGAGATAGTGATCCACATTGGCGTGCATGGCCTCGGTCTGACGCCGCACGACACCATCGAGTGCCGACTCGCCTGCTGCTTCATTTCGCAGAACAGCAAGGGGCGTTTTGAGCGCGTGCGCGAGATTGCCCACATGAGTCTGAGCGCGCTCGACGACCTGCTTGTTATGCTCCAGCAACTTGTTCAACTCCGCCGTCAGAGGACGCACTTCGGCTGGGTAGTCGTCCGATAACTGCGTTGAACGCCCCTCACGAATATCCGCGATGTCGGCACCGACGCGGCTCAGCGGCTGCAAAGCGACGCGTACGCCGATCCACATGGCAGCAAGAACACCCGCAGCAAGCGCTCCCATCGCACCGACAAGCAGGAGCGTAAACCGGTCAGCACTTTCGTCGGCGGCCTGACGGTCGAATGCGGCAACCAGCAACACAGGCTCCTCAAGCGATTGCAGGATGATTGAGCGGGCGGCCATGCGCAGCGGCTCTTCATTCGGGCCGCTTCCATCGAGGCGAAATGTAGAGCCTGGCTCGCCAAGAACCTGCCCCGCGTCCGCCGCGGGCCAAGGCACTGGTCCATCCCACAAGCTTTGCGGCCGCAAGTCCGCAATATAAGCGCCGCCTTCATCTGTACGCACGATGGCCCAATACCGACCCGAGAGCGGTATCCCATAGGCAGGATCGGACGGCAGCGCCTCGGTGCGATAATCAAGGGCTCCCTTTTCATCAACCTCGACGGCGCGCGAAAGCGCGATCAGCGTTCCGTCGAGTTCTTCATCGAGAAGCTGAAGGGTTTGGTTGCGATAAATCGCCGATAAAGCGACCGCGCCCCCCACCAGTACGATGAGACTCCAAATGGCTGCACCGATGAGGAGCCGTCGGGCGAGAGACATTCCCGCAGGTGTAGAACGCTCGGTCATTGCGCGCCTGATTAGCGGCGTCGCGCGCCTGCACGCAAGCGCCTCAGCTCGCCGCGGTCGCGTCTGCCGCCGGTATCACGAGCCGGTAGCCGAGGCCTCGCTCGGTCTGAATCCGATCCGATCCGATCTTCTTGCGCAGACGCCCGATGAACACCTCAATCGTATTTGAGTCGCGGTCGAAGTCTTGATCGTAAATGTGCTCGACCAGCTCCGTTCGCGGCACGACACGTCCCTGATGGTGCATGAGGTACGACAGGACACGGTATTCATGGGCGGTGAGCTTAATCGGTTCGCCATTCACCGTTGCACGGGCTGCACGGGTGTCAACGCGCAAGGCACCTGCTTCCAATGCAGCAGCGGAGTGCCCGGCGGCGCGGCGCAGGAGCGCGCGCAGGCGCGCCAGAAGCTCCTCTGTGTAGAACGGCTTTGTCAGGTAATCGTCAGCGCCGGCATCAAACCCAGCGACCTTCTCGCTCCAGCGATCACGCGCCGTCAGAATGAGCACAGGGAAATCGCGCCCGTCCTCGCGCCACCGCTCAAGAATCGTCACGCCATCCATCTTTGGCAAACCAAGATCGAGGATAACCGCGTCATAAGGCTCTGTGTCGCCGAGAAAGTGTCCGTCCTCGCCGTCGGCTGCAAGGTCAACCGCGTAGCCAGACTGTGTCAGCGAGTCGGCCAACTGCCGGCGCAGGTCCGGTTCATCTTCAACAATGAGTATGCGCATGGCGTCTCTCCTTAACTCGACTGAGTGACTCGCCCGGATTGGGCATCGACCACGAACCGCATTTTGCGACCGCGTTCGGTCATCCACTGGATATGGTACTCCGACCCGCCCCCGCGCTTGGAAAATAACTCGGCGCTGATCTGGTAACCACCATACTCACGCTCCAGACGCCTGAATATGTCCCGTAATGGGACGATATCCCCGTTTTGCCGCGCATCGCGCGCTTCTCGCGGCGAAAACGCGTCGCCCCAGCCCTGCGACAGGGCCGGTTGCGCGCCGAGAACGGCAACGACGGAAAGAGCGGCAAGCGTCTTCAACATGGACTGGGATTTAGGATCAAAGGACTGAATGCGCCGTGAACATTTCTGTCCAGGAACGGTCACGCACCCGTCGATTTCAGGAACGATTTAAGATCGGCATCCTGAGGGTCTTCGAGCTTGATTTCGATTCTCGCATAAAGATCCCCGGGAGCCCCCTTTCGCTGCACGCCTTTCCCCTTCAGGCGCAGCACACGACCCGTATTGGATCCTTCAGGGATTTTCATCGTGACCGGCCCGCCAGGCGTTTCGACTTCGACTGCCCCGCCGAGCACGGCCGTGCGTAGCGGGACAGGCAACGCCGTTCGCAAGTCATCGCCTTCACGCGTAAACGCAGAACTGGGCCGAACGGTCACGTCAAGCAAGGCATCACCCGGCGGACCACCAGAATTCGACTCACCACCCTGGCTTTTAAGGCGAAGCGTCTGCCCCGTATCAATACCGGCAGGAATTGATACGTCGAGTGCACGACCATCAGACATCGTCATTCGCCGACGCGCGCCTTTAACCGCGTCCATAAAATCAACCTCGACCGTGTATCGCCGGTCTACGCCTTTGCGCGGTCCTGGCCCGCGTCGCCCCCGTCCGCCGCCAAACATACCTGAGAGGATATCCTCGAACGGGTCAGAACCTCCCCGGCGCGCCGACCCACCCGGGAAACCGCCCGGATCGAACCCACCGCCGGCAAATCCGCGCGGATTGCCATCGGCGTCGATCTCACCGCGATCAAATTTGGCTTTCTTCTCCGGGTCGCCAAGAATGTCCCAGGCGGCAGATACCCGCTTGAACTCCTCGGCCTTGGCGGTGTCATCGGGGTGAAGGTCAGGGTGCAGCGCCTTCGCCTTGACCCTGTACGCTTTGCGAATTTCATCGACCGCCGCCGAACGCGCCACACCGAGGACTTTGTATGGATCCATGCTTAACCTGCCGGCAGCGTCATAATGGACGATTCACCAGGCGGAGAGGTAAGACGATCACACCGATAAGGAAACCCATGGACCCAAGCGGCCTTCAACGCCGCGCTCGGCGACAGCCATTCCCACGACGCCAATCGGCAGTGGCGTCGTCGGTTCGGCCACGGCGATCTGGCTTTGAGTACCGTCGCCGAACTCAAACTCTACGACGAAAGACCGCGCCTGCTCTGTTTCCTCGATCTCCCAATTGTCCGAGATCGAGGGTGACCGCGGCAACCAGGTTGCTTGTTGCCCGCCACCGACATCCTCGGAAACGGTGAGGTGACAGACGCTCCAAGGCAGTCCTCCGACGTCGCGATATTGAAAGGACTTCAGCGTTTCGGTCGAATTCAGGGTCCAGCTTCGTTCTAGACCGATCAGCTCAGGTCCAAGAGCAATTGTTTGCACGGAGGCGTCTAAAAACACGACAGTTGCGCCCAGCGAGGCTCCCAAGGCTTGAGAGCCTGCTAACCCTCTCAGCAAACGAGACAATCGATATTGCCCCGGGGCAATGAGTTCTGACTGCTGGAAGGCTATAAGTTCCCAGCCTTCAACGCCGTTTATAAGGGCGAGCGCCGCTCCGTCTAGCGCGGCCAGTTCATGGTCCGCCAGTGCTGCGTCTGATCCGTCTAGAATGCGTGGCCAGTCGCGGTGCCACAACGCATCGATGGATCGGCGGGTATGGTCCAATGCTTTGCCCCAATGAGTACAGAGCCAAAAGCAAATGAGGCCCGCGACAGTTATGGGGGCATCGCAATCAAGGTCGGATAACCTTCGCGAAACGGGTCCGCCCTAAGCTCGCCATGATCGCCGCGCACGCAGGCGGTGACTTCAGGAGCAAGAGGCATGGCAGGCGCCCGCGACACCCCAGCGTCTAAAGCCAATCGCATGGCTGCAACGACTACTGTGAGAGGGTCGATCCTGGCCCGTCGGCGCTTGTGGCGCTACGGGTTGATCCTAATGGCAACGATTGTCACAGCGCTGGTCATCGCAGCGCTTTGGTTTCGCGCATCGCTGTATAGCGGAATGCCGGATCTTCCGGAGACTGCAGACCTGTGGACAACCGGGCGAACACCCGCCATCGAATTTGTTGGTGCCGATGGGACAACCCTTGCGGTGCGCGGGCCACGCTATGGGCGGGCTGTGCGCATGGCCGATCTACCGGAGCATGTGAGCCAGGCATTCCTCTCGGCTGAAGACAAACGCTTCTACGACCATGATGGTGCCGACGCAGCAGCGATCGCTCGCGCAGCCTGGACGAATTGGCGAGCCGGAGAAACAGTGTCTGGTGCGTCCACGATCACACAGCAGCTAATCAAGAACCTTGTCCTGACGCCGGAGCGAACCCTGCGCCGGAAGGCTCAGGAAGTGCGCCTCGCCCAAGCGCTGGAAGAGCGCCTGACCAAGGATGAAATCCTCGAACTTTATCTCTACCGCGTTTATTTTGGTGCCGGTGCGTACGGCATAGACGCCGCAGCGCGGACCTATTTTGGGGTGCCCGCTACAGAGTTGAGCCTGCCTCAGGCGGCTCTCCTGTCTACA
>JBCBWQ010000176.1:0-5433 GCA_039817025.1 Pseudomonadota bacterium | reverse complement strand
TGGGTTGCGCGCCTGAAAAAGGATTACCGGATCGTCAGCCTCGACCTGCCAGGCCATGGCCTGACGCGCAGTACGCTCGATACGGTGTCCATTCCCGGCTTTGTTGCCACGATCGATGAGACGACGGCGAAGCTCGGCATCGACACGTTTACCCTCATCGGCAGTTCGATGGGCGGCGCGGCGTCTTGGGCGTATGCGCTCGAGCATGGCCAGCGCCTTGATGGCCTCGTGCTCGTAGGGGCCTCAGGCTGGCCGCGCGCCGAAGAGGAGGACGCCGAGCGCCCGATCGTCTTCCAATTGCTCGACAATCCCGCCGCTCGCGCCTTCATCAAGGATCTGGACCTCACCAACTTTATTCGGTCCGGTCTTGAAGAGTCGTTTGCTGACCCGTCCCATGTGACCGACGATATGGTCGCGCGCTACGCGGCGCTGTCTCGCGCCCCAGGCAATCGTGAGGCCCTGCTGAAATTGTCAGCAGGCGGCGGCGATCGGATCGAGGCAACCCCCGAACTCATGGCGCGCATAGATGTGCCTACGCTCGTCCTCCATGGCACGCAGGACAAGCTTGTGCCGGTCAGCGGGGGCCGCCTGTTTGCCGAGCACATTCCCGGTGCCGACGTCGAGATCTACGAAGACATCGGACATTTGCCCCAGGAAGAAGCGGCCAAGGTGTCGGCGCAGCACCTGAAAGCGTTTCTGGATGCGCGGGTCCATGTCGATCCGGCACCTGACGCTGTTGAATCCCCCCAGATGGTCAGCCGCGAAGGCGATCTGGAACTCGCCCGCGGCAGCCGGCCTTAAAGGCTGACTCAGTCGGCCTGCGACAAGTCGGAATACAGGATTGTCGTAAACCGCGGTTCGGTCATGAAGGCCGACGCCCAGTCGTCCACCCACGGCTCCAGAGGGCGGGCATCAAGGGTCTGCTCAAGGCTTTTGCCCGCATCGATTTCTGCCTGCACGGCGTCCCGCGCGTCAGCCAGCATATCGCGGAGCATGGCGATGTCTTCGCGGGTCGACAGGGGGCCGTGGCCCGGGATGATCTTTGTGGTCTCGTCAGCCATGTCATAGGCCTTCTGAAGCGCTGCGAGATATCCTTCAACGCTGCCGCCGGAGCCGATGTCGATGAAGGGGAACATACCCGAAAACATCACGTCACCCATGTGGAACACGTTGGCGTCTTCAAACACGATCATCGTGTCGCCATCGGTATGCGCTTCAGGCAAGTGAACGAGCCGGACCGTCTGCCCGTTCAGATGCAATGTCATGTCGTCGTCAAAGGTGATCACGGGCCACGCTTCGACCGGGCTTGCGGACACGTCGCGTTCCGTACCGGCTATCGACATCGTCTGGTCGGTCGAAACCCGTTCGCGCACATTGTCATGGGCAATGATCAGCGCGCCGACATCCTCGAATTTGGCGTTTCCGCCCACATGGTCGCCGTGCCAGTGCGTGTTCACAAGGTAATGCGGAACGTCATTGGTGATTTCGCCGATGGCGTAGAGGTTCTGGAACGCCATATCGTCATATTGGCTGTCGATGACGAAGACGCCGTCCTCTCCATCAAGAACCCCGAGATTACCGCCCCGGCCCTGCAGCATATAAATTCCGTCGCCAAGGTCAGTGGTCGTGACCTGAACCGGCGGCTGCTGCTGAGCAACGTGCAGGGCGCCGCCATGGGCTGAAGCCAGCAGGGGAAGCGCTGCAGCGCTTGCGAACAGGATGGCGAAGCGGGTCATGGGCAATCTCCTCAGACGGGAAGGGGTAGGCTGTGTCCTAGCGCATTCGGCGAAACCTGCCAGTCACGCTTGCATGAAGACTGAAGTCCATGCCGCCTGGCTTCCGGTCAGAGAATGGCCGGAATGACGCGATCCGGCGGCTTATGGCCATCGGCATAGGTCTTGATGTTGATGATGACTTTTTCGCCCATCTCGACCCGGCCCTCAACGGTTGCAGACCCCATGTGCGGCAGCAGGACGACATTCGGCAGGCCCTGCAATTCAGGGTTCACGGCGGGTTCGCGTTCAAACACGTCGAGGCCGGCACCGGCAATTTTTCCAGCCTTTATAGCCCGCGCGAGCGCCGCCTCATCAATGACTTCGCCGCGCGCCGTGTTGACGATGAAACTGTCGGGTTTGAGCAGCTCCAGCCGGCGCGCATTGAGCAGGTGGAAGGTGGCGGGCGTATGCGGGCAGTTGACCGAGACGATGTCCATGCGTGCCAGCATCTGGTCCAGGCTGTCCCAATAGGTCGCCTCAAGCAGCGACTCGATCTTCGCGCTTACAGGCTTGCGGTTGTGATAGTGAATCTGAAGCCCGAATGCCTTGGCGCGCCGCGCAACCGCCTGACCGATACGCCCCATGCCAATGATACCAAGGCGCTTGCCCGCAATCCTGCGGCCCATCATCCATGTTGGCGTCCATCCGTGGAATGCGCCAGCGTCCATGACCTGCACGCCCTCATGCAAGCGTCGCGGCACCGCCAGAATCAGCGCCATGGCGACATCTGCTGTGTCGTCGGTCAGCACGCCTGGCGTATTGGTCACGGTGATGCCGCGCTCAACGGCGCTGGCCACATCGATATTGTCCACGCCTGCGCCGAACTGCGCGATCAGGCGTAGCTGATCTCCAGCCCGGGCCATCAGGCGGCCATCGATCTTGTCGGTGACGGTCGGCACCAGAACATCAGCGCGTTCCAGTGCAGTGCCGAGTTCTTCGCGGCTGAACGCGTGGTCGTCATGATTGAGCTCAGCATCGAACAGCTCTTTCAGACGCAACTCCACCGGATCGGGCAGCTTGCGGGTGACGATCACTTTCAGCTTGCGGGGGTTCGACATGGGACCTCTCTGGATATTCTAGCCGCATAGCAGAGCGCAGCGCGAGCGCCAACGCCATGGTTTTACGAGAGATTCATTCCCGCACGCCATAGTCAGTTCACAACAAGAATGATCTTGGGATGGTGGGCGCATGGTTTTGCGACGGTTTACAGCTGTTTGTCTCTTTGCGTGTGCGATTTCGGCACCCGCCCTGGCGGATGATGCCGCGAGTGCCACCACGATCAGTCATTTTTCCGGCAAGCCCGTCCCGCGCTTTGAGAGTTTGCGTTATTCCGCCGTGAATGGCCGGGCAGGGCCGGGCAAGGATCACCAGATCCTGTGGCGCTATGAACGTCAGGGGCTTCCTGTCTTGATTATCAAGGAAAGCCGCGACTGGCGCCGCGTGCGCGATCCCGATGGCGATGAGGTCTGGATTCGCGGTAACCAGCTGTCGGCGGCGGCCCATGCTTTGGTACGGCGGGAAACGGTTTTGCATGCGAGCCCTGACCCGGAGGCCCGCCCTGTTGCAAAGCTGGCTGAAGGGGTCCTCGCTGAGCTCGGGCCCTGCGATGCGGGATGGTGCAGGCTTGAGACGCCGCGGGGCAAGGGTTGGGCTGCCAGGGCGGATCTCTGGGGGGCGAACGCGACCGACACGCCGCTCTAAGGCCACCTGCATGGCTCGTATGAGTTGACAAAATCCGGCAGCGGGGCTCGTTTGCGCGCACATCATCTTGCGCGAAAGGATGTCCCCTTGAGCGGACCGCACGAGTTTCACACCCCGCAACCCAGCTATTCCTATGATGAGCTGATCACCTCCAGCAAAGGCGAACTGTTCGGCCCTGGCAATGCGCAGCTGCCGGCACCGCCCATGCTCATGATGGACCGTGTAACCGAGATCAGCCTCGATGGCGGGCCTTTTGGCAAAGGCCACGTGGTTGGCGAGCTCGATATCAAGCCGGATCTCTGGTTCTTCCAGTGCCATTTCCCAGGCGATCCGGTCATGCCTGGCTGCCTCGGCCTTGATGCGATGTGGCAAGCCGTCGGCTACTGGCTCGGCTGGTCCGGATCGCCGGGCAAGGGCCGCGCCCTGGGTGTTGGCCATGTGAAATTCACCGGCCAGATCACACCCGACGTCGGCCTCGTGCGTTATGAGATCGAGATGAAACGCGTCAAGCGCGGCAAGCTTGTTCTGGGCATTGCCGATGGCCGTGTCTTCGCTGACGATAAGAAAGTCTACGTTGCCGAGGATATGAAAGTCGGCCTGTTCAATCCGGATGAGCTCTAGCCTCCATTGACGCGCGTTCAGGGCCCCTCTAGCCCTCTGGTGACTGCCGCAGAACAAAGGAGTGCGCCCCATGTCCGACGATTGGAATTTCCCCGCCGGCGACCTGATGAAGGGCAAGCGCGGCCTTGTGATGGGTGTGGCAAACCAGAATTCCATCGCCTGGGGCATTTCCCGCCAACTCGCCGCTCAAGGGGCGGAGATTGCTTTCACCTATCAGGGCGAAAATCTCGAGCGCCGCGTGCGGCCGCTTGTGGAATCCATTGGTATGGACACGATGATTCCAGCCGATGTGACCGATGATTCCTCAATGGATGCGGCCTTCGACGCGGTTAAGGACAAGTTCGGCACGATCGATTTCCTCGTCCATTCCATCGCCTTTGCCGGCAAGGACGAGCTTATGGGCTCGATGGTCGAGAAGACCTCCCGTGAAGGATTTGCGCGGGCCATGGATATTTCCGTCTACAGTTTCATCGACGTTTGCCGCCGGGCAGGTGCGATTATGACCCCTAAGGAAGAGGGTGGGGGATCGATCCTGTGCATGACCTATCTCGGGGCCGAGCGGACGATCCCGTCCTATAATGTCATGGGCGTTGCTAAGGCGGCTCTGGAAGCCTCCACCCGGTATGCCGCGCGCGATCTCGGGCCACAGGGCATCCGCGTGAATGCGATTTCCGCCGGGGCCATGCGGACGCTGTCGCTGGCGGGCATTCGCGGCGGCAAGAGCCTCATGGGCACAGGGCGGGACTGGTCACTCCTGAAGGAAGACACCAGCATGGAAGGCGTGGCTGGATGTGCGCTGTACCTCCTGTCGCCGCTGGGGCGCTCCATTGCCGGGGAAATCGTGCATGTCGATGCCGGCTTCCATGCCGTTGGTGTGCCGCAGCTGGACGATGAAGGCTGATATGTCGGTTCGCTCCGCATCCTGCCGGTGCGGAGCGCTCCAAGCCACGTGCACGGGCGCGCCGGTGCGCATTTCGGTGTGCCACTGTCTCGACTGCCAGAAACGCTCCGGCAGCGCCTTTGCGGCGCAGGCCCGTTGGCCGGAAGGTCAGGTGGCGGTGACCGGTGCCTACACGACCTATGAGACACTCGCCGATAGTGGCCGGTGGGGGCGCTATAATTTCTGTCCGACCTGCGGGGATACAGTGTTCTACACCAATGAACTTTTTCCGGGCCGGATCGCGGTGCCGCTTGGCGCCTTTGCCGATCCTTCGTTTCCAGCCCCGAAGCACTCTGTCTTTGAAGATCGCAAACATGGCTGGGTCGAACTGACCGGCGATGACTGGTCGCGGCTGGCTTAGACGCCCAGCACCAAGCGCCGGACGGCGCGGACGCC
>JBCBWQ010000175.1:0-5451 GCA_039817025.1 Pseudomonadota bacterium | reverse complement strand
GAAACGACGTAGTGGCCAGAAATGAGCCTAATACAAGCCTCCGCACCGGGCGTAGAGGGCTTGATCGACCCCCTCTCTGACGATCTTGATATTGGACCTTTCCTTGATCTCATCGCGCAAGACAACCGGGTGAAGGTGTTTCATGCAGCGCGACAGGATCTTGAAATCTTCAACCGTCTCATCGGCCACCCCCCGGGGCCGATCTTCGACACGCAGATTGCAGCAATGGCGCTGGGCCTTGGAGACTCCATCTCCTACGACAATCTCGTTCAGCGCGTTCTGAAGCGCCATATTGATAAATCGAGCCAGTTCACGGACTGGACCCGTCGTCCCCTGAGCGAAAAGCAGCTTGTCTATGCGCTGGGCGACGTGACGCACCTCCGCGACGCTTACCAGATCATGGTGGAGCGCTTGGAAGAGAAAGACCGCCTCGATTGGGTGCGTGAGGAAATGACCAGCCTGGAAGATCCGGCGCTTTACGACACTGACCCGGTGAACGCCTGGCAGCGACTCAAAATCCGAAAGCCCAAAAAAGACTACGCGGCCGTCGTCGCCGCCGTCGCTGAGTGGCGCGAGCGGCGCGCCCAATCCCTGGACAAACCGCGCCGCCGCATCCTCAAGGACGACGCGATCCAGGAAATCGCAGACCAAAAGCCACGTGATGAAGCGTCCTATGGACGATTGAGGGCTGTGCCGAACGGCTTCATCCGCTCGAAGTATGCCGAAGGATTGATTGAAACGGTCAATCTGGCGCTCGATGCGCCTGACGACTTCGCGCCTGATCTTCCTAAACGCCAGCACAATCCTCAAACACCGGCGGGCGCACCGGAAATGCTGAAGGTCCTGCTGAAGCACGTTAGCGACGAAGCTGACGTTGTCCCCCGCCTCATCGCGAACGCCGCCGACATTGAACGGATTGCGCGCGGTGAGACATCAGATGATATCGCCGCGTTCACCGGCTGGCGGGAAGAGCTTTTTGGCAAGAAAGCACGCGCTCTGCTGTCAGGGAAACTCGCCCTGTCATTTGAGGATGGCCAGGTGAGGCTGTTCGAAGTTTAGCCGCGCCGCCTAAATTGACCGCACCTCAATCTTCAATGGTCACATCCGGCTGAAGATCAAATGTCGCCGCCGCCTGCCCCAGACGTCTCACGACCATGGAAGATACCATCGTAGCCTGTATCGCAGGTACGCGCAGCACGAGCGTATCTGGCGTGCGCTGAAGACTGGCAGACGCGAGATTGGCGGCCGAGCGACCGGAAAATTCGCACCCCAGCCGCATAAGAGCACCAAGACGACCCGCCCGCTCCACTTGCGCCGGGCTTAGTAGCCCAGCATAGCGCTTTGGTCGCTCGAATTTGCGTTGGTGGCGACTGGCAACCGCCGTTGCAAGAAACAAACGTTCAGCATGGTCAGTTGAAAGCAGCGGTGCCAGCAAAACCTGCTCAAACACGAGATCTGCGCGATGATCGGGATGAAACCGCCATCCAGAGTCCGCGAGAAGGCAGGCCGCAGTTTCGATCCTCTCGTCCGCACTTAGTGAACCAAAAAGATCTGGCTCTGGTGCAAGCACCGCTCGGACAAATCGATGCAACTGCTCACCAAACGAGACTTGGGTCTCATTCAGGTCGAACAGAGCGATCGCCCCATCCCGCAAAGGGTCGGAATGATCGGCCCCACGAGGCTCCCAAAGCACACCCTCTCTCAGGCCATTTGACGAAACGACAACGTTTTTAGCCCCCGTCGCCGCCATCAACTCATCAAGCACAAGGGCTGCATAGGGAAGCGTTTTCACCCGCCGCCTCGAGAGTCTCTCAACGGTACTGCGCACAGAGGTGTCATTCACACTCGCCAGAGCGGTGCGGACGCACTTGCGGACATCCCCGGCATTCATCTGGTATGCGTGCAAAATCCGCAGCGGATAGCCACGCATTTCCATATCGAGCTTCGCAAGCGCCCGCCATGCTCCACCAACTGCATAGAAACGCTCATATCCGTCTTTCACGCGTTCGGACGTTTCGAGACGCTGGCGGATCAACATTCGAATCCGGCGCTCATCGAATGGCTCACCGTCATCGAGCGCAAACGGCCCCAGGAAATGCGTTTCGCCCGGCCTGCCTGCCGAGTGATCTGGCGTCGGCACAAGCTCAAGGCTGGAACCACCAAGATCGCCCACGAGGCCCTTTGGTTCATGCAATCCCGCAGCAACGCCAAGAGCCGCCAGGCGTCCTTCATCTTCACCGCTGAGAATTCTCAGATCTTGACCGATGATCGCCTCCGCCCGAGCGGTAAAATCCAAACGATTATTGGCCCGGCGTACAGCCGCGGTGGCAACCGCATCGACGCGCGTAACGCCTAGCGCTTTCAGTATGGCCCGGTACCGCACCAGTGCGTCCAGCGCTTCATCAATTGCTTCATTGGACATTACGCCTGCTTCACTCAGGCCACGCCCAAGCCCCGCCATGACCTTTTCATTGATGTAAGGCAGCGCCGAAGACCCAAGCAGGCGATAAACGATCAAACGGACTGAGTTCGATCCGATGTCGATTATGGCCGCTTGGTCATCGGCGCTCTTGTTGATCATTTACGGCGGGTCCGACGTTTGGGGCTTAGGCGCGGTGGCAGAGATTTCTCAGGCACCTCACCACGCCCAGACAGACTCGGATTTGTGAGAAAATAATCATGGCAGCCAAAGGAGTCTGAATTCTTCGGCGCAAGCGTTCGGGCATAATCGCCGTCGGCATCCATGATCCACGACTGTTTGTCATCGTTGATATTCGCAACCATGATTTGGTTCAGTACCTGACGCCTTACGGTAATGTTCTCGACTGGAACCAGCGCCTCAACCCGCCTCTTGAGATTGCGCTGCATCCAATCGGCAGATGAAATAAACACCTTCGCACTAACAGACGGCAGAGCGCTCCCGTTCGCAAAACAGACAATCCGCGAATGTTCGAGAAACCGGCCCACAATAGACTTCACTTGAATCGTTTCGGAGAGACCGGGCACGCCCGGGCGCAGACAGCAGATGCCGCGAACGATGAGGTTCATCGGCACGCCCGCCTGACTGGCCTTGTAGAGCGCATCGATGATGTCAGTGTCGACCAGCGAATTCATCTTGGCCCAGATGCCTGAAGGCTCGCCAGCACGCGCCGCCTTGGCTTCGGCTTCGATCATCTCGATGAGATCGCGCTCCATAGTGACAGGAGACATGGATATCTTTTCAAGCGGCGGTGGTGTTTCGGGGGGCTCGCGGTGGGCGGTAACGAAATTGAACAACCGGCTTGCATCACGGCCCAATGCCTCGTCAGCCGTGAATAGAGATAAGTCGGTATAAATCCGGGCCGTGATGGGGTGGTAATTGCCAGTCCCGAAATGTGTGTAGGTGCGCAAGGTGCCCTCTTCCCGGCGCACCACAAGCGATACCTTTGCGTGGGTCTTGTACTCTATGAAGCCGTAAACAACCTGCACGCCGGCGCGCTCAAGGTCGCGCGCAAGCCTCAGGTTCGCTTCCTCATCGAACCGCGCCTTGATCTCAACCAGCGCCGTGACGTTCTTTCCTTCTTCTGCAGCCTCCACCAGCGCGGACACAATCGGCGAGTTCGCGCTGGTCCGGTAGAGCGTCTGTTTGATCGCTACAACATCCGGGTCGCGCGCCGCCTGCTTGATGAATTGCACAACGACGTCGAAGCTTTCGTAGGGGTGGTGAACGATAATGTCTTTCTGCCGGATGGCCGCGAAGCAGTCCCCACCCATGGCCAGAATGCGCTCGGGATAGCGAGGTTCGAACGGCGGAAAGACGAGATCAGGTCGCTCGTCCACGATGAGTTGGGACAGCTGGGCAAGCCCCAAGAGCCCGCCAATCTCGGCCTCGTCCTGAGGCTCAGCCTCTATTTCCCGCAGGATCAATGATCGCAGTCCCTCCGGCGCACCCTCTGACATTTTTATGCGCACAATTCGTCCGCGCCGCCGCTGCTTCAGCAATATCTCAAAGTCGCGGATCAGGTCCTCAGCTTCTTCCTCGATCTCGATATCGCTATCTCGGATGATCCGGAAGACGCATCGTCCGCGCTCCTTGTATCCAGGAAACAGCGAGTCAAGGAACAGCGGGATCAGATCCTCAAGCGCTATAAATCGGATGCCTGCGTTAGGCTTGTCCGCAAGACGAACAAAACGCGGCGTAAACGCGGGTATGGGCACCAGCCCGGTCAGCAGATCGCCTGACGTCGACTCAAGGTCGATCGCCATGGCGAAGCCGAGATTCGGGATAAACGGGAACGGATGCGCCGGGTCGACTGCAAGGGGCGTTAGTATGGGAAACAGGCGCTTCTCGAAGTAAGTTTTCAACCAGGCAATATCGGCCTTTTTCAACTTCGACGCATCGAGGACATGAATGCCCTCCTTCGATAGCTCAGACTTGAGCTCAATCCACTGCTCCTGTTGATCCCGCAGCAGCTCCGCGGCTTCCTTCTCGATAGCCGCGACCTGCTGTGCGGGTGTCATCCCGTCCTGGCTCGGCCGGGTAACCCCTGCGCGTACCTGCTCGCGGAGGCCCGCGTACCGGACCATGTAAAATTCATCGAGATTGCTGGCCGAGATCGACAGAAAGCGAAGCCGCTCAAGTAGCGGATGCGCCGTGTTCGCGGCCTCATCGAGAACGCGGTCATTAAAACCAAGCCAAGACAGCTCCCGGTTCAGAAAGCGGGAGGGGCTCGTCATTGAAACCCCAGAACGCTTCGCCCCCGTCTCACTCATGGACCTCGTCCCCGTTGCCGTCATTTCCCTGCACCTCCGCAAGCACATCGCGCGCAAGCGGCACTGTAGGGGGGCGATTTTCAGCGCCCACCCGTTCGCTGAGGCGTGTTACATACTCTTCAATGGCTGCAAAGCTCCGTATCAGGCGCGGCACAAGGTATTCGACAAGCTCGTCTGGCAAGCGCATGAAGGCCCGCTTCGCAGCGTGCCGCAACCGAAGCCGAAGCATGTCATCGTCCGGTGCGTCGATTTCCAGTGTTGCCACCGCAGAAAGTCGAGAAGACAAATCGTGGGATTCTACGGGCCACCGTCCTGGCCGGGCAGATGATGTGAGCAGAATCGCAGCTTCGCCGCTCGCCAGATTGAGAAGCGTTAGAAGATTGTCTTCGTTCTTCATTTGATCGGCATCGTCCAATACGACGTTGCTCTTCGCGAGGCTGGCAACCGTTGCCGCGTCGAGACGATCAAAGTCCCGTGCGTTCAAAACCCGCGCACCGCTTTCTCTTGCCCAGGCGAGAGCCATCGTTGTCTTGCCGGCCGCTCGCTCTCCGACAATGCAGACGCTCTTGGATGACCACTCTTTCCACCGCCACAAGGCGGAGATAGCCCCCGCATTGCACGGCGTGACATCGAGGTCTTCCAAACGTTTTGGGGCTTCGGGAAATCCCAGAAGCGGCTGGCGGCCTGAGGGTTTGGGCG
>JBCBWQ010000174.1:0-5470 GCA_039817025.1 Pseudomonadota bacterium | reverse complement strand
CGGACCGGTTTCCAGGCTGAGCGCCGTATAGGTCCGCGCGCGCGCCTCAGCCTGGAAACCGGTCCGCAGGAGGGCTTCCTGCCCGCCCGAAAGCTCTATGAGGCCTACGGGTTCGACTATTGCGGGCCCTTTGGGGACTACACACCGAACGGAAACAGCGTTTTCATGCGCCTTGAGCTCACTCAGCCCGGTTCCGCCTGAGGCCGAAGCGCGCTAAAGCCGCTGCGATGGCGACAGATTTCGAAACAGCTCAGTTCACCGCGCGGACCCTGTCCGAGGCGCTGCCCTATATCCAGCGCTACGACAAGAAAACGATCGTTGTGAAGTATGGCGGCCACGCCATGGTCGATGAAACGCTGGCGGCAGGCTTTGCGCGCGATGTCGTGCTCCTGAAGCATCTCGGCATTAATCCTGTCGTGGTCCATGGTGGCGGGCCGCAGATTGGCGGCATGTTGGAGCGGCTCGGCATCCAGTCGGAATTCAAGGACGGCTTGCGCGTGACCGACGCTGACACGGTCGAAGTCGTGGAAATGGTCCTCTCCGGCGCGATCAATAAAACCATTGTCCGCGCGATCAACGCGGCGGGCGGCAAGGCGGTCGGCCTGTCGGGCTCCGACGCCAACCTCATCCGCGCGGCCAAGGCAACGAAAACCAAACGTGACCCGGACAGCCATATCGAGCAGATCATCGATCTTGGCTTCGTCGGCGAGCCCGAGGCCGTCGACCCGACCGTTCTCCAAGCCCTCGCCGCGGCCGATGTCGACCTGATCCCTGTCGTTGCCCCGGTCGGCGTCGGCCCCGATGGCGCCCGCTACAATATCAACGCTGACACCGCCGCCGGCGCCGTCGCCGAAGCTTTGGGGGCCGAGCGCCTCCTCCTGCTGACTGACGTTGCCGGCGTGCTCGATAAGTCAGGCACCCTGATGCGAGAGCTGTCACGCAAGGATATTCCTGCACTGATCTCTGACGGCACGGCTGCAGGCGGCATGATACCAAAGCTTGAAACTGCGGCGCGGGCGGTCGATCTTGGGGTTGGGGCGGCGGTAATCTTGGACGGGCGTGCGCCGCATGCCCTGCTTATGGAGCTGTTCACTGAACATGGCGCTGGCACGTTTGTTTCCTAGACTGATCTTCCTCCTCTCGCTGCTGGTCCTTGGCATGATGGGCCGGGCCGAGGCGCAATCCAGCAATGGCTGGTCGCTGTGCAACCAAACAAGCTTCGTGATAGAAGCGGCCATCGGTCGGCCAGATGGCGCGAGCACCGTCGTCGAGGGCTGGACCAAGCTGCGTCCCGGTAGCTGCGAGACCGTCCTGTCTGGTCCGCTTACGCCCGGCATCCACTATTTGTCCGGTCGCACCTCAGACGCGCATCGCGGTGGATCAAAGGCTTGGGGCGGTGATCAACGCCTGTGTGTCGACAGCCTGGGGTCCTTCTCGGTTGAAAACCTCGCCGATTGCGCCGGCATGGGGCTCGATGCCATGGGGTTCAAACCCGTGCTCATCGAAAACCGCACCAAATGGCGCAATGATTTCACCGAAACCGATGATTTCTCACTCAACAAAGCCCGTGCAGCCGGCATCCAGCGCCTGCTCGAAGATGCCGGTATCTTCTCGGGCAAGATTGATGGCCTGATCGGCCGCAAGACGCGCGCTGCCATCGCAGATTTTCTCTCCGAGCAAGGCCTGGCGTCCGACACGACCGATGAAGACCTGATCGATATTCTCGAACTTGCCGCCAAGACGCGCGCAAAGGACGTTGGCATGACGGTCTGCAACCGTACCCGGAATCGCATCTGGAGCGCGATTGCGCGGCGTAGTTCTGGCGAGACATGGGAAAGCCGGGGCTGGTGGATGTTGGAGGCTGGCGGCTGCGCGCGCGTAATCGATGCGCCGCTCCTGCAGGCAGAGCATTTTGTCTATGGCGAGATGGAAACCGAAAACGGACAGGTCCGCACGCTCTCCCGCGCCAATGAGTCCTTCTGTGTCGCCCGGGCGAAATTCGCCATCAATGGCCGAGACGATTGCGAGGAAGCCGCGTATCGCACGGCCCTGTTCGCCGCGACCGCAGCCCCGGATGACCGCAAGCTCGTTTTCGAATTCTTTGAGCGCGATTTCGACGCCCCCCGCCGGGACGGCTAACGCCCATGATCGAGCGCCGGCGCGAATGGGTCTTTGACCTCGACAATACGCTTTATCCCGCCGCCTGCGATCTGTTCGCCGAGATCGATACGCGCATGACCGAGTTCGTCGCGCAGGCCCTCAGTCTGGACACGCCCGACGCCCGCGCCTTGCAGAAGCGCTATTACGCAGAACACGGGACAACGCTCAACGGCCTGATGACGGTCCACGGGCTGGAGCCGGACGCCTTCCTCGATTACGTCCACGATATCGACCTGTCGCCCGTGCCGCACGCACCAGAGCTGCGCGCCGCGATTGAGGCGCTTCCCGGCCGCAAGTTCGTCTACACCAATGGCTCGCGCGGCCATGCGGCCCGCGTCACCGAGAAAATGGGCCTGTCGGGCCTCTTCGACGGCATCCACGCTATTGAAGACTCCCGGTTCACGCCAAAGCCGAAACCGGAAGCCTTCCATGCCTTCACGGACCGGTTTGGCATCGACGCCCAAGACGGCGTGTTCTTCGAAGACCTCGACCGCAACCTCGTCACGCCCCACGCCATGGGGTTTGCCACAGTGCTTGTCCACTCGGACAAGGATTGGAGCCATGAGCCTGAACATGCCCGGCCCGCCAAGGCAGGGGATGACCGCGCCGAGCATATTCATTATGAAACCGGCGACCTCACGGCCTTTCTCGCCGACCTCACCAACAAGACCGGATAAGCCATGCCTGACCGCCTCGCCGCCGTAATCGATGCCGCCTGGGAAGACCGCTCAAAACTGACGCCCGACACGACCGGCGAGATCCGAGAAACCGTCGATGCCGCGCTCGACCTCCTCGACACTGGTGAATTCCGCGTCGCCGAGCCGGACGGGCAGGGTGGCTGGACCGTCAATCAATGGCTCAAGAAAGCCGTGCTGCTCTCCTTCCGCCTGAACGATAACCAGCTCATGCGCGGCGCGGACGGGGCAGGGCCCTGGTGGGACAAGGTCCCGTCCAAGTTTGATGGCTGGCGCGAAGCGGAATTCCGCGAGGCAGGCTTTCGCGCCGTCCCGCCCTGCGCCGTGCGGCGCGGTGCCTTCATCGGCCGGAACGCCGTCCTCATGCCGTCCTATGTGAACATCGGGGCCTATGTCGGCGAAGGCACCATGGTCGACACGTGGGCGACTGTTGGCTCCTGCGCCCAGATCGGTGCAAACGTGCATTTGTCAGGCGGCGTAGGGATCGGCGGCGTGCTTGAGCCCTTGCAGGCCAACCCGGTCATCATCGAGGACAACTGCTTTATCGGCGCGCGCTCTGAGGTCGTTGAAGGCGTTATCGTGCGAGAAGGCGCGGTGGTTGCGATGGGAGTTTTCCTGTCTAAGTCGACGAAGATTGTCGATCGCCAGTCCGGCGAAGTCACCTATGGCGAAGTCCCGCCCTATGCCGTGGTTGTTCCAGGGGCACTCGCCGGCGCGAGTGGCGGCCCGTCGCTTGCCTGCGCCGTCATCATCAAGACAGTCGACGCCCAGACCCGCGCCAAAACCGGCATCAACGAGCTCCTGCGCGACTAGTCGTAATCGACGCGCTCAAGGTAAAGCCCGTCCGGCGGCGCGACCGGGCCGCAGGCTGTGCGGTCCTGTGCCGCCAAAATTTCACCGATCCAGCGCTCGCGCTCCCGGCCGCGGCCCACCTCGACGAGGCTGCCGACAATGGAGCGCACCTGCCTGTGCAGGAAGGAGCGTGCAGAACAGGTGATCTCAACCCGGTCGCGGAACTGCTGAACGGCAATCTTATCAAGCGTGCGCATCGGGCTGTCGGCCTGGCACTGGGTATCGCGGAACGTGGTGAAGTCGTGCAGCCCCAGCAGCGATTGCGCCGCCCGGTCCATGGCATTGGCATCGAGCTGGCTGGGGACCCGCCACGCCAGGCCGCGCTCCACCGTCAGGTCTGCACGGCGATTGACAATGGTGTAGCGGTAGTGGCGCGCAATCGCGTGGAAGCGCGCATGGAAGTCGTCGGGCGCGGCCACGGCAGCCAGCACCGCGACGGGGTGCGGGCGCATGTGATGGTTCAGGGCGTCGGCAATCTTTCGCGCAGGAATATCATCGCGCAGGTCGAGGTGAGCAACTTGTCCCGTGGCATGGACGCCGGAATCTGTCCGCCCCGAGCCTTGCACCAGCGTCGCCGTGCCATTCAAAGCCTCGGCGGCGGCTTCGATCACGCCTTGCACGGTCGCGCCATCATCCTGTCGCTGCCAGCCCAGAAACGGCCGGCCATCATACTCAACCAGAAGCTTGTAGCGGGTCACGTGAAGCGGGTACCCGCAGGAATCGCTGTGCCGCGCAGAAAGTCATCCGCGTCTGCTGCCCGCGCCCCCGGCTTCTGGAGTCGCTTCAGCAGGATCGCGCCGCCGTCGCCGCACGCCACCGTAAGGCGATCGTCCAGAACGCATCCGGGGGCTGCGCCTGCGCTGCCATCCGCCAGTCCCGACATGAGCGCCTTCACGCGCAGCGGCGCGTCCGCCCCACCCGGCGTCCACTCAAACCAGGCCCCGGGAAACGGAGACAGCCCGCGGATCTGCGCATCGACCTGCGCCGCAGGCCGGGTCCAGTCGATGCGTTGGTCTTCGGCCGTGATTTTGTGAGCATAGGTGATGCCGTCCTCGGACTGCAATTTTGGCGTGATGGATCCATCGGCGAGCCCTGCAAGCGCGCGCGGGGCAAGGTCGGCTCCAAGGCTCGACAACCGGTCGTGCACCTCGCCGGCTGTGTCGAAGGGGAAAATCCGCGTGGTTTCCGTCGCCAGAACGGGGCCCGTGTCGAGGCCTGCCTCCATCATCATCGCCTGAACGCCGGTTATCTCGTCGCCCGCCATAATCGCGCGCTGTATTGGCGCGGCACCGCGCCAGCGCGGTAGAAGTGAGGCATGCAGGTTCATACAACCGAGCCGCGGGGCATCAAGAATGGGCTGCGGCAGGATCAGCCCGTAGGCCACGACAATCGCCGCATCGAGCGACAGAGCGGCAAAGTCGGCCTGTGCATCGGTTGTCTTCAGCGATTTCGGCGTTCGCACGGTCAACCCGAGCGCTTCGGCATGGGCATGAACATCGGTCTTGCGAAGGGTCTTGCCGCGCCCGGCGGGCTTCGGCGGCTGGGTGTATACCGCTGCGATGTCGTGGCCGGCTGCAACAAGTGCATCGAGCACAGGCACGGAAAATGCCGGAGAGCCCATAAAGGCGAGGCGCAGGGCGGGAGGTGTCGTCATCGGGCCGGACCGCGCCGACTACGCCGCGGCGTCGCGGGCTTTCTGGCGCTTGGCTTTGCGCACTTTCTCAATCGCGCGTTCGCGCTTGAGCCGCGACAAATGGTCGATG
>JBCBWQ010000173.1:0-5530 GCA_039817025.1 Pseudomonadota bacterium | reverse complement strand
CATGGCTGGGCATGCCCAGCCATGTCGGCGGTGGCCTGATTCGCAGCGAAAGCAGGGTTCTGGCGGTGCGAGCCCCGTCCGTAGGCGTCCCGAGAGGTGTTGCTCAGGCGATAGGGCGAGTGTTCATAGGGATCCATTTGCCGGGCGCGCCAGCCTGAAAACGCCGCATTGGCCACCAACACGTCCAGGAACGGGTCATACAGCGGGCGCGCCGCCCTGACGTCGGCCACAACCGACGCGACTGCATAGTCTTCCATGGCCTTTGTCGGACAATTGACCCTCTGGCTTGGAGTGAGGCGCGCACACTGTACCGCAGCCGCCACACGCTGAGCCGGTCCCGGCGACAGGTTCAGCCATGGATTGGCAAATTCCGGCTGCGGCTTGCGCTCAACCTTCGTCTCCACGGGTTCAGCCGGCTCTACAGGGCCACGGGCAATCTCCGAATAGGGGGCGGCCTGGGTATCTGAAGGGCTGTCCGGCGCATTGGGATCAGCAAGCGGAGCGGCATTTTCCACGACGGCTTTTTCGCTCGCTGCGGGTGCCATGCCAGGTGACACGTCTGCCTTCTCTTTTTCCAGCGGTTTAGGGCTGTAGTCCGGCGCAGAGGCATCAGGGTCTGTGTTTGGCGCGCCCATCTCTGGCCATTCCACGATCGAGACCAAAACAGGATCGGCCTCGGAATTGTCCGGCGAAATATCATTGGTGATCAAAAGCGCGACCACGGCGATGTGAATCGTCAGCGCTGCGATCGCGCCGCGAGCTCTGACGAGCCAATCGAGAAAGCCGCTCTCGGTCATTGCCGTGGTATAGCCACAATCCATTCAGATTGCGACGTTAACTTTCGGTCAATAATTATTACGGGCGAATCACGCTGGCTCAAGCGTCGGCATTGGGATGCGCCCGTGCACCAGCTTGTCATAGTCTTCGACGAGCGCGCCTGTGATCTCTCCCGGCGTGTAGCGGTGGGCTCCGATTTCTGCGACCGGCGTTATTTCAGCCGCCGTTCCGGTGATGAAACACTCAGAAAACGTATCGAGCTCTTCGGGAAAAATGGCCCGCTCGACCACGTCGACTTGTCTGGCCTTGGCGAGTGCAATTGCGGTGCGACGTGTGATTCCGTTCAGGAAACAATCTGGCGTCGGCGTATGGATTGCTCCGTCGCGAATAAAGAAGATGTTTGCGCCCGTCGCTTCAGCGACCTGCCCGCGCCAATCCAGCATCAGGGCATCAGCATAGCCCTCTTTCTCTGCAGCGTGCTTGGACATGGTGCAGATCATGTACAGCCCGGCCGCTTTTGAATCTGATGGCGCGGTTTCGGGGCTTGGCCGCTTCCACTGGGCGTGGGTCATGCGGATGCCCTTCATCTTGTCGGCAAAATAATCGCCCCAATGCCAGACAGCGATCGCAAGATGGATGGTGTTTTCCTGCGCCGACACACCCATCATCTCGGACCCGCGCCAGGCAATCGGACGGACATAGGCGCTCTCAAGGCCAGACTTTAAAAGCGCTTCGCGCTTGGCATCTTCGATCTGCTCGACCGAGAACGGAATTTCGAATCCAAGGATCTCGGCAGACTTGTGCAAACGCTGGGAATGCTCGAGCGATTTGAAGATCTCCCCGCCATAGGCCCGTTCGCCCTCAAACACTGATGAGGCATAGTGCAGGCCGTGGGTCAGGACATGCACCTTCGCATCGCGCCAATTGATGAACTTTCCGTCCATCCAGATCAGACCGTCGCGGTCATCATAGGGAATAAGGGCCATGGGAAACGATCCTGAACTTGCGCGCGAAGGCGGCTTGGCGTTCATTCTCAGACCGTGACCCATGAAGTCAACAACACCGCCGCCGCACGCCCGGCTGATCCCCGCTTATTCCTGCGCGATGAAGAGCTTGATCGCAGCGTCGATCTTCTGTTGGCCGCTGGAAGACGGCTCGCCGAAACCGCGGAAACCACGCGGCGTGCCCAAAACCTGAGCGAGCCTGCTTTTGCGCTTCTGTTCCTCCTGCGCGCAGAGCCAGGCCTGAGCGTGACGGAAGCCCGCGCCCGCCTGTGCGCGACAACGCCCACCTTCGCCCGCCTCATCGCTGATCTTGATTCCCGGGGCCTGATTGCAAAATCCCGCGGCGGCCGGGATGGCCGTGAACGCCGCCTGAGCCTGTCGGAAGACGGTGTATCCGTGCTGGCCCCGATTTCTGAGGCCCTGCGCGACGCTGTCCGCGGGGCGTGGCGAGAAACCGGTGCGGACCGGGTCACCGGCGCTGTTGCGGCTCTGGAGGCCCTGATAAAATGACGCCCCCCCACATTCTGGTCGTCGACGATGACGACCGCATCCGCGCCCTTCTGAAACGGTTCCTCGTGTCTGAAGGTTATGCCGTAACAGCAGCGGCCGATGCATTAGCAGCGCGCCGGGTCATGCAGTCGATCGAGTTCGATCTTGCCATTCTGGACGTTATGATGCCGGGCGAGGACGGGTTCTCCCTCCTTTCGGCCATTCGCGAGGAAAACGAGACGCCCGTCATGCTGCTGACGGCCCGCGGGCTGTCAGAGGATCGGATCGAAGGCCTCAAGCGCGGTGCTGATGACTATCTTGCCAAGCCCTTCGAGCCGGAAGAGCTGGCCTTGCGCGTGGGTGCCATTCTGCGCCGGACAGTCAAAGAACCACCGCCGGAGGAGGTTGAACTATCCGGGCTCATTTTCAATCCCGCCCGGGGAGAGCTGAAAAATGGTGACACCCGCGTTCGGCTCACCGATGCCGAATTGCAGCTACTGACAGTGCTCAGCGCGAACGCCGGCGAACCGGTCAGCCGCGAAGACCTGGCGGCGCTAACATCGGCTGGCCTGGAACGATCCGTCGATGTCCAGGTGACGCGGCTGCGCAAGAAAATCGAGCCCGATCCGCGGGAACCAATCCACCTGCAGACCGTGCGCGGCGTTGGGTACCGCCTCATGCCAGATTAACTCTGCTCCCCATGGCCTGCTCATTCTGGGGGTGCTGGTACCAGTCAAATAGCCGCGATTGAAACCCTAGCTGGCCGGGTCTGCCTTGGGTGCACCCGGGCCGGGTTCATTCTCGTCAGCGAACCGCCACCCCTCACCATCGCGCTCTCGCGAGCGGCGCTGACGCAATTTGCCGAACCAGTCCGCGCGCTCTTCTGCATCGCGCAGTTCCTTGTCCAGAGCCGCCATGGTGCGCGTGAAGTCAGGGCTGGTTTCCCGGCGCCAGGCCCGTTCGGCCTTCGCCATGGCCCAACCAACATTGAGCGCCTTTAGCCGCTCAGGTGCCCCCGCCAATCCTTCCGCATTGTCGAGGCCAGCACAGACGAGCGCCCACTCCGCGGACGCCCGCCTCAGTCCAATCATTCGCGCCAGGCGCGCAGGGCTTTGTTCACGCCACTTCATCAGCGACGTCAGCGCCTCGCGATGGTCCTCCATCGCCTCAAATCGCAACATGACCGCTTCGAACAAGCGCGCACGGGGGGCCTCGTTCATATCGAGCACTTCGGCAGACATCGCCTTGTCGAAAAACGGCTCGACGGCTTCAGCAAGGTCACCCTTGTCTGCGACACCGTGAAAATCAGACAGCTTCAGACCTGCTTTCTTGGCAATCCCCGCCAGGGTCAGATGCCCCCAGGGGGTATCCTTAGCCAAAGCCAGAGCGGCTTTTACACCTTTTTCGATGGTCTTTTCTGCGGTTGGCATGCCGGCATCCTCAAGGCTGTTTGCCCTCAGCTGCCCGACAATTCCTTGTCTCGCTGTTCAGCTGCGGCGAAGGCGGTTTCAAACAGAGATGGCGCCGCATCCGGTGCCATCAAGACGTCCAGCGCTGCTTTCGTCACACCGCCCGGCGACGTCACGGCCTGGCGCAGCGCCTCTGGCGTCTGGTCGCTACCAGCCATGAGCGCTGCAGCGCCCTCTACTGTCGCCCGCGCAATCCGCGCCGATAGCTCAGGATCAAGTCCGCGCGCAGCGCCCGCACTCGCCATCAGTTCGGCCAACAGGAACACGTAAGCCGGCCCACATCCTGACACAGCGGTGGCCTTCACAAGGTCAGTCTCGCTCATCGGTCCTTCGACACGCCCGAGAGGTGCCAGCAGCGCCTTAACCCTGTCCAAGGCCGCAGGCGCAACGCTGTCGGCCGCAGACAAAAGCGCGACTCCGCGCCCAATTGCCCCTGGCGTATTCGGCATAACCCGCACGAGATTGCGTGAACCAAGGGCGGCTTCGAGCCCAGCAAGATCGATCCCCGCCATGACAGACACGACGAGCGTTTCGGGGCCGACGCGCGCAGCAATATCAGATGAGGCGTTTTGGAAGATCTGCGGCTTGACCGCGATGACCAGGACATCTGCCGGGGCTGGGGCTGGATTCAGCGTGATGGTACCGGCATCGGCCCAGCCAGCCACGACGTCCCCGACAGACGGATCCACGATCTCAACGGATGGCCGGTTCTTGTCCTCCAGCCAACCGGACGCCATGGCCATGCCCATGCGGCCGGCACCGATCAGCGTAATGGATCCGGCCATAGAGCGCGCCTAGGCCTCGCCGGCGGTCTCGAAAAAGGCCGCTTCGATGGCCTCTGCCGGCGTTTTCCCGGCCCAGGCGACGAAGTTGAAGGCGGGCGTAAACCGGTCGATGGAGTCGATAGCCGCAGCCAGAAGCGAGCGTATTTCACCAACACTCGGCGCATCCCGGTCGAGCATCGGCAAGGCGTGGCGGAACAGGACAACGCCCTCTTCTGCCCAATAGTCAAAGTGCCCGAGCCAGAGACGTTCATTGGCCATAATGACAAGCTGCGCGATTTCATTCGCTTTCGCAGCCTGAGGTTTTACGTCCAATGTCACGGAGAAATGGATCGCCGGCGGTTCGATGCGCGCGGCAAACAGTCCGCCCATTTCGCCCCAGCGGGTCGGCGCAATGCACTGGATGGCATCGTCTTCTTCGCGCTCATACGCCCAACCAGCGGCGTCCAGCGTTTCTTCAATAACCGTCAGCTGGTCGATATCGGGTTCGTAGGTTTCTGTGACTTTAAGGCTCATAGGTCAGGGCCTCCGAATCGGCGTGGACACACATCCACGGGGAAAAGCTATCATGTGAAATCCGCACCGCAACAAATGGGCAGCGCGCGTCGCAGGAAGTTCACAGTATTTAATGCGCGTTAACCTTTGTCCTTTTCGGACGTCTCAAGGGCCGCAACGCGCGCTTCCAGGGCCTCGACCTTTTCAAGCGCCGAAGCCGCAAGGGCTTTCAACACTTCGACCTCATCCCGGCCAGCAAGGTCCATGTCAGCAATCGCGGACTCAAATCGGGCCCGCACGGCCGTCTGCGCTTCCTCGCCTGCGGCGCGGGCCGCGCCCATCGCTCCGGTCATGAGACCTGCAAGGTCATCTAGCAGTGGATTTGTGTTCGCCATGACTGTACTCCTTCGCCGAAATTAAAGGACGGCGTCTTGCTTCCCTAACAGATGGGGGCTGCGCCCGCGAGGAAAAGACGCCGCATGCCCGAACTCGCCCTATCGGCCCTTGCCTTTCC
>JBCBWQ010000172.1:0-5552 GCA_039817025.1 Pseudomonadota bacterium | reverse complement strand
GGACTTGGATTGAGTTTGGCGCGGGTGGCTTATGCCTTCGACCGTGACCGCTCAACCGTCGCACATGGGTGCCATGCCATCGAAGACCGCCGCGATGATCCTGAGTTTGATATGTGGTTGCAGCAACTCGAAGCGGGGTTGAAAAGCGTCATGCCGCTCTGCGATTTGCGCGATTGCGCCTAAAGCGCAGCATCGGCGTCTTTTCGGATGCGATCCAGCATCGACGAAAGACCATTTGAGCGCTGTGCCGTGAGTGCGCCAGCGACGCCGATGTCGTCGAGAAAGGCCTGAGCGTTGAAGGCCAAAATATCTGCGGGTTGAGCGCCCGAGAACAGTCGCCTCAAAACGGCGATAAGCCCAGAAACGATCATCGCATCACTTTCAGCTTCAATAGCGAGCCCGCCATCATCCTGTATGTGGGTGACGAGCCAGACTTGCGATGCGCATCCTCGAACGCGCGTCTGTTCGGTGCGTTGCTGCGCCATCAGTGGAGGATTGGCTTTGCCGAGATCGATGATGTGCGCGTAGCGATCTTCCCAATCATCGAGAAAGGCAAACTCGTCGCTGATATCTTGCGCTGCGTCTTGGATACTCATGGGCGAGATGTGGCCATGCAATGGTCAAAAGAAAACCCCCGACCAAGGGCCGAGGGTCTCTTTAATCGGTTAGCAATAGCGCTAGCGGCTCACATCGCCGATGCACTTGCCAACATCTGAGAGGGCATGTTCGCCGATGCAGAAGGGAACTTCGTATTGTTGGTGAGCCGCAGCGACACACTGCTGGAGATTTAGGTGCGCTGTTTTCAGGCAGTTGCTTGTGTCGCGTTCAGACATCGCAGTGTGGATCGAGGACGATGACGTCGCTGATGCGCCAATGACGCGGTAAGCGGCGAGCGTCGCAATACGATCGGCCACAGGTTCCTTGCCAGGAGCAATGCGGCTGGCGCTTGAGGCGTAGCTGGTGCGGATTGCTGGGAGCCGGATTGAGGTGGCTGCCGTCGTCATGCCGTCCCAGAGCGAGGGGGCTCCTGCAGCGCCAGCTTGGCTGAAGACAGCGTTAGCGTCAGGCGATGAGAGCGCCGCAATAAGGCTTTGTGCTGCTGGGCGACCGACGCTCGCGGCGCTGTTGAGCTGGTCGGCTTTCGCGCCGGAATTGCCGATCTTTGCCTTCGCCCAGCCAGATCCCTGAAGCGAATAAGCCTGTTCTTTAACGTAGGCCGCTGCGCTATCGATTCGGCGCGAATCTGCTCTGACAGCAGTGATAGAGCTAAGGACTGCATCGTTACCACCGGCGAGGGTGCGTGCGTAGCGCACATCATTGCGCAGTCCAGTTTCGAGAACGTCGCGGCCGTAAAAGCTCTCAATGTCCCGAACGGCAGCGCGGTAATCAGGATTTTGCGAGGCAATCAGCGCGGAGTAAGCGATCCAACCAGAGGAAAGCTCTTTGGCGTTGTGTCCGCCGAGATTGGTCAGCGCTTTGTCAACATCGCCTGCGGAAGCAAAGGGCTTTGATTTTATATCGGAGACGTCAGTTTGGAATGTGCCATAGGAGGCTGCAGAACGGGAAATCGTATCGACCTGCGGCTGCGCGGTGGACGTCTGCGCTGATGCGAGCTGGGACGATTGCGTTGTTTGCGCCGCAGCGCCGCCGGCGAGGAGGAGTCCTGCGGCTAAAGCGCCAAGCCATGTCTTGTTCGTCGTCATCGGTCTGCTTCCTTTAATCCACATCCTTGCCGAGCGAGATCACCCCGACCCTCAGTTTGCAACACTACCGTGCGTGACTCACGCGTCACAATGCCTATTGCATTCCTTGCTGCGAATTTAATGGTCGCTCATAGCCGTAACCGACGCGTTAATTGAATCCGGTGAAACCCGCTTTTCTGCCGTTGTTTTGCGATCCTCGGCGGGTTCCTGCTAAATTAGGGCTGAGTAAGACAGTGAGAGAGGCCGTGGGCGCACTCGTGACAAATGACAGGCCAGCGTTTGGTGAAGCCTTGCTCGTGACGACATGGCTGTGTCTTGCGGTTGTGGGCGCAGCGACCACGGGGGGCTGGGCGTCGCCAATCATCATACTTTTCGCGCTTGGCCCGCTCGTGGCATTTGCGGGACGGAAGGTTCAACTGGGTGTCGAGACGACGGTGTTTGCCCTGCTGGCGCTCATCGCTCTCTCATTGCTCCAGGCAGCGGGCCTTTTACCGGATGCTCGCTTGCCGACGCAGACGGCGATACTCGTTGCGACTCTACTTGGTCTCGGCGTTGGTATTGCCGGCGCAGCGTCGACTGTGTTTGCCGAAACGGACGTGGTGACTGCGCCAGAGAGAGAGACTCCTCGGCCTATCGAAGCCCCTGCAACAGCAGATGTTTTTCCCGATCACATGCGGATTGAGACGACCCCGCTTGGCCTGATCCGCACCATAGACGGCGATGCGACCGTTGCGACCGAGCTCACAATTGGGGGGGCGCTCCTGAAATCACGCTTGTTCTCAGATCACGGAGTGCCTTCAGACATTCTGGAGCGGCGAGGTCGGCTGACTCTGAGCGGTCCGGACGGTGAGACGATTTCCGCTTTTATAAAGCCCAATGTGCGCGGAGCAGATGTATCCCTGATCAGAGCGCCCAAGATCGATGATGCGCGTGATAATGCGTCTTCAGCGCTTGAGAATCTCCATGCCTTCTACGCTGGCCTTAGCCATGACCTGCGTTCACCGCTGAATGCTGTCATAAATTTCGCGGACATGATGCGGCAGGGCATTCGTGGCCCACTTCCAGATGCATATGCCGACTATGCGGGCATCATCCACGATAGCGGACGCGACCTGTTGCTCCTCGTTGAGGATATTCTGACGCTGGCGAAGCTGCGCCGCGACGAAGTGAGGATTGATTTGGAGCCGGTCGATGTCACCGCTCTTGCGCACACGGTGATCCAGCGTTTCGAGAGTTTGGCCGTGCGCGAGTCGGTCAGCCTTGAAATTGGCGAGACACGGTCGGTCTGGGCAAATGCCGATGTTCAGGCCGTGCGCCGGATTTGGGAAAATCTCGTCGCCAATGCGATAAAGTTTTCGCCTCGGGGTTCTCCGGTGACCCTATCCGTTTTTACGCGGAATGAAGACGTCGTGCTGAGCGTTGCTGATAGAGGCCCCGGTATGTCCGAGGAGGATCTACGCCGGATCCTGGAGCCGTTTGCACAAGCACCGAATGAAGATGGGAAGGCAGGATCAGGACTTGGGCTGGCCACTGTGGATCAGCTCACCGAAGCCATGGATGGGGTGATCGACATCGATACGGCCCTAGGACACGGCACGCGCGTCCGCGTTTACTTGCCAAAAGCGCGTGCCGAAGATCTTTCAGAACACGTCGAGGCTGCCGAGTAATGGATGCCAGACTGCCGACCTGGATCTGGGTCGATGCATTGCTCGCCCGCGTGCGGGACGCTGGCGCAGCGGCATTCGTCACGCAAAAGGGCGATCGTGAACGCGGCGATGTGCTGGTAAAGGTCGCGACCCTGGACCGAATGGCGCGAGCATTCGCCAAGCGCACAAATATGGACGGTGTATCCGTATTCGTGGATCTCGCAGTCCAAGGGGTAGGTCCCGATGAGGCGGGCATCGACGACTATGTGTTCCGGGCCAAGGAGCGGGATAGTGACCTCTGGATCATAGAAATTGAAGACCGTGCAGGTCGGCATTTCCTGACAGAGCCGGTCGAAGGCAAGGAAGGTTCTGCGGGCTAAATCTGTTGTTAACCAGCGTCACTCACTTTCAACGCGAAATCGTTTTTGAGGGGCTCTCCCGATGCTTTTCCTACTGAATGACCGAGTGATCGAAATCGACTCGCCGGAGATCCACCTGTCCAGCCGCTGGAAGGCGATTGGCTGCGGCGAGCCTTATGGCCTGATGGCGCGGGACGCGATTGAATTTGTCCGCGCTGTCGTTACGGAGCACCGCAGGGGCGGCATGGAGATTGACCTTCTTCTGGCCCAGGACCTTGCTTCGCTGATTATTGCCAAGACGGGCGCAAATGCAGTCTTGTTCGTTCCGCAAGCGACAAGCGGCCTTGAAACACGGCTCACCATGATCCCGGAGACAGTCCTGAACGCTCTGCGCGAACGGATGGCCACGGGCGATACGGTCGACGTGTCCGAAATCTGGCCACTCGCCGCTTAAGGGCGCTGCGCTCTTCAAACCCAGACACAATTCGTATAGGCGCTTCGCTCACACCGTGATGCGAGGCGCTTTTTTATGTCGCTCAGTTTTTCCGAGGAGGCCGGCCGCCGGCGGACCTTCGCGATTATTTCCCACCCGGATGCCGGCAAGACGACCCTGACGGAGAATCTGCTGTTGGCTGGCGGCGCGATCCGGCTGGCCGGAGAAGTGGCCGCACGCGGCCAGCGTCGACGCACGCAATCGGACTGGATGAAGATCGAGCGCGATCGGGGGATTTCCGTTTCAGCATCCGTGATGACGTTCGAGCACAAGGAACTGGTGTTCAACCTGCTTGATACGCCGGGCCACGAGGACTTCTCCGAAGATACGTATCGCACGCTGACCGCGGCGGATTCAGCGGTCATGGTTCTTGATGCCGCAAAGGGTATTGAGCCACAGACGTTGAAATTGTTCGAAGTGTGCCGCCTGCGCGATATCCCCATCGTGACCTTCATCAACAAGATGGACCGCGAAGCGCAGGACCCGTTCGATCTGCTTGATGAGGTTCAGGACAAGCTGCAGCTCGACACCGCACCGCTTTACTGGCCGGCGGCCAGCGGCAATCGGTTTGGCGGCATGCTGGACCTGCGTGCACGCGATTTCATCCCGTTTGAGCGAGTGTCAGGTGACAAGTCACCTGAAGTCGGCGCGCGCGAACGCATCCAGATGACTGGAAACTCTATTGCGTCAGCGATGGACGAAACTGTGCTTGAGGAGCTGCGCGACGGCGCGGAAATGGCATCGGAGCTACTGCCAGACTTTGATCGGTCCGCGTACCTTGAGGGCCACATGACCCCCATCGTGTTCGGGTCGGCGCTGCGCCATTTTGGTGTCTATGAGCTTCTGTCCACACTCGCCGAGTTTGCGCCCGGGCCGAAGCCGCAACAGGCCGAGAAGAAGGGTACAGAGATAATGGTCAAAGCCGATGACAAGGATGTCACGGGCTTTGTGTTCAAGATCCAAGCGAATATGGACCCGAACCACCGCGACCGAGTCGCTTTTCTTCGTCTGTGCTCAGGCGAGTTTAAACGCGGCATGCGCCTGAAGACCGCTGGCGGTAAGCAAGTCAATGTCCACAATCCCATGATGTTCTTGGCACAGGACCGTGAGATTGCTGAAACGGCGTATGCGGGCGATGTGATTGGGGTTCCCAACCATGGCCAGCTTCGCGTCGGCGATGCCTTGTCTGAAAGCGGCGATGTACAATTCGGGGGCATCCCAAACTTTGCTCCCGAAATTCTGCGCCGGGCGCGCGTCAAAGATCCCATGAAAGCCAAGCATTTGAAGAAGGCGCTGGAAAGCCTGGCCGAAGAAGGCGTCACGCAGCTATTCCGTCCGGCGATCGGTTCTG
>JBCBWQ010000171.1:0-5574 GCA_039817025.1 Pseudomonadota bacterium | reverse complement strand
TTGGTGAGATTTGGGAAGCGCTGGCAAGCACGCACCTCCTTCTTTGTCGCGAATGTCCGGTATGAGCCCACTTCGACCGATGCTGCGATGGCAACGAACGGGTGCTTTTGGATTTGGGCTCCATGGTTTAGCTTTTCATCGTTGCTTGCAGAACGGGACCTAGGAACGATGACTTTCAACGAAGTTCGGGTTAGATCAGCTCTTGAAAAGGCGTGGTCACTAGATACCGCGCAGCAGTGGTCGCAGGAGAACCCTGCGAATGGTCAATGTAATGTCACTAGCGCAGTGATCCACGATCTGTTCGGTGGAGAAGTTTTGCGTACGCGAATTGAGACGATTTGGCATTACTACAATCAAATGGACGGGAAGCGATGCGACCTGACTGACAGCCAATTTACGAGGCCAGGCGCGCGTTTCGCTGCTCCAAATCCGTATGAGGATCAGCTGACTGATCGCCATGCTGCGATGCAAGGTATCCCGCAACGCGAATACGACACTTTAAGGAAGGCACTCATAGACGAGCTTTCAAAGTAGAAGGTAGAAGCGGACGTTAGCGCAACCGCAGCGAAAGCCCGCTTCGTCCCGCAACCATTCCACCCGAGGGGTCGAAACGCAAAATTTACCTGAAGGTTTAAGTCTGCTGTTGCGTTGCAACGTTGACGCTTACTGCGGTTGGTTCAAATGAGCTGCGACAGAGGATCGGATAATCTGTTCCATTTCATTTTGCTCAATCATGGGCAATGTGGTCAGGCCTTGTGTTGTTGCCCAAAGCGCCTTTGCAATGGTCGAAATCTCTGCGGCACCCACCGTTATAGGAACGGCCCGAGTGAGCATCTCTTCCAACAAGCCGAATGCGTGATAAGCGCTTTTTCTGAAGTGCGCATCGTTGGGGTTGATCAGGTCAAGACGGAACATAACGCTGGCATATCCCGGTTCCGTCGTTCGCATCTCGAAATAGGCAAGGCACATAGCGAGGACTGCGTCCTGCGGAGGCTCCGCTGACGAGGCCGCCACGTCCATTTGGAGCGCTAGCTTTTCGAACGCCCTTGTTGCTATGGCTGTCAGAAGTCCTCTCGCATTGCCAAAGTGATGCGATGGGGCGGCGACGGTTACACCTGTGCGCTTTGCAAGCGTCCTCAAACTGAAAGCATCCGTTCCCCCCTCGGCCAGAAGCCTTGCACCTTCTTCAATCAGGGCGTCAGGCAGGTTGCCGTGATGATAGGTGGCTTTCGTTTGCGGGTCTTGCGGCATGCAAGGCACTCAACCACAGGTGTTAGCTTGACTCAATCTAAACAGCGTTTAGAAGTACATCTTAACATCGTTTAGATATGTGAAGGCTTCCCATGAGACGCGCATTCCAGATCACGCTCCTGTTTGTCGCTTTCATTCCATTTCTTATGGGTGCCATGTCGCTGATCCAAGGTGCGGAACGCTTGGTTCCGGCAGACCTCGTTACGACCGAACTTGATGGTCAGGTGCGGTTTTGGGGCATCCGCTCCATGCTGCCGTTCTTTTTGGCAATCTGGATCGTGATGAATATGGAAAGAGCATTTACAATTCTGGTCATCGTCCTCGGCGCCACCGCAGCGGGCGGCCTCGCACGTGTGGCGGCTGCCCTCAAATATGGCGCCCCCGAGCCAGCCTTGATGGGCATCATTGCTTTTGAACTTGCGACACTGCTGTTCATCCCTTGGTACAAACGCGTCGTTCAACAAGGTCGGGCACACCATCTTACGGAACCGACCGGCTGATCGCCGCGACAAAGCGGCCATTGGCAATACTCTGGCTGACGGAAGGTTTGTCCGCACTGCGTGAATTGCCCGGCCGTGATCTTCGCAAGCGCCGCGAATGACTGTTGCCGGGGACGCGGTTGCAGCATTCCGAGGTAGTCGCGGAGGTCCGGTCTGGGCCGTCCTCCAAGGTGGAGCAATAGCCACGAGGTGCAGATGCCGCATTGCCTCCGATGGCCGCGAAGGAGCCCAGAGTGCCTGATGCTGCGCGGCCTATATGGGACGCTCTGCTATAATGTCCCCATCGTCTCTATACCCGACCTCTTTGAATCCAAATCTGGCGTAGAGCTTCTTCGCGGCGGTATTTTTTGAACCGTAGTAGATGTCCACCAACTTGCACCGGTTGTGCGATCTTATTTCTTCAAGAACCAAGCTCATGGCGGTCTTGCCGATCCCTTTGTTCTGTTGGCTTCGATCAATCATAAAACGCCAAATCGTGCACTCGTCTTGGTCGAAATCGCCGATTTCACCGAACTGGTACATTAAGAATCCAACAACTCGTCCGTCTAGACAGATGGCTCTCGGGTGAAAGGTTTCAGACAATGTCGACTCGGCGATCGAGAAGACGTTCGAAGGCAGATTGCTTTCTTGAGAGGTCTCCAATTCCAGTTCGATGACGTCGTCGAAAGTGTCTCTGGAGATTGCCATCAGGGTTACGTTCAACAGTGTGCACTCCGGCGTTCGTTTGACGCGATCTGCATTGGGCTGTGTTGCACACTACCTGACAAAACCTGACGTCCGCAAACTGATCTGGAAGGTCAGCAAAGTCCCGTTTGCAGTCATCGATGCCGCTTGCGGCGAAGGTCTCCTTCGGAGCCCAATTTGACCGATGCTGCAGAATGTTCGAAGGTCCACAATGTGCAATCTAGCTTTGGAGAGGAATCATTTTGTGAGTTTGAACATTCACCTTCGATGTAAAGTTCTTGCTGTGATTGCAATAGTTGCGCATACGCTAATTAATTCAAATGCTTGGGCGGAAACTGGCAAAAGATCTTCGTACGATCATGTATTTAGAGTGACCGCTTTGCTGGAGTTCGACGGGCAATCCATCAAGGTAGACGATCTGATCGACTGCAGAACCAACTACACTGGCCCCGCTAACCGTGCCGTCACACTTCCGTTTGAAACATCACGCTGGCAATTGCCCTATGCCACCGATGGCGCTGGTGTATTGATTATAAACATCATGCCCAACACATGCGGAGCCTATGCTAAAAAATGGTCGGGGGTTGCAGACGTTGACGCAGTGTTCCCCGACGGTTGGGTGCCGTTCATGCATTGGTATAACACGCGAGACCCGCTTAGGGCGACGTTTGGCGAGTATTTTTGGAGCCAAACGGCGCTTGAAGCACCGTCTGGCCGCCTGAAGATCGTCGAGAATTTTCAGATCCTTTATCCAGACCAGTCGGATGAGACCAACGCGTTGGCGGCGCGACAAGTGGTTGAGCGCGATGTTTGGACCGGCGAGAAACCACGGCTGAACAGTGCGCTTTTTCTGCCCAAGATGCCGGTTTACTATCGTCTGCCGCGCGTTCTTTGGGCGAATGAGCCAGCGTACCAAGCTGCCCCAGATCGACTGAGTGATGTTGCAGGGTTGCGCGCCTTTCTTGATCAGCAGCCCAAAGGTGATGGCTTGGTCTATCTGGGTGAGGACATCACTGCGAATAAGGCATGGGCCTTTTCTGTCGATGACCATTTGTGGGGCCGCAGGGGCGGATCAACCGACGGCTGGCATGGTGTGCCCCATGGTGATCAGCCGAGATGGGCGATGTTCTTAAGCAAGCGCGGGTTTGAGAAAGTCCAGACCAGACGGCAGCGCGTCGCGTTTCGCGATGCCTGGGTTCCAACCGAGCTTGTGGATGGAACGCTTACACTGCGGCCCGAAAAAACGGGGACGGCCCTTCTGGGGTCTGGCTATGGAGATTGGTATCGCGCTGGTGCGCGCCAGTTCAAATTCATGGACAAGTCGTTTGTGAATGGCCCGTATTCAGCGGTGAGTTCGCTATACATTTTCGATTTGGAAACGCGAGACCTCTGGGTTCAAGATTAGTAAAGCGCTTGCAACGATGGGACTGGATGATAGCAGTTCTTCCAACACCAGAGGCTAGTCGGCTGCATCGAAAAGCTGACTTTGAATTGACAATTGTCTACGGCAGAAATCCGCACTGCTGACCTTCACTGTCCCAACTGAACTACTGTTTGTCTTGGTCAAAAACGCTGCCATGCAGATCAAAGGCTTACTGGGTGAGCTATCCTGCAAGTTCAAGTGGGACAGAAGCCCCAAATTTCGTCAGCGCAGGATTTCGCCCCTATCCGCAACTGACCCCTATGGTGGCTGCCTGCTCATAGCCTGAGCGTTTCAGCCCGAGCACAGACATATCGGGCGAGAGTTTTGACGCATACGCGCGACGCTCATCCCGATCCACCGCGATCCGGGAAGAAGGATTGCCTGGGCAGCGATACGAAGCTCATTTGTTTCTTCCGCACCATCCAGTTCAAAACGCGGGTCATCAAGAAGCCCTGTCAAAACGGGCCCGGGAGCATGCGAAATGATCCGGTCGCCCTCGTGCACTTTCCGGCTGGGGTGCGCCGCCAGACGGCCTTGGGTCGTGTCGATGGCGATCGGAGTTGCCCCCAATTCTCGCAGACCAAGGCCGTCAAGCGCGGTGGCTTCGGCTTTGGAGCCGACAGGGATCGCCAGCCGGGCAAGAAACAGATCTCTCCTTTGATCCGTTGTTTCCGCTGCTCCCTCCGCTCGAACGATCCGCTCTCCAAGTATCAGCATCGTCGCTATGCCGGCGATCACCACAGGCAGGCCGATCCGGAAAAACTCGAACAGGTTGAAAGGCTCAAGACCCGCACGGATGACCGCTCCGTTGACAGCCATGTTGGTGGATGTGCCGACCAACGTGGCAGAACCGCCCATGATCGATGCAAAAGCCATCGGCATGGGGAACCGCGCAGGATCCAGCTTGGCTCTGCGCGCCGCGGCCATCGCAACGGGCATCATCACAGCAGCCGTGCTGGTGTTTCTGACAATCATCGAAAGAGCGGCCGTGCTGCCCATCAGCCGAGCAGAGATCACCGAAGGTAGCGTTTTGAGCTGCCTAACAAGGCGCGTCGACAGGCCGATCAATACCCCGAAATCCGAAAGCCGCTGGGACAACACCATCACGCAGGCCAGCGCGACGATCGACTCGCTTGCGAATCCCTGAAGCGCCTCCTCCGCCGTTATCAATCCTGTTCCAGCGAGAACAACAACGAGACCCAGTGCGGCAACCTCGGGCGGAACGATCTCGGTTGCGAGCAGAACAAAGACCGCCACAAGGATGAAGAGTACAAACGCAACTTCCGATGACATGAACAAAGGCAGGTCTATAGGGCCACTCTTATCAACACTTTGCGGAGATAGGCCACGTCCGCGAATTCCGCGCCGAAAAACGGCTCACCGCAAATCCGGTGACGTGGATGCCAGGCATTGTGCAACCCATGGATCGCATTACGTTAATCCGAACGGATCCCTGGAAAAACGCAAGCGGAGGCAACCATGGCACCAGTTGCTCTGATCACGGGCGGAACACGCGGTATCGGTCGTGGGATCGTCGCGCAATTCGTTGCGGATCATGACGTGGCCCTGACATGGCGGAGCACTCCGCCGGATGACTCGCTGGCAGAGCGGGCATACTGCATTCAGGCCGACCTCAGCGACCCCGGCTGCGCATCTGATATCGCGACCGAGGTTATCAATCAGTTCGGGCGCCTTGATGTCATCGTTAACAACGCG
>JBCBWQ010000170.1:0-5578 GCA_039817025.1 Pseudomonadota bacterium | reverse complement strand
TGACGCTCCAGGCGACTCACCACATCCCTCAATTTATTTTCAACCGCTAGCTGCTTCATCCACTGCCCTCTTTCCACCTTCATATAGTGGGAACGAGACAAGAACATTTCAAGCTGATGGTGTGATCGTCTGAACTGGGTCTGTTATCATTTAGAGTTATCTTTGCGGTGCCGCAATGACACACAGCTTTTTAGCCATCAAGATTTGCGTTTGTTAATGAGGAACGTGTGGATCCTATTTTAATTTGGCCATCCTAAACGAATGTCCGCATTCGTGAGATCGCACCTAAGATGGAGCATCTGCAGCGAATGTCAGCTTTCCGCCCGGCCCCCCTTCGCGGCTTCGACACAAGTGCCGCAACGCACCCCAGGTTGACCGCAGCCTATCTGTTGCCTATGCTTCTTGTTGGTCTGTACGCGATAGCGCCGGACCTTCAGATCGAAATTGCCACCGACAACAGCGTTCTCGACCTTCTGTTGCGAGAGGCCGATACTGCGGTGCGCCATGTGCGCCCGGAGCAATCGAACCTGATTGCCAAGATGCTGTCCGAGGACCAGATGCGATTTTACGCCGTCGGAGAGTATCTGGACGCATTCGGTTCTCCGAAATTAAGCGCCAACGTGTCCTCCCATCAATTCGTAAGTTTCGGTGATTTCAAACGCGTCGCGGGCTATCTCAAGCTTGTGGGCCTCCACCTCGGACGGCGGAATTTCCGCTACGCATCAAACTCGAAACTGGTGGAGTGGGAGATTGCCCGAAACGACCAGGCGATCGCGATCATGAGCGACCGGATCGCCTCCAGGTTTCCTGAATTCCAACCGGTGCTGATGGAGGTCGAACTATTCTCGCTGCCGGTCTGGCTCGTCGTGGATCGTAAACTGCGTCCATGCCGACGGGTCCGGCTCGTTTTTGATGTGCTGGCCAAGGAAATGTCCGCCTAACGGGTGCCAAAGATCGGTTCAGGGCGCACTGGATTCAATTGGTCTCAAGACGCGTCCGTTCAACCGCCATCGCCGCGTTCCAATCAGCCTTGAGCAGGTCCATGCGTCGCGGGATCCGTTCTTCCAGAACCGCACCCTCGACAATCCGTTCCGTGCGAAAATACCGAAATCCTTCTCGAAGCTCGCACCACGCCGCGATAATGCGGCCCGCATCACGATATCCTAAGAGGATTGGCCAGATCACGCGCTCAGTCAGCGCCTCTGTGCCGTCCCGATATGTGACTGCGATCTTGAAGCGTTGACGGATGGCACGGCGAATGTCAGCGGCTGCCAGAACCTCCGTCGGCTCTGCGACGGGGGCGACGCCCACCACCGGCTGCACAAAGGAAGTCTCGAATCCGGCCGGGCTCACCGTTTCGATTTTTGTCAGCAGCTTCTCCGCGGCTTGGGCAAGTTCCGGTTCGCCGCGTGTCCGCACCCACTGCGCGCCGAGGATTGCGGCCTCAATTTCATCGGAGGTCAGCATCAGGGGGGGCATGTGAAATCCGGCTTCCAGGATGTATCCCACGCCTGCCTCGCCTTTGATCGGCACCCCTTGGGCCATCAAAGCCGCGATGTCGCGGTAAACCGTGCGCTTGGTAACCCCGAGTTCATCTCCAATCGATTGTCCTGAGACTGGTCTCTTTGCCCGCCTCAGTATTTCGATGATCTCGAACAGCCTGTCACCGCGTCTCATGGCCGCCTCCTGCTTATCAGCCTAAACATGGTGAAGCTATGCTGACAACACGGTGTCAGCATGGTGCAATTATTACTCGCCCAACGGATCGAAATGAGGGGGAACATTGCATGGTAATCCGCGGAAGCTGTGCCTGCGGAGCGGTTCGCTTTGCGATCGAGGGTGCGCCCTCAGCCATGGGCACCTGTCATTGTTCGCGCTGCCGAAAACTCGGCGCATCGACAATCGTGTTCGTAAAGCGGGAGCAGTTCAGCCTCATCGAAGGCGAAGCTCAGATCGAAACGATTGCGCCGCGCGCGCCATACACCTATACCCGGTCATTCTGCCGTTCTTGCGGGACAGCCCTGGGCGAGCCTCTGTCGCCCGATACGTCTTTTGCAATCAACGCACACTGTCTCGATGACGATCCGGGGATCGCGCATTCCTTCCACGAATTCAAGGAAGACGGGCCCATTTGGGAAGAGTCGCCTATCGAACTCCCGACAGAAACGGAGAAAACAGAATGAAGGTACTCACAGTCCTTTTGCTTTCAATTCATTTGCTGGCGGCAAACAAAGCCTTGGCGGAAACGACACCGACCGACCCTGCTATACTGGCCGTGGGTGCCTACGTTCCGACGGACAATTTGGCGGCATCGGAGGCTTTCTATCGCACGCTTTTCGATCGGGATCCGACTTTCGCACTGAACGATTTCGTCGCCTTTGACATTGAGGGGGGATGGTTTGCCATCGTCTCGCGCGCAAAGTATGCGCCAAACTCGGTGTCAGGGACGGGATCCGTTCCGTACCTTCAGTCTGCCGATCTTGAAGAAATGCAGGCGCGGGTCGCCCAAACAGGACGCGTGGTACCGGAGATCATCGAAGAACCAGGCATCGACATACTAAAGGTCGTCGATCCAAATGGTCAGCTGATCGAATTTTTCTCGCTGACCGCGCAATGAGTGAGAAGTTTACGCGACTGGAACGCTGGACAATTGCCCCCGTGGCAAACTCAAGCAGCGCGCCGAATTTCGTTTCGAAATGCGTCGCCTCCACAAACCCACGCAATGTCGAGCAAAGGCGGCGGACCTGCTCGACTTGCCGGCCCGCCCGGTGCAACATTACTTGGTTTCCAACAAACGCCCCCCGTGTGGGTTGTCGATGATCATGCGCCACGAACCGTCATCCTGCCGGCGCAGCACTGCGACTGACAGACCTGCCTGGCTGATCTCTTGCCCGTCAGGAGCCACCCCGCTCATTGTCCAGGGCGAAATGTGAAGCGCCACGTCACCCACAACAACAACGTCATGACCGGAAGGATACTCAAACACAGGGCTCACACCTGCCATGCCCGAAAACATCTGTTCGAGTTGTGTGGCATCGGAGACTGGTTGCTCTGGATCGAAAACGACCGTCGCTTTGCTTTCGTAACTCGCCATCACTGAGGCAATGTCGTTGGCCATGAAACTCTGTGTCATGTGCTCAATTGCGGCAAGCACATCCTGTTCGTCTTGTGTCATATTCTTTCCTTCTGAATGTGAGATTTGGGGTAGGAGTAGGGCGAGCGAAATCGCCCACGCAAATGCATGTTTCATGATCTTCCTCTTTTGGTTTGGTGGTTGTCGTAACTCTAAATCGGTGGATCTACGACCTTGAGAACCTCTCTGGCGAAGTCGATTTTGGATGTCAGCGAACCTGTCGCACGTTGAAGCTTTGCGGTAATCAAGTTTGCTTGGGTCGACGCGACCATGATCTCTACATCAGTCATCGTTGGCGCGTCATCAAACGCCTCCGTCACAGATGGTCCGATCCGTCCGGATGAGATGGCAGCAGGCAACCGCTTCTGGCAGGAACAAGCCGCGGCCTTACCAGCCAACCCGCAGCTCTTGGCTGTGAAGTCCTGCACACAACTTCTGGCACGAGACAGGCGCTTGCGGAAGTTGGCAGACTTGATCCCCAAAACCTCGGCAGCCTCGCCATGGTCGAATTCGAGGATTTCGCCAAGCACGTAAGCGGCCCGGTGATCCCGATCGAGGCACAGGAGCATCGCCAAAGTGCATTTGAGGCGCAGTTCGTTGATCAAGATATGGTCCTCTGGCGCCATGTGTTGCTCATCGGCAAGGCCGTTTAGCAGATCCTCAGAGAACATCTCAAAGGACAAGCTAGGGTCGGTTGCGATGACTTTCCGCGCGGTCAGCAGGTAGTTGATCGCCACCTGATACACCCAAGTGCCAAACTTACTTTCGCCGCGAAAGGTCGAGAGCTTTGTGACGATCCGGATGAGGATTTCTTGCGTCGCGTCCTGCGCCGCGATGGGATCAGCCAACATGCGTAGTGCCAGCCGATATACCCTGTCCTGGATTGAACGCACCAAACCCTCTAGCGCACCGGCATCGCCATCCTGTGCCAAGGTGATTTGGGTCGGTTTCACATCTTCCATTGAGGGTTTCCCGTCTCTTAGATCGTTACTGAGTTAGACTTCTGGCCAACCGAATGTGTGACAATTTTTTTGCCTTTTTGCCCTTTTTCGCGAAATCACGTCCAAAACTCGTTTCGAGGTTAGGTCTTGAACCCGCTCGCTCTGCTCATTTCGCGAGAAGCATACTCCGGCGGCATCATCCGAGATGCTTGGGGCGAGGGCGGACGATTGATCCCTTGGATTTGGACGGTGTACTCTCTCCGACGGTGTCTCCAGATGCGTGCCATCAGCAACCTTCGCTTAAGACAGGCTGGACGACCAAGATGCGGACTGGGCAGTCCGCCATGGTGCCCGCACAAAAGTCTCCTTTTCCATTTTCTCCAAAAGTTTGGTGCAATATGAATGCAGTATGACGCTGCTTGCACATCACCAAATTGAACTCTTGGCAGGATGCCTTGCTGGCGTTGAAACCGTCGCAATTTCTTCGACGCGCAGCTTCCCAAAACATGCCCATGATCAGTTCGGATTTGGGATTATGCGCGATGGTGGGCATGTATCTTGGTCCGAGTGCGGCCAAGTTGAGGCCGGGCCAGGTGACGTGATCGCGGTCAGTCCAAACGAAATCCATGATGGCGCACCGATTGGCGACCGGCGTGCTTGGGAGATGGTGTTTGTCGCACCTGAAACCGTGGAACGCTTGGTTGGACGGCGTGCCGCCAAGCGTGAAATCGGTTTTGCGGCCCAACGCGCGTCTCATCTTCGCGCTGAACTTGAACACGCCCTGCGCTATCTCCGCAATGGTGATGCAGACGCAGCTGAGCAATCGTTGACGGCGCTACTCTCAAATGCACTCTTGAATTCAAACGAGATAGGGGATCGTCGTCCTTCAGCTGTAACGGCGCGGGTGTTGGATCGCATTCATGATGAACCGGACAAACCACCGTCGCTTGACGATGTGGCGAAACTTATGGGGATGCATCGAACGGGTGCTTTACGGCGATTTCGTAGAGAGGTCGGGGCTACGCCCCACGAATACGCCATGCAGCTTCGCGTTCGTATTGCGCGTCGGGCCCTCGCCTCGGGCAGCACCCCCGTCGAGGTTGCTTACAATCTGGGCTTTGCGGATCAGAGCCATTTGACCCGCGCCTTTTCTCGCCAATTCGGTTTGCCGCCGGGTCGATACAGATCGGTTGAGGCCAATATCGTTCAAGACTAGGGCGACGATCTTTGAGCAATTGGCTACATGATTTTTTCGTATCACTCTCACATCGGGACGACATTCCCGACACTCTACACCGGCCTCGTCTTTCTGCGGGACGTGCCAGATCAGTTGGATCTGAACTCGACTGTTGAGTGCCTGCAAAATGATGCCTTGGCTAGCCTGACCGATGGTCCGGAAAGCGACATGCCCGCAATTAAGGCGTGGCGTGCGGCCTTTTCTACGATGAACTTGAAGCCAACCCAATATCGTTGTGCGTCAGAGGCACTGTTGCGAAGGCTTCGT
>JBCBWQ010000016.1:15782-21009 GCA_039817025.1 Pseudomonadota bacterium | reverse complement strand
AGCGTGAGCTGAAGGAGTGGGGCCAGACGCTGGCCGTCTTCGTGCCGGCCTTTTTTGCGTTCTCGCTCGTTTTATTTGAGCAGCGTGTCATCCCGTCTGAAAGCATGGTGCCCAACCTGCAGGTGTCCGATCGAGTTGCGGTCAGCAAGTACGCCTACGGTTATGGCAAATACTCTGTGCCGTGGGGCGTGCACCGTATCCTGCCCCTTGGTGAGGGCCGCCTGTTTGCGAAAACGCCGGAGCACGGGGACGTAGCGGTCTTCATGCACCCGCACTGGAAACGGGTTATGATCAAGCGGGTCATCGGATTGCCGGGCGATCGCGTTCAAATGCGCGATGAACGACTTTATCTCAATGGCGAGCCGGTCGAGACGGACTTCGTTCGGCGGGTGCGTTATATCACCCACGCAGAGCAAAAGCCGGTTACGGCCGTTGAAACCCGTGAAACGATTGGCGAGAACTCATGGTTGTCGCACCAGTGGCCGGACAGGACATCTCTGGACAATACGCCTGAATTTATCGTGCCGGAGGGCCATATCTTCTTCGTCGGGGATAACCGCGACAATTCCAAGGACGCACGCGATACATCCGGACACTGCCGTGCGGAAGGCGGCGTCATTGATGAGGCAGGTTGTGATCCACGCGTTCCTGCACAAGAAGCCTCGGTGGGGTTTGTCCCCATGGACCACCTGATCGGCCGCGCAGAGACCGTTATTTTCAGTTTCTATCGCTGCAGAGCGAGCGATGAGGCCGATTGCCCCGGTCCTCGCCTCTGGAAGGGACTCTAGCCCGAAGTCCGGCGCGTTCCTTGCTAGGGACCGCCCTGAGAGGAGTTGGCATGCGTGTACGTCGCCTCAAGGCACGACAAGCAGATGACAGCGTATGGGCAGCATTTCATGGGCTGCGCGATGCGAGTCGTGCCTACGACAATCCGTTTTTCGACCCGGACCTTGCACGGATATTGAGCGAGGCGCGCGAAGACGTCGAGCTGATCATCGCTGAGGCGGACGATGGCATAGGGGCGATATGGCCCGTCCATGTTCGCCCTGGCGGTTGGGTGAGGCCACTGACGGGACCGTTTTCGGACTGGCATGGGCCGGTGGTACGAGACGGTTGTGAATTGACGGCGCGTGATTTGTTGGAACAAGCGGGCCTGGCTGGCCTGACCACGGGCGGTTTGCGCCTTCGGGACGGCGTCGTTCCTGATGGTCTGTCTACCGAAACCGTTTACGTGTGCGACCTGTCATGCGGCTTTGAGACCTATGACAGCGCCCAACGCAGCAGTCATGCCAAGCACTTCAAGCGACTGCGCCGGAAGCGACGCCAGCTGGAAGAGGAACAGGGCGTATCGCAGTTTGTGCTCGACAATCGCGATCCTGAAGTTATGCGGCAGGTTATTGCGATGAAGCGCCAGCAATACCAGTCGACAGGTCGACACGATGTGTTGGAACCGGTCTGGGCGCAGAAGATGGTCGATGCTTTATGGGCCGGGGACTTTCCGCGGCTTGGCGTGCGCCTCTCGACCCTGTGTATCGGTGACCGACTGGTGGCCGCAGAACTGAATCTCGTTTCGAAGCCCGTCCTGCACGGCTGGCTTGTCGTTTATGACAGGGACTTCGCGCGTTATTCTCCCGGCATGCTTGTGATGATGGACATCCTGCAGGCGATGACTGCAGACGGGTTCACGCAGTACGATCTCGGGGCCGGAGACGGGCACTACAAGAAGTACCACGCGAACGCCCATGCTGAGATTGGCGTTGGTATCCTGAGGAGCCGGGCAGGTGGCGTGCGCCCATCGCGCTGGCTCGCTGAAGGATGGCGCGCGCTCGAGGCGCAGTCGCCTGAACGCATTTCCGAAGTGATGGGTAAAATTCGACGTCGATCGGATCAGATTCTCGCCGCAGAGCCAGAGCTGCCTCGCCGCGTGCGGGGATTTCTCGGCGCAGCCCGCGCGCCCCTCGGCTAAAGCATCGCAGTATGCGCTGGCTTGCCCCGATGGGGCGATCCCTCTACCTGACAAGGCTCCGGAAGGCGCGCTGACTCGCTGGCGCTTCGGTCGAAGGGGTAGGCAAAGGCCAGATGGCGCAGGACTCAACGATGGATTCGCAGGCGCCGCGCGGCCCGATCATTATTTCCCGCCATGGCCGGCCTGCGCTGGACCGTACGGCAGGGCCGCGCCTTGGCTGGCAGCAATATGTGGATTGGTGGAGCCGGTATGAGGCTGGCGGCCTCGCTGACGGGCAAGACGCACCAGAGGCGCTGAAGGCCGTTGTTGCGGACGCCGATCTCGTCCTGTCGTCCGAGCGCTTAAGGGCTCAGGAAACCGCAGCACTTGCAGCGCCCGGCCACCAAGTGACCCATGATGCGCTTTTCAATGAAGCACCCCTCCCTCCGCCGCGACTGAGGCGCGCAAAATACCTGCCCAAGACCTGGAATGTTCTGGCCCGCGCGGCCTGGCTCAATGGCCATGCGTTGGACGGGGAGAGCGTTTCGCAGGCGCGGATCCGCGCTGCAAAGGCTGCCGAGCGACTTCATGACGAGGCTGACGCCGGAAAAGTGTATCTGGCCGCCCATGGCTGGTTCAACCGGATGATCCGGCCGGAACTGCGAAAGATCGGCTGGCGCTGCTCCCATGATGGCGGCGACAAGTATTGGAGCTACCGCATTTATGAGTGGCGGAGCTAATGGCCGATAGCGCCGGCGTTCAGGATCGTGTGGACCAAGACAGGGGCTCGGGCTTCGCCGCCGAGCTTGCCCGCGACAAGGAGCACAGGGACAAGGCGCGCACAGCCCGGCCCCTCGTTCGATTGATTCCGTTCGTGACGGCTTATCCCGGCTTGCTGGCAGGCTTCGTCGTCTTCCTCGTCATGGCATCGGCGCTGACGCTAGCGTTGCCAGCGGCGTTTCGACTTGTGGTCGATTGTGGTTTTGGTGGCGCTCGGGATGCAGCAATGTGCGCCGCGTTCCCCCTCGGTGATGACCTCTCGTCTTACTTCATCGGCGGCATGGTCGTGGCCTTGCTCCTCGGGCTGGCTAGCGCCACGCGCTACTATTTCATCTCGATCCTGGGTGAGCGCGTCGTCGCGGACTTGCGCCGCAGGGTCTACGACCACCTGCTCAGCCTGAGCCCAACCTTTTATGCTGAAACACGAACGGGCGAAGTTCTGTCTCGCCTGACGACAGACACAACGCTGATCCAGACCGTTGTTGGCTCTTCGGTCTCTGTGGCCGTGCGAACCGGCGCAACGACGCTTGGCGCGCTGGCGTTGATGGTGGTGGTGAGCTGGAAGCTTGCCCTCATGGTCCTGGCGGTCGGACCGCTGATCCTGCTTCCGATCATGCTGTTTGGGCGCCGCGTTCAACGCTTGTCACGGTCCAGCCAGGACCAGCTGGCTGATGCGTCAGGCCGGGCAAGCGAAAGCCTGCGCGCGATCGAAACGGTACAGGCGTTCACGCGCGAGGCGGAAGAACGCGCGAATTTCGCAGGTGCTGTTGAAGCAACCTATAACGTCTCCAAACGGCGCATCCGGGTCCGGTCTTATATGACAGCGGTGATCTTCTCGGTTGTGCTGTCGGGGTTGATCGCCGTGTTGTGGTTTGGGGCTGTCCAAGTCCAATCCGGCGCGATTACGCCTGGGGCGATGACGCAGTTCGTTATGTATGCGTTCGTGGCAGTTAGCGGCGTTGGCCTGCTGACCGAAACCTATGCCGAGGTCATGCGCGCAGCCGGAGCGACGGAGCGGCTGATGGAAATTCTCGCGGCGCAGCCCGTGATCTCGCCGCCGTCTGACCCAAAACCGCTTCCCGTACCGGTGGCCGGTTCGGTTTCGTTCGAAGACGTTGTGTTTTCCTATCCCACGCGCACGAGCGAGCGAGCGCTGGACGGCGTTTCGCTCACAGTCGCGCCGGGCGAAACCGTTGCTCTCGTAGGTCCGTCCGGTGCGGGTAAGAGCACCATGTTCCAGCTCATCCTCAGACTGTATGATCCGCAGGCGGGGACGTTGAAGATTGACGGAATCGACGTGCGCGACCTTGACCCTGAAGTCCTGCGCGGATGTTTGTCGGTGGTACAACAGAACGCGCCGCTCTTCTCTGGATCGGTAGCCGACAACATCCGCTTTGGTCGGCCGGACGCATCGGACGCAGACACTGTCGCTGCAGCGAAAGCGGCCAATGCCCACGATTTCATCGAAGCCTTGCCCAAGGCCTATGAAACCCAACTGGGCGAAGGTGCCGCGACTCTTTCTGGCGGCCAGCGCCAACGGCTTGCCATCGCTCGCGCGATCCTGCGAGACACGCCGGTTCTGCTTCTGGATGAAGCGACCAGTGCATTGGATTCGGAAAGCGAACAGGCCATCCAGACCGCTTTTGAGTCAGTTGCTAAGGACCGCACGACGCTGGTTATTGCGCATCGCCTCGCGACGGTGCGCGGCGCAGACCGGATCGTGGTTATGGAAGGCGGCAAGATCGTGGACGAGGGCACCCACGATGCGCTGCTTGCGCGCGGGGGCCTTTATGCGCGCTACATAGACCTCCAATTCGCGGGCGCCGAGGCTTAGTCGTCGATCAGCCTGCCGTTGTCGTCGCGGCGCTCGGGTCCGTGCACGCGGGCGCGGCCGTCGCCGAACTTGGCATCACGATCTCTCAGTGTTGCCTTGAGGCCTTTTTCCTCGACCGAAGCGCGAAAGCGGTCAGCGGCGCGCGTGTTATGCCCACGTACATCATTTTCAGCGGCGAGGCGCTGGAGTGTGCGCGCGCCCATCAACTCCATGGCGAGATTGACGATTCGTTTGTTTGCGCTCAGCAGGTCCGGGTCGATCAGGGCCATTCGATCTGTCAGGCCTTCGACTTCTCCTTCGAGCGCCTCGCTCGAAACCGCCTTCATGACGAGGCCGATGGATTGGGCTTCTGCGCCGGTCACCGTATCGCCCGTCAGCAATAGCCGCTTCGCCCATTGCGGCCCGCAATTGTACATCCAGAGATTGTTGGGGAGCGCGCCGAGATCGCGAGCGGGCGGAAAGCCGAAGGTCGCAGTGTCAGCCGCGATGATCATGTCGCAAAGCAGGGCGAGATCCATCCCCCCTGCGAGGCAATAGCCGTGAACCTGTGCGATCACCGGTTTGTGCATATCGAACAGCGCCATGCGATAACGCTGCGCGCGTTCCAGTTGCCAGGCATCATCGTCGAGGCTGCGGTGACCGCGATAGGATTTTTCAGGATCAGAGAT
>JBCBWQ010000016.1:0-15683 GCA_039817025.1 Pseudomonadota bacterium | reverse complement strand
TCATTGTCGGCCTCCCAAAGGGCCTCGCTTAGCTCGGCCTGCATGGCGAGCGAAAGCGCATTGAGCTTGTCCGGCCGATTCAACGTGATGCGGGCGCGGCCATTCTGCGTTTCGTAGATGATGCGTTCGAATGCGGCCATGGCCCCGTCCTCCGGTAAGTGATGCTCAACGGTATCGGCTGGGAAATTCACTGCAATGGGAAGAGATCGCCATTGTGGCGCGGCGGTGACCTCTCTAATGTCTCGCGATTGAACAGGGAGCGGGACATGGCTGGCGACACGCAAGCGTCGATCGCAGAAATGAGTTTTGAAGCGGCCCTCAAGGAGCTTGAGGATATCGTTGCCAAGCTGGAACGCGGCGACGTGGACCTTGAGGAGTCGATCGCCTTCTATGAGCGCGGCGCGGCCTTGAAGGCGCATTGTGAGAAAACGCTTAAATCGGCTGAACTGAAGGTCGAGCAGATTGTTCAGGGAGCAGGCGGCAAGGTCACGACGGAGCCCGCCCAGTTCGACTAACCTGCACTGGACCGATCCATGGATTTCGAATCCCGCCTTATCGAAGTTGCAGACCAGCTGACCGTTGCCCTGGACCAGCTGATCCCTGCGGCTGGCGGACCAGAAGCGGATCTCATGCGGGCCATGCGCCATGCGGCCCTCGCCAACGGCAAACGCATGCGCCCCTTCTATGTGTTGGAGACCGGCGCATTATTCGATGCGCCGCAAAAGTCGCTTCTGCGCACTGCTGCGGCTTTGGAGTGCGTTCACACATACTCGTTGGTCCATGACGATTTGCCTTGCATGGATGATGATGACTACCGCCGCGGCCAACCCACCGTGCATAAGGCGTTTGATGAGCAGACCGCTGTTCTAGCGGGCGACGCGCTGCTGACACTGGCCTTCAAAATTCTGGCCAATCGGGACACCCATCCGGATGGCTCCATTCGCGCCTACCTGATTGAGCGGCTGGCCGATGCTGCTGGTGCGCAAGGTATGGTTGGCGGACAAATGATCGACATGCTGGGCGTCGAGCATGTCCGAGACCTGAATACGATTACACGGATGCAGCGTCTGAAAACCGGCGCACTGATTGGATATGCGATGGACGCCGGAGCGATTGTCGGCGGCGCGAGCGAGCATGAACGCAATGCACTGGCAGGCTTTGCTGCCGACCTTGGCCTCGCCTACCAGATTGCCGATGACTTGCTCGATGTGGACGGCGATATTGATGACGTCGGTAAGGCGACCGGCAAGGACCAGGCCGCCGGGAAAGCGAATTTCGTGACGCTTCTGGGGGCGGATGGGGCGCGGGAGCGCGTGCGGCTTCTCGCCGCTCAATCCAAGGAACATCTCGCAATTTTCCGCAATCGGGCCGACATCTTGCTGCAATCGGTTGATTTCGTTCTCGACCGAACACGCTAGACGAAAGCGGATAGGGGGTAGATACTCGTCAGATGACCGACCAAACACCGAACCGCCTGCTCGACGCTGTAACTTTTCCCAGCGATCTGAAGGACTTGTCGAGAGAGCAGCTCAAACAGCTCGCCGATGACGTCCGAGATGAGGTGATCGACACGGTCTCGGTGACCGGTGGCCACCTCGGCTCCGGCCTTGGCGTGGTTGAGCTGACGGTTGCAATCCATGCCGTGTTCGACACACCGGACGACAAGCTGATTTTTGATGTCGGGCACCAGTGTTACCCGCACAAAATCCTCACCGGCCGTCGGGATCGCATCCGTACGCTTCGGCAGGGTGGTGGGCTGTCCGGCTTCACCAAGCGCGCTGAAAGCGACTACGACCCATTTGGCGCGGCGCACGCTTCGACGTCGATTTCAGCCGGTCATGGCTTTGCCAAGTCGCGTGACCTGCAGGGCCGGGACAATCATGTGGTCTGCGTGATCGGCGACGGCTCAATGTCCGCCGGCATGGCTTATGAAGCGATGAACAATGCTGGATCTGACAAATCCCGCATGATCGTCATCCTGAACGACAACGACATGTCCATCGCGCCGCCCGTCGGTGCCATGAGCCATTATCTGTCCAAGCTCGTTTCGAGCCGCTCCTATCGCGGGTTGCGCAAGCTCGCCAAGACAGTGACAAAGCCGATCGGCCTCGCAGAGCCAGCGAAGAAGGCGGAGGAATATCTTCGCGGTTTCGCCATGGGCGGAACGATGTTTGAGGAACTCGGCTTCTATTACATTGGCCCAATTGATGGGCACGACCTCGATGTCCTCATCCCGATTCTGGAAAATGCCAAGACAATCGAAGGCGGTCCGATCCTGATCCATGCGGTGACGACCAAGGGCAAAGGTTACGCGCCGGCCGAGAATTCCGACGACAAATATCACGGCGTTTCCAAATTCTCCGTCGTCACGGGTGAACAGCAGAAATCGAAGCCTAAGGCACCGAGCTACCAGCAAGTCTTCGGCGAGGAAATTACACGGTTGGGCGAAACCGATGATCTGGTCTGTGCAGTCACGCCAGCCATGCCATCGGGCTCAAAGACCAGCATCTTTGCTGACAAGTTTCCCGATCGGCATTTTGACGTTGGCATCGCAGAGCAGCACGCCGTCACATTTGCCGCTGGCCTTGCTGCAGACGGCATGAAGCCATTTGCTGCAATCTATTCCACCTTCCTCCAGCGCGGCTACGATCAGGTGGTCCACGATGTTGCAATCCAGAAATTGCCAGTGCGCTTCGCCATCGACCGGGCGGGGCTTGTCGGTGCGGATGGTGCAACCCACGCTGGATCTTTCGACATTGGCTATATGGGCGCGCTGCCGGGCATGATTTGCATGGCGGCGGCAGACGAGGCCGAGCTCGCGCGGATGGTTGTTACGGCCTACGAAATCGACGATGCGCCGACAGCGTTCCGCTTCCCGCGTGGGGAGGGCGTTGGCGTTGAAATGACGGATGGCCCCAAGGCGCTGGAAGTCGGGAAGGGCCGCATTGTGCGCGAAGGGACATCGGTTGCCATCCTGTCCTACGGCGCGCGGCTTCAGGAGGCGCTAAAAGCGGCTGACATGCTCGCCGCCCAGGGCCTGTCTGCCACCGTTGCCGATGCGCGCTTTGCAAAGCCGATCGATACAGAGCTGACCGAACGTCTTGCCCGTAACCATGAAGTGCTCCTCACGATCGAGGAAGGCTCAATGGGTGGTTTCGGGGCTTTCGTGCTGCACCATCTCGCCGATATTGGCGCGCTCGATAGGGGGCTCAAAATTCGGACGCTTCACCTGCCTGATGTTTTTCAGGATCAGGACAAGCCAGAGGCGATGTATGAAGAAGCCGGTCTGACGGCGCGCCATATCGCAGCGCGCGCGATTGAGGCGCTTGGCCGCGGTGACGTTGCCGAGATAGAGGCGTTTGCGGCAGGCTGATCCGCCGCAAAATCATCACAAAGCCGCCGTTCCCCGGCGCGGACAAGCTCGTTAGTGTTTTCCCGGAGATGTCACGAGGAGCCTTCCGACCATGATCCGTTCTGCCTTGATCGCCGCCGCGTCCATTACGGTCCTGTCCGCCTGCGCGAGTACCGACCCTGCACCGACAGACCCTGCTGTGGCACCAGCGCCTGTGCCCGAGCCCACCTCCTTCGAGCGGGCGATGATTACGGTTGAAGGCCTTGAAGACGCGGGCAATCCGCAGACCGCTATCGACCGCCTGACACAGTTGCTTGGCGAACCTGACCTGAGCGACGAAGAAAAAGCAGCGACCCTGTTCAAGCGCGGCGAGTTGCGGCTGTCGGATACAGGCTTCGACACCTTCGGCGCGATCTCCGACTTTGAAGAAATCGTGACCACCTATCCCGGCAGTGCCGCGTTTCCCGAAGCGAATGAAAAACTGGGCATCGCACGCGGTAAGGCCACAAGCCTGACGTTCGTTTCTGAGCAGGCCGATTCGACGCGCGAGCAGCGCTTCAACGCTCTTTTCACGCTGGGCGAGCATCAGGACGCCATCGACCTTATGACAGGCGGAGGACTGACGCCCTCGAATGAGTATCTCGTGGCCATGTATCAGATTGGCTACCTCTGCGAGGATGAAGAGCTGACCGGGCAAGCCTACGAGGCCGTTGAGCCGAATGGCACCCAGCGGACCTTGCGCTTCTGCGACCTCGGAAAGTAGCTTCAACTTATCAGCGATCTCGAAGGGGCGACGTTTCCCGAGCGGCGCCCCTTTTCCTTGTGCGCTGCCCATGGTTCAGTCCGGCAAAACAATAAGACTGTTTGACGGAGGAATTCATGCCCGCAGATTTCCCGGCCGGCTGGCCAGCCATGACCATCGCGCAAGCCAATGCTGCGCTTGCCCAACCGGGGACGCCGCTTGCCCTCACCGATGGCGAGGTGCGCGGCGTGCCGATGAAGATCTACAATGAAGCTCCGCCGACGATCCGCGTCATCCTGGAGCTGATGACCCAGCAATTCGCGGGGCGTGACTACATCGTCTATAAAGACGAGAGGGTCACCTTTGACGCGATGGCGCGGGCTGTGGCGCATTTTGCCGGCGCGCTTATCGAGACGTATGGCGTCCAGAAAGGTGATCGCGTCGCGGTCATCATGCGAAACTACCCGCAGTGGCCTGTGGCCTTCTATGCCGCTTTGTCCATCGGCGCGATTGCGACACCAATGAATTCCTGGTGGACGGGTGATGAACTGGAATATGGCCTGACCGATTCCGGCGCGAAGGTCGCCGTCATGGATGGCCAGATCTACGAACGTACCCGCAAGCACCTTGAGAACTGCCCGGATCTCGAGGCCGTGGTTGTTGCGCGCTACAATGAAGATGTCGCAGATCCGCGCGTCTCAGCGATGGAGCGTTTTGTCGGTCCGGCCAATTCATGGGCATCGCTGCCAGAACTGTCCTTGCCGCCGGTGGACCTTGGCCCCGATGATGATGCCACGATCATGTACACATCCGGCACCACGGGCCGCCCAAAAGGCGCGCTCGCTACGCACCGGGCCATCATCGCAAACATGCTGAATTCCATGACGTGCCAGGCGCGGATGTTCCTGCGTAAGGGCGAAGCGCCGCCGGAACCAGACCCGAATGAACAGCGTTCGACCCTTCTCGCGATCCCGTTTTTCCACGCGACGGGGGCCTTCGCGATCCTGATCCCGTCGCTTCTGCGTGGTGACAAGATCATTTCCATGTACAAGTGGGATGTTGATGAGGCGCTGCCCATCATTGAGCAGGAAAAGGTCACGGCGGTCGGCGGTGTGCCGGCCATCGCCTGGCAAATCCTCGAGCATCCCGATCGTGACAAATACGATCTGTCCTCCATTGCTGCGATTTCATACGGCGGAGCGCCGTCTGCGCCCGAGCTGGTATCGACGATCAAAAAGCGGTTTCCGGATGCTGCGCCCGGCAATGGCTGGGGTATGACCGAGACGTGTGCCACCGCCACGCTGAATTTCGGCGAGGACTATGTGAACCGGCCGGACAGTGCTGGTGCTCCTCCGGGTGCGGTAGAAATCAAGGTTGTCGACCCTGATGGCAACACGCTTCCACCGGGCGAAGTCGGCGAGCTCTGGTGCAAGGGCCCGATGAACTGCCGCCTCTACTGGAACCGCCCCGACGCGACAGCCGAAACCTTCAAGGAAGGCTGGGTTGTGACTGGTGATCTCGCGCGCATCGATGAGGAAGGCTTCCTCTACCTTGTAGACCGCGCCAAGGACATGCTGATCCGGGGCGGCGAGAACGTCTACTGCATCGAAGTGGAGAGTGCGCTCTATGACCATCCGGCGGTGATGGATGCAGCCGTGGTCGGCATTCCGCACAAGATTCTTGGTGAGGAAGTTGGTGCTGTTGTCCAGCTCAAGCCGGGCAAGTCTGTCACGCAGGATGAACTGCGCGCGCACGTGTCCCAACAACTTGCCGCATTCAAGGTTCCAGTGGAAATCCAGTTTGAGCCTGCGCCGCTACCGCGCAATGCCAATGGCAAGATCCTGAAGACCGAGCTGCGCGAACGCTTCGCCGAAAGGGCCTGATCGTCAATGACCGCCACAAGACGCTCCATCGGCGGGGACACGGTTTACCCTGTCGGCCTCGGCTGCATGAACATTACGCAATCCTATGGACCCGGGCTGGACCATGGTGAAGCGATCCGCCTACTGAATACGGCGCTGGACGAAGGGTGCGATTTTTTCGATACCGCCACCATCTACGGAGCCGGACAAAGCGAGCGACTGGTTGGGGAAGCTTTCGCCACGCGGCGCAATGACATTTTCCTCGCATCTAAGTGCGTCCTCGGATTCGAGGGTGGCAAGCGCGTCCTCGACGCACGGCCCGAGACGATAAAGGCGGCGTGCGATGCGAGCCTGCAGCGGCTTGGCGTCGACCACATCGATCTTTACTACATGCACCGCCCAGACCCGAACGTGCCGATTGAGGACTCTGTTGGCGCCCTATCGGAACTGGTCGAGGCGGGTAAGATTCGGATGATCGGCCTGTCTGAAATGGGCGAAGGCCTTCTGCGCCGTGCCCACGCTGTGCATCCGATTGCTGCGATGCAGTCGGAGTATTCACTGTGGGTTCGCAATCCGGAGATCGCCATTCTGGACGCTTGCCGGGAGCTGGGGACGGCGTTCGTTGCTTTTTCTCCTGTGGGGCGCGGCTTCCTTGCCGATCCGCCAATTGATCCGGCTTTGCTGGATCCGAGCGATATGCGGTTGGTCCTGTTCCCGCGCTTTGCGGAGGAGCACTATCCCGGCAACCTGGCCCTTTTGCCAGAGGCGCAGAAATGCGCTGAGGAAGCCGGGTGCAGCGTTGCCCAACTCGCCATTGCCTGGACACTGGCGAAAGGTGACCACATCATCCCAATTCCGGGCACACAGAAGATCGCACACCTGAAGGACAACATTGAAGCGGCCAGCGTCACGCTGCCGCCGGAGGTCATTGCCCGTCTTGATGTGCACTTCCTGCCGGAGCGCGCCGTAGGGCCACGTTACTCCGATCGCGGACAGGAAAGTGTGGACACAGAGCAATTCGACTTTGAACGCGTATGACCGACGAGAATGCGACCTATCAAAAATCTGTCACAGGCAAACCGCTTGCACTGGAGCAGCGTGGAGCATTGTCTGACGGTCGCCGCCAGTCGCCTTCTATCGCGCGTAACCGTGACGTCCTACGCGATACGTTTCTCAGCCACGGGCTGACAAAGGGCCGCGTTCTGGAAATCGCCTCCGGCACCGGGGAACATGGCGTCCATATTCTCGATCAAGCGCCAGAACTCTTCTGGACCTATTCTGACATCGATCCGGTCAGTCTGGACAGTCAGCGGGCTTGGGCTGTGGCAAGCGACTTTGGCGGGCGACTTTCGGGACCCCTGGTGGTTGATGCGTCGAAAGCACATTGGGGCGAAGCGGAGACCCGCTGGGATGCGATGGTTTGCATCAACATGATCCATATCGCGCCGTTCCCGGCCTGCGCAGGGTTGATCGCGGGGGCTGCGCGACTGCTTGAGCCAAGCGGTCTATTGTTTCTCTACGGACCATTTGCACGCAATGGAGCGATCGCAGACTCCAATGCGCGCTTTGATGCAGACCTAAAGCGCCGGGATCCGTCCTGGGGTGTTCGGGACCTTGACCGGCAGCTTCTGCCGCTTGCCGACGCGCATGGGCTGCGCCTGGACACCGTTGTCGAAATGCCGGCCAACAATCTCAGCGTGACCTTCAGGAGGCACTGACAGCGGGCACTCTGCCGATCCATGGCTTTGCGGCTTCAAGCTCATAGGCGAGCGAAAGAAGGAGCCCATCGTCGCCGCGCTTGCCTGAGAACATAATGCCCACCGGAAGATCGTCGTCCGTCCAGTGCAGGGGCACAGACATACTCGGTGCGCCTGCAACATTCATTGGTGCCGTGAACGCCGCAAAACTCAACACGCTGTCCATCACGGCGTCGAAGTCCCCCTGCGGGTCCTGCTCACCAATCGGTACGGGTGGACGGCCGAGCGTCGGCGACAGCAAAACGTCAAACCCTTCGAACATGGCCTCATACTCGGCCTTGAAGGCCTGGAGCCGACCAATCGCGGCAGGCATGTCATCTGCGCGGGCCTGATAGGAGGCAGCAAGACCGAGAGTCCATGTCTCAAGGATTTCCGGACCGATGGGCTTGCCTGACATTTCCGAGGCTTGCTGGGCGAATGCCGCTGCGCCGGCGGCCCAATAGAGGAGAAAGTCATCGACGAACTGCGCGCCATCAAACGGCAGGCTGAAGTCAACCACCTGATGGCCAAGATCGCGGCAAAGCTGCGCCGAGGCTTCGACACCCGCACGCACGGACGGATCAACTGGGCTGCCTGTTCCTGAGTCTGGGGCAACGGCGATCTTGAGCCGTCTCGTCGATGGGCCGCGCACAGTTTCAACGGGGCCAAGATCGCTATCGGGGCGCTGCGCCATCGCGAGGAGGGCGGCGCTGTCGCGAACGGTCCAGGTCACAGCGTGGTCTACCGAGATATCGACGGGCGAGTCTCCACGTCCATTGCCGGCCATCAATCCCGATGACGGTTTCAGGCCAAACAGGCCGCAGCAGCTCGCCGGTATCCGAATGGAGCCGCCGCCATCGCTGGCATGGGCAAAGGGTACGACCCGGGCAGCCGCGAGCGCCGCCGCGCCACCAGATGATCCGCCTGGGGTACGTGACACGTCCCACGGATTGCGCGTCGCGCCGGTGACAACGGGCTCCGTGGATGAAATCAAACCCATCTCAGGCGATGTCGATTTACCCAAAGAGACGATACCAGCGTTACGCCACGCCGCCGCAAATGGTGCATCTGCCGGTGCCACATATCCTTCAAAGCCGCGGCTTCCATAAAGCGTGGGCTCCCCTTTGCGGTCCATTAGGTCTTTGGTGAAGGAGGGAACGCCGGCGAAAACGCCTTCGGGGCTCGCCTCTGCTGTCTCCCGGGCCGTTGCGAACGTTTCGTTTGCAATCGCATTAATCTGCGGTTCGACGGATTCAGCGCGCGAAATAGCGGCGTCGACAGCTTCAAGCGCAGTCATGTCGCCGTTCGCTATGAGTTCCGCCATGCGCACGCCATCAACAAAGGCAGGGCCGCTCGTGCTTGCGGCATCCATCGGTGAAGCGCGTGTCACGCTGCCAGGGGCGCAGGCGGCTGTAAACGGAGCGAAAGCGGCGAAGCTGGCCGCGCCTTTCAGCGCGGCGCGGCGTGATAGTCGTGTCATGTGGTCCTCCCGGTCGGCCTGTGCTTCAGGCTCTGATCGGAAGGGTCGCCCGGCTTGCGGAATTGCGCAAGCGCTGTGCGCTATTTGATGACCGCACAGGCGACACGGCCACCGGCACCGCCAATTGGCTGGCTCATATGGTCATCCCGGGCTTCGTGAATGATCAGGGCCGCTCCATCCTCATCGGCAAGTGCAGCCGCTGAGGTGAGCGTTGAAAATGCTTCGTACCCGGCAGAGCCATCGGCGGCCGCCCAGATGTTTGGCAGGTCTCCACCTTCCGGGCCTGCCGGATTCAGAAGCCCGTGGCCCCCCTCGATCATGCCGACATGTCCGCCCGAATTCTTGAACGTGCCGATGTCCTCGCAATTTCCAATCTGGTGCAGGTGCAAACCATGCCAGCCTGGCTCAAGACCGCCTGCAGAAATTGTGGCCTCGATCAACATGCCATGCGGGCCGTCCAGAATGTTCAGAGCGCCGATTGTATCGCCATCTACGCCTATGATGTCTCCCGTCATGCGCAGCATAGATGGGCCAGCGGCGGTTACGGGTGCAGCATCGATAGTGTCTTCCACGGCCTGGGCCACAGCGTTTCCTGCTGGTCCGCCCTCCCAGGGCATCTGGGCACATGCGGCCGTGGCGAGAAGGCTGGCGATGGCGGCGGTACGGATCATGGGGTAGCTCCTTTGTCTGATGCGGAATGTAGCGCCAGGAGCGTGCGATGACAGGGGCGAACTCCGAACAAAGCGACCGAGCGGACCGTATGCTCGTTGTCCTCGGTCATTTTGAAAGCCGGGCCGCGGCTCGAGCAGCCATTGAGGCCGGTCGCGTGTGCGTCGAAGGCGAAATCGTGCGTAAGCCTTCGCAGACCATATCGGCCGGTGCTCTGATTGATGCTGAACCCGCGCACCCCTACGTCTCGCGCGGGGCGCTGAAGCTGGCACACGCGCTCGATGTCTTCGGCGTCGACCCTCAGGGTCTGGTCTGTCTCGATATCGGAGCCTCCACCGGCGGGTTCACCGATGTCCTGCTCAGGCGCGGAGCGGCCCATGTCACAGCGGTCGATGTCGGGCGAGACCAGCTGCGCGATGCCATTGCCCTTGATGCGCGTGTGCGAAGTCTTGAAGCGCTCGATGCCCGGTTGCTGACGTCAGACCATCTGACAAACGGCCACCCGCAATTGATCGTTTGCGACGCGAGCTTCATCGGCCTTGAAAAGGTACTCGGGCCACCGCTGTCCCTTGCCGCGCCGGATGCTGTGCTTGTCGCGCTGTTCAAGCCTCAGTTTCAGGTCGGCCGTGAGCATGTCGGCAAGGGGGGCTTGGTGACGGATGCGGGCGCAGTCGACGCCGCTGCCACCGCATTGACCGAATGGCTTGGGTCGCAGCGTTGGCAGATCGGTGAGTGGACCGATAGCCCGATCAAGGGCGGCGACGGCAACGCTGAACGCCTCTTTGTTGCGCGGCGACGCTAGGCGGCGTTTGCCGAGAGCTGGTAGCGACTGCGCACGCCCGGCTTGGCATCAGTCGTCGTAACCGCGCCGGTCTTTACAAGATGGATCATGTGTCCAAGCACCGAGTGACAGGCCGCAGGATGCAACTTGGTATCAACTGCAGCGTAGATCGTTTTCACCATCTCGGGGATTGAGGTGTCGCCGGCGGCGAGGCGATCGAGAATCGCGGCTTCACGCGCTTTCCTGTGGTCGATATAGGCTTGGATGAAACCGCTTGCGTTTTCCGTGACAGGCGATCCGTGCGTTGGGTAAATGGTTTCGAAGCCGCGGTCGCGAACCTTGGCGAGGCTGTCGAGATAATCTGCCATGTCTCCATCCGGCGGTGAAATCACGGTCGTGGACCAGCCCATGATGTGGTCGCCTGAAAACAGCGCGTTCTCTTCCTTCAAGGCGTAGCACACGTGGTTGGATGTGTGGCCCGGCGTTTCGATCGCTTCGAGCGTCCAGCCAGGTCCTGAGCAGGTCCAGCCATCGCCAATGGTGACGTCGGGGCGGAACGAGAGATCGTCGCCGGCCTCCATGCGAACTTCGGACTCTGTCGGTATGGCGGGACCTTTCGCATACACCTTGCAGCCAGCCCATTGCGCCAGAGGGTGGGCGAGCGGTGAATGATCCATATGGCTGTGCGTCACGACGACGTGGGTCACCGTCTCGCCCTCAAGCGCGCGTTTCAGCGCTTCGAAGTGCTCATCGATCATCGGGCCTGGGTCAATTACGGCCACTTCACCGCGCCCGACGATGTAAACGCCGGTTCCAGTATAGGTGAATGCTCCGGGATTGTTTGCAATCACCCGGCGGATCAGCGGACTCATCTCCGTCACTTCACCGTATTCGAATTCGATCTCTTTGACGAAAGGAATGGTCATGGATGATCCATCTTGCAGGCTGGGAGGAGCCGGTTGTCGTTATCGTTTCTTTGGCGCGAAGGCCTCGGCGAAAGCGCGTGCCATCCACCGGGTCGCTTTGAGCTTGTCGCCGAGTTTGAGCGCGATGGGCGGACCCATATCGGTCTTGTTGGCATCAACGATGAAGACCTTGCCTGAGGTCCGGTCCCGCAAAACGTCGATGCCGCCCCAATCGAGGCCAATTTCGGCAGCGAAGGCTTCGATCAGGGTGATTTCTTCCGGCGCATAACAATTGCGCGGCTGGTCCAGCAGAACTTCGGCGTTCTCGTTCAGGAATCTGCTGGCGAGGGGACGGCGCTTGCGAAAGGACAAAGTGACCTTACCGCCAACGATACAGCAGCGCAGGTCCTCAACGAGGCCCCTTTCAATCTCATTGTCGATCAGGCGCTGATAGGTCTTGCCTGGAATCGGGTCCATGGGGCCTTCGATGATGCGTCCATCATGGGCCGCATTCATCTCCGACTTCTCAACCATGGGCCCATCATGGGTCCGCGGGTCGACGGACAGGTCATACCCGGCAACCTTCGCGAAAGCCTCGGCCACCCGGGTTTTCGACACGTCATCACAGGCGAAATTCACCATCGTTGCGCTGCCGCGAATGCTCGGCGGTGTATTGGCCGTCTGTGTTGTGTCGTCAAACTGGAAGACGATGTCGGCCTCTGCCGGGTCGTCGATCAACCGTGCGCCAGCCACGTGCATCACCGGCCAAATGAAATACCATGGCCGCGGCTTATCAGGATAAAACGCAATGGACGGGCGCTTATGACCTGTGATCCAGCGCCAGGATCGCCATCCCTGAGCTAATGTGTAGAAGCTGAGCCAGGTAAAAACGTCGTGGGCGAGCGACAGGTTAGCCGGAACCCTGTGCCCAGTTTTCTTCACCAGAATGGCGCCATCATCGTACTTGAAGTCCGAGAGCCAGATCCGGTTGGTCATTTGAGGTCTCCAGAAAGCCGTTCGGGCAAAGCTTTGGGCGTTGAACAGGGCGGATGCGGCGAAATCGGGGCGAGTTACAAGAGCTCAGCGATGCTGGACAAATCATAGCCTGCGGCAGCACCGGCATCGACAATCGCGTCGGCCTGGCCCTGACCGCCGTGGACGAGCGCCCACGCGGTAATCGACCGTGTTCCGGTTCGGCAATAGGCAAGGACAGGTTGGGGCGCTTCATTGAGAATATTCCCCATGCGCTCGACGATTTCGGGCGTCGGCGCGCCAGAAAATGGCAGTGCAGCGAAGGACAAGCCGTGTGCCTCGGCGGCGGCGCGGATCGCGCCCATGCGCGGCTGATCCACACCGCCTTCGCCATCGGGGCGGTTCGCGACGATTGTCTTGTACCCGGCAGCGGCGATTGCTTCGACATCATCCTCGCTGATTTGCGGTGCGACAGCGAACCCGTCGGTCACACGTCGAATGTCGGCCATGGGAAATACTCCATCCAGAGCGGCGCGCCGCTTTACTGATCGTTAGGTAATCTGAGCCGAGCGCCATGCCAACAGGCCAGTTGATCGCGCTGTGATCAGGTTTCAGTGATCGCGGCGGGCTATTCGACGCGTTTCACACGAAAAGCGCGTCCACCATCGAGCTTCATTCGGAAGCTGCCAAAGGCCGCGCGCTTGACTTCAGCACTCTCAACGCCCTTGCGTTTCGAGTAGTACACCCTGTCGGAGTCCGTTTGCTCCCAAACCTGTCCATTCTCCAGTCGAACGATGAGTTTGCCGAGCGCGGTTTCTGAAATGGACGCGACGGCGAGCTCGATCCTGTCGACCTGCTCGGGCTGGGCTGCCTCATCAGAGTTTCGTCCGAACGTTGGCAATGAGGGCAGGGAGAAGCCGAACGCTTCCTTCTGCACAGTTTCGACTTCAGTCCGGCTGACCGTTGTGATGTCTCCGGCTTCTTCGGCTTGTTGAAGCCTGCCAACGGCTGTGTCGTAGCATGCAAGTCGATCCGCGTCGTTTTCCAGCGCCGCACAGGCGTAGACATCTTCGGTGGACGCGGTTTCAGCGTGGAGAGGCGCGACCAAAACCGCGCCCAATAGGATAAAGCCTAGACTGCGGGCACCCATGCGTTGACCTCCTATTATTCTAGTGTCGAACTACACACTGGCACGCTGCAGTCGACTCGCAAACGCACCGCTGCAGGCCGAGGTCGATCTGTGCCCTTGCGGGGGCATTCCGTGCGCCGGTAAGGTTGAACGAGGCACTACAAGAGGCACTTGCCGGGCTCTGTCAGCAATTTCCAACCAGTAAGTGCGTCTTTGAAGACACACTCGTGGCGTTTTGATGTCAGAAATGTCACGGCGCGTTGACGAGTATGTTCACGCACCCGTAACAATTTCATCAGTCCCGGAGAAGGGGTTCGGGCTAGCCAATACAGGCATGTTAAATTTTCGGAGGTTCCACAGTGAACGGGTACAACATCAAAACCCGCCTGCTCGCCTCGTCCGTTTTTGCGGGCGCTGCGTTTGGGCTTGTCGCTATACCAGCAGTGGCACAGGAAGATGACGCTGCAGCAGCAGTGGCACAGGAAGATGACGCTGCACTAGCAGTGGAGCAGGAACAGGAAGACGATGAGTCTCGGCAGACTACTGTTACGGTCACCGGTTCGCGCATCGCAAAACAGGACTTTGTGTCCAACAGCCCGATCGCAACGGTTGGCGCAGAGCAGTTCGACCTCACGGGCACGGTCAACACCGAAGGCCTGCTGAACACGCTGCCGCAAACGGTGCCTGGCCTGGACCGGACCTCCAACAACCCCGGTAACGGTACCGCTACGGTCGACCTGCGTGGTCTCGGCGCGTCCCGGACGCTGGTTCTTGTTGACGGTCGTCGCATGGTTCCGACAAGCGGCGGCGGCGTCGTCGACATCAACAACATCCCTGCCGCTCTGATCGAGCGTGTTGAAGTCGTCACGGGCGGTGCATCGGCTGTTTACGGTTCTGATGCTATTGCCGGCGTTGTAAACTTCGTCCTCAAGGACGATTTCGAAGGCGTTGAAGCGTCTGCAGGTTACGAAGTCACCGAAGAAGGCGACTCAGACACCTGGTCCGCAGCGCTGACCATGGGTGGTAACTTCGACAATGACCGCGGTAACGCCGTCCTCAGCCTTGGCTACACGAACCGTGCAGCGCTCTTCCAGGGCGACCGCGATTTCGCATTCTTCGCTCAGTTCGACGATGGTGAAGGTAACCTCTTCGACGGTGGTTCTTCGGGTGTTCCGCAGGGTGCTATCTTCGGCGGTGCTTCGTTTGACGTCGATGGTGACGGAACCGCTAGCGCTGGTATCTTCGAGCAAGATGGTACGCTTCGCGAGTTCATCACCTCAGGTGACAATAACGACTTCTACAACTACGCCCCTGTGAACTACATCCAGCTCCCACAAGAGCGGTTCCAGATGACGGCGAAGGCCGACTACGACATCAATGAGGACGTCACGGTCTACGCTTCGGCCCTGTTCGCAAACAATGATGTTCCACAGCAGCTTGCGCCGACGCCGATTTTCGCTTCGGGCTCGCAATTCTCGCTCGATGGCAACCCGTTCATCAATGCTGGATCCCAGCAGATCATTTCTGATGAAATCGGCGATGGCGTGGACACCGATGGTGATGGCATTGACGACACAGCAACGGTCGGTGGATTTGGTCTCCGTCGTCGTCTCGAAGAAGTCGGCCCTCGGGTGTCTGATGACGAGTTTACAGCGTTCCAGATCCAGACCGGTATTTCCGTCGATCTGACCGAGACATGGAACCTGGACATGTACTTCCAGGAAGGCCGTGTGAAGAACACGACCAGCCAGCTCGGCAACGTCAACCGTGACCGCTTTGACCAGGCCCTTCTCCTGGCCGATGCCGATGGCGATGGCAATGTGGACGTAGACGCAGCAGGTAATCCAACCTGTTCTGACGCGTCATCGAACGGCTCTACCACTGCTTGTGCGCCTCTGAACCTCTTCGGTGAAGGAAATATCTCCGAAGATGCTGCTGCATTCCTCCGTACTGCGGTTGTCTCTGACGCTGACTACGAAGTGACCAACTTCGCAGCCAACATTGTCGGCGACACTTCAGGCGCATTCGAACTGCCAGGCGGCCCAATCGGCCTTG
>JBCBWQ010000169.1:0-5585 GCA_039817025.1 Pseudomonadota bacterium | reverse complement strand
GTTCGCGCTTCGGGCACCGATGATGCCGTTCGCCTCACACCACCGTTGCAGATGACGCTGGAACGCTCGCTCGCCTACATTGCCGATGATGAACTCGTGGAAGTAACGCCGGAGAGCATTCGCCTGCGCAAGGTCCACCTTGATCCGCACGAGCGAAAACGCGCCGCGAAAGCTGCGGTCTAACGCGACAAAGCCTCGAACCAGGCGCCAAGCGCGTACGCTTCAAGCAGGCGCGCAGCGGCGGCTTCGGCGGCGTCTGAATCCTCTCCCCATTGTTGCGACTGGAAGTCCTCATCAACACGGGAGGCGGCAAATGCGTCGGCTGCGCTGAGGTGTCCGTGCTCAACGGCCATAGCGAGAAGCGCCGAGCCGAAGACGCCACACCCAAAGGCGAGCCCGGTTAGGCGATAGTCATCCATAGCTTCTGCGTAGCGGCGCGCGGCTTCCAGAGATGCCGGCGGCTGCTGCGCCGGCGAAATGCCCTCAACGGGTATCAAGACAACGCCAAGCGCCTGCCCAGCCCACGCTCTGACGGGCGACCACCGTACCTCCTCCGCTTCCCTCAACTCCGAAGACCCTTCGGCCAAGTGGCACAGGAGATCGGTTTCGCAATACCGAACGACCTCATCGCAGAGCGCTGCTCTGGTTACCGGGGTTCTATCAATGGCAACGTTTGCAAGCCGCGTTAGATGCATGCCCGCTATATCCAGCACGGCGTCCTGTCCCGCCCATTCCTCGGCGATGATGTCTGCGAGGGCCTGGGTTGGAAGCAACAGGTTATTGCGCGCAGGCGTTTTCACGCCGCGTCCGTCTAGGGTGACGGTCCAGCCAGACTCCAGTTCTGCGGATATTGCAGATTTGTAGAAGCGTTTTGGTGCGTCGGTCATGACGCGGGGGCTTAAGACTTCGGAGCGACTTTCACAACTGGGCGCGCCATTTCAAAGTCTTCAGCGGTCAAGTCCAGGACATCGCGAACAATGCGCGTGTCGGTCTCGATTAAGGCGAGTGTTCGACCATACCGCACAGTCTTTAGCCCCGACTCTTTCAGCGGTGTTTGCAACAGTATCCTGTATTCCGCGCTGAGCGCTGGAATGTGATCAGGGAGCGACTCTCCCACCGTCAGCGCTCGTTCCAGAGGCGACGCCTGCAGGCATATATCTCCATCAACGAGCCGCACATCACAGGAGCCCGCTCCACGCTCGAAAGCCTTGTAGTCAGCAAGGGTGAAGTGATCGACCGCAACGTCTTGATCCGGACGATCGAATGGATCTTCCATATGCCACCAGGAACTTGCAGCCAGAACCGTTACCGCAAATGCTGCGACTTCTGTCTTCCACGTCATGCCACCCTCCAAATCCGCTGGCACGTTCACCAGTCGCTCAACCCATCATCGGTTGGCGTAGCAAAGGAAGGTCAAAGTTCCGCTAACGGACGAAGAAGTTTTCAAGGGCGCGGTGCAGACTGCTGAACTCCGTGTGCACATGATCCGCGCCAACAGAGGCGAGTTCGTCTCCGTTGCCGAAGCCCCAGGTCACACCGTGAGTCTCTACGCCTGCAGCGTTACCCATCTGGACGTCAAAGATACTATCGCCAATCATGAGTGCGGACTCCGCCTCCACCCCCAATGCGTTCATTGCCGCCTGGCACATGAAAGGATGTGGTTTACCTGGTCCATCATCGGCGCACCATGTTGTATCGAAATACTTGGACAGCGGATGCTTCTCGAAAACCGCATCGACACCGCGCCGGGATTTGCCAGTCGCAATCGCTTGTAGCCAGCCTTGCTGGAAGAGTGTCTCAAGTAAATCTACTGCGCCCTCATACAAGGGCTCGTGGAAATGTTCTTCTTCACGCTGAAGAACAAAAGCCGTCCGGTAAGCGTCGACCAATTCAGGCAGGCGCCCCGGGTCGAGCGCATCCCCCGCCACCCGCCGGCACGCTTCATCTAGATCAAGGCCCACAACCTTCCGTGTGGCCTCATAGGACGGCTCCGGAAGTCCGCATTTGGCAAAGGCCCTGACCATCGCCGACTGGATGACGGCGCGGCTATCAACGATCGTTCCATCCATATCCCAGATGGCAAGCTTGAGCGTCATGGGGCTGTACCGTTTTTGCGGACCGTCACGCGAACAACTCTTGAGGATCATCTCCAGCTTCGCGCTCGAGAAAACCAAGCGTGTCGAACGTCTCACGCATATGCCCTGAAATCGGAGCGACAATTTCAACAGGACGGCCAGACTTTTTTGGAACGATCAACGCCCGGGCATGGAGGTGAAGCCCTGCCCCGACACCCTGGGGTACTTCTCGGCCAGTCTTGTATTTTGGATCACCGAGAATGCCTGACCCGATCTCCGCCATGTGAAATCTAAGTTGGTGGGTTCGTCCTGTTTGCGGTCTCAGTGCTACCCAGGCCGCGCGCCGCGCCGCCGTTGAAACGACAACATAGTCTGTCACCGCGTGACGAGCGCCCTCATCATTCTGCTGGGCAGCGTACATTTTTTCCCGGTCCGGTCGCTGCCCTCGTTCGGCTTCCTCTTCAGAACCAATACCTTTCGCCATCCAGCCTCGCAGTTGGCCAGCCGATGGATGTGGAACGCCAACGGTTACAGCCCAATACACCTTTGCCATCTCACGTGACCGAAAGAGATTACCCAGTCTGGCCGCTGCAGCCGGATGCTTCGCGACGAGAAGAACGCCGGACGTGTCCCTGTCGAGCCGGTGAACGAGTTTTGGTCTGTGCTCTCCGTCTGAAAGTCCGCCGAGCATACCATCGATATGGCGCGTCGTTTTCGTGCCGCCTTGAACAGCGATCCCGGAGGGCTTGTTTAGCGCAATCATCTCATCGTCTTCGTAAATGACGAGATCTCGCATGTAAGCGCGGTCGCTCTCCTTTATGGTTTGCTTGGGCTTAGAGGATGCCATTTCCGGGGCCATCGGAGGCAGGCGGACGCTCATCCCGGCTTCGAGGCGCGTGTTTGCCTTTGCCCGTGCGCCATCTACGCGGATCTGGCCTGTCCTGAGAAGTTTCTCAATTTGCCCCTGCGTGATTTTCGTTCGCCGTTTGACCCAGCGGTCGAGCCGAACGCCCGCCTCCTTGTCGCTCACAGTCTCGGTGATGACTTGTCCGCTCATTGGATCAAACCGCGCATCGCGAACAAGCCGACAAGAAAAGCCCCTAATCCCAGGATCACCGAGGCCACCGCATAGGCCGCCGCTTTAAGCACATCTCCCCGTTCAATCATGCCGGCTATTTCCATCGAGAACGCCGAGAACGTCGTGAACCCGCCGAGTACTCCGGTTGCGAAAAAGAGGCGCAAGCCCTGTCCGCCGGACGTTCGGTGAGCGAGCCAACCAATCAGCAGACCCATAGCGAGGCTGCCAAGCAAGTTCACGCTAAATGTTGCAACCGGCCACGCAGTGCCTGGGGCGATCCGCAGGGCGGCGAGCCCTGCGCCGTGGCGCATCGAGGCACCGATCGCGCCCCCTGCTGCAACAAGAAGAAAACCATTCATCGCGGGCTTGTACGCCGCGTCGCCTGACCGAAGCAAGTTCTCAGACATGTGATCGATTGTGCATCACTTCGCCCGTTTTCCGCAGCAAAGATACCTAAATTGGAAGACACATTATGTGAAATCGAGTTATTGTACGCGTATCAGGGGAATTTTTGGGGCGGCTAAAGGAGCACTGCTGGAAAGGACGGCTCAATGGATCTCTTCACCCTCTTCTCTGAAGGCTATCACCGGACGAAGATCGAGGACATGCCGCTGCAGGACTACCTGCTCGGCTGCAAGAAGGACGGCGCAATGCGCGCCACCGCTGCAGAGCGGATGATCAAGGCGATCGGCGAACCGGAGATCGTCGACACGAGCAAGGATCAGCGGCTCGGCCGCATTTTCCTAAACCGAACGATAAAGCGCTATCCTGCTTTCGCAGACCTCTTCGGCATGGAAGAGACGATTGAACGAATTGTCGGATTTTTCCGACATGCTGCGCAGGGCCTAGAGGAGCGCAAGCAAATCCTTTACCTGCTCGGCCCCGTCGGTGGCGGAAAATCCACGCTTGCCGAGAAGCTAAAGGCCCTGATGGAGCAGGAGCCGATTTACGTTCTTAAGGCCGGCGACCAGATCAGCCCGGTCTTCGAAAGCCCCTGGGGTCTGTTCGATCCGGCCCGAATGGGGGATGTCCTCGAAGACAAGTACAATGTGCCCCGCCGCCTCCTGCGCGCGCCCGCGTCGCCATGGGCTGCGAAACGCCTCGATGAGTTTGATGGCGACATTTCGCGCTTTTCTGTCGTGAAACTCTACCCATCCGTTCTGCGCCAGATTGGAGTGACCAAGACAGAGCCTGGCGATGAGAACAATCAAGATGTGTCAACGCTTGTTGGCAAGCTCGACATCCGGAAGCTTGAGCATCTCAGCCAGAATGATCCTGACGCTTACGCCTATTCCGGCGGCCTGAACCGAACCACGCAAGGCCTTCTGGAGTTTGTTGAGATGTTCAAGGCACCGATCAAGGTCCTCCACCCCCTGCTCACAGCCACGCAGGAAGGGTCCTATGTCGGCACCGAAAATATTGGGGCGATGCCATTTAATGGCGTTATCCTTGCCCATTCCAATGAAAGCGAGTGGCGCCAGTTTCGGAATAACAAGAACAATGAAGCGTTCCTCGACAGGATCAGCGTCATCAAGGTGCCCTACTGCCTGCGGGTCACCGAAGAGACTGATATTTACAGGAAACTGCTGGAGCATTCGACGCTTGGCGAGGCACCCTGTGCGCCTGAAACACTTGAGATCATGGCTCGCTTCAGCGTGCTGACCCGCCTGCGGGAGCACGAGAACTCCAATCACTACTCGAAAATGCGCGTTTATGACGGTGAGAGCCTCAAGGACACCGATCCACGCGCAAAGTCCATGCAGGAATATCGAGACGAAGCTGGCGTCGACGAAGGCATGGACGGGCTATCGACCCGGTTCGCCTACAAGATTCTCTCCGAGACTTTCAATCACGACGTGGAAGAGGTCGCTGCTGATCCGGTTCACCTCTTCTACGTTCTCGATCAGGCAATCCGCAGGGAGCAATTTCCTGAAGACGTCGAGGACTCGTATCTCGACTTCATCAAGACTGAGCTGCAACCGCGCTACGCTGAATTCATCGGCCATGAGATTCAAAAAGCATACCTGGAAAGCTACTCCGACTACGGCCAGAACCTCTTCGATCGATACATCGCCTACGCCGATGCCTGGATCGAGGATCAGGACTACAAAGATACCGATACAGGTCAGATGTTTGATCGCGACATCCTCGATCAGGTACTGGCGAAGCTGGAACGCCCGGCTGGTGTGGCGAACCCAACGGATTTCCGCAACGAGGTCGTAAACTTCGTCCTGCGGGCGCGGGCCGAAAATGAGGGCCAGAACCCGGACTGGCGGCAATACGAAAAGCTGAAGCGTGTTATTGAAAAACGCATGTTTGGCCAGGTGGAAGACCTGCTTCCAGTGATCAGCTTCGGGGCCAAGCGCGACAAGGACTCCGACGCGAAACACCAGGAGTTTCTGGAACGTATGACTGAGCGAGGTTACACGCCG
>JBCBWQ010000168.1:0-5631 GCA_039817025.1 Pseudomonadota bacterium | reverse complement strand
TGTCGGACCACATGGTCTGGATCGAATCGATCACGACGAAATCGGGCTTTTCCGCTTTCAGGGCAGACAGGATCTTGCGCACATCTGTTTCCGCCGCGAGTTTCACAGGGCTCCCGGCAACCTTGATTCGCGCAGCGCGCTCCTGGATCTGCGCAGCTGCTTCCTCTCCTGAGACGTAGACGACCTTCAAACCATTGCGGGCCAGCCGCGCCGCGACCTGCAAGAGCAGCGTCGACTTTCCGATACCAGGATCGCCCCCAATCAGGGTTGCCGATGAGGGAACGAGGCCACCGCCAAAAACTCGGTCCAGTTCTTCAACGCCCATGACAACACGTTCGGGTGGCTCAGCCGTATCGTCGAGGCCGGTCAGCGCAATTTTTCCACTGCGTGCTTTCCCCGCTTTTTCAGGCTTCAGGCCACCCGGCGGGGCGGATGCAGTGTCTTCGACGAGCGTGTTCCATTCCCCGCACGCGTCGCACCGCCCAGCCCACTTGGGGTGAACGGCGCCGCAGGACTGGCAAACGAAAACGGAGGTCTTGGCCATATCAGAGCGATATCCCCATGCGCGCGCGCGGCAAAGCCTTCGTTTGCGCCCGCGATGGTTCGCGACGGCCAACTGCTACCGTAGGCTGCATTGCCTTGAGTTCCTTATCTGTCGTGCAATACCGAACATCGGATTGGAGCGCCGCGAACATGTATCGCCTGGTTTATGTGAGCACGGCTGTCGATGACCTCGGCGATGAGGATGTCGCGTCAATTCTCGACGTCTCCGAGTCGAATAACCATGAACGCTACATCACTGGCTTTCTCGCCCACAATGGACGGTCCTTCATGCAGGCGCTTGAAGGCGAGGAGCAGGAAGTGCGCGCGCTTTATGAGACGATCGTCGCTGATCCCCGCCATGTCGGGGTCGTGCAGATCGTTGGCGAGAAAATCGAAAAGCGAGCGTTCGAATCCTGGGCCATGAACTACCACCGAGCCGACGACGAGAGCGGCAACATGATCGTGGGCAGGAATGAGTCGATCGAGGACCTGCTTCCGGCAGGCGGTCCCAGGGATCTGCTCTGGCTGTTCGCCAACTTCATTAAGATGAGTTAGACGGCGCTTTGCGCAGGCGTTCGGCGCCCAAGGCAGCCAGTCCGATTGCAGATAAGCCTGCGACAATCAGCGTTGCGGGCTCAGCGCCGAGCAGCTCAAAATATTGCGTGTAGCCGTGGATCGCGAGGAATACGATGGCGGTGATCGACAAGAAGCTGCCCCGCGCCGTATTCATGATCACGGCTATCAGGGCGGCCGCCCACCCGAGGGTGAAAACACCTTCCGGGATTGAAACGGCAGTGTCCCGCCAGGCCTGACGCGTTTCCCAGGTATCGGCGGGCATCCAGTGCTCGCCGAGGCGGTCACCCCAGAGCGACCCGACCCAGAACCCAAAGTTCGCGAGGAAGACCGCCGTACGAGCCGCAGCGGTCAAAAGCCCCTGCCATGCGTCATCGGCTCTGCCACGCATAGAGTAAAGCCCGGCAGCCAGCGCTGCGAAAGCGAGGATCGTGACGGTCGGTTCTTGAACAAAAAGGCCGTAGGAGGCGTGCCAGTAAGCCGTGCCGGTGCCGAGCACGGAGCCGAAAGCCAGCACGGACAAGGCAGCCAGCAACGAGGACCGAAACGCTGCAGCGCACACTGCGAGAATGATGGTCATGGCCATGGGCGGCCAGTGGGTCCCTGTGTCCCAGGTTTCTGCCGCAATCCATCCGCACAGTCCGGTCGCGCCCATGATCGCCAGTGCTGACCCCAGAACGCCCCAGGCTCGGTCTTGGTCAGCGTGTCGGAGCACAGCGGCACCGCCCAGCGCTGCGACGGCGAGTAAGAGACCCGTGGTCGGCGTCGGAATTAATGCGATGGCCCCTGCAGCAACCGCAAGGGCGCCGAAGATCAGCAGGCAATTGACCCACACCGACCCGGCTTTCTCCGGAAGGGCGAGGGTTTTCAGTCGTTGAGCTTCTGGCGGTGATAGCGCCCCCGAAGCCTCAAGGTCGGTCAGGTTTAGACGAATGATGGCCATCACAATCTCCAATAGTGAGCGCTTATTCACAACTGAGTATGGCCGATTTGTGGCGATCGGGGACTGAGCAAGCGTTTTCTCCCCGCCCGGTCTTGTCTAGGGTCTTGTCATGCTGCTCGTTTCCCTCGCCCTCTCAGCGGTCATGGTCGCTCTGACTGTTGTGATCCACTTTTTGGGGCTGATCGCGCTCTCCACGCTCATTTTCAGGCGCAGTCAGTCGGTCGGACCGTTGCAGTCGGTGCGCGCAAAGGCCGGCGCAACTCTAGCGGTGGTGCTGGGCCTGTTCGCTGTGCACACGGTACAAATCTGGATGTATGCCGTGCTGTATCTCATGCTGGGCGAATTCCAGACGCTCGAAGCGGCGCTCTATTTCTCTACATCCACGTTCACCACTGTGGGATTTGGCGATGTTTATCTCGATGAACCCTGGCGCATGCTGGCTGCGATAGAATCAGCGAACGGATTTCTGCTTATCGGCTGGTCGACAGCGTTCCTGATCTCGGTCACGAGCACCATTCACGACATTGATCGGAAAATCACGGCGCTGAGAAACACCCTTGAAGAGAAGGGGTGACGCTGCGGCGGCGATGGACAATCGTTCGGACGCACTCTAACTCCCGATGCTGATTATGAAAACAAGACAACCGGGGCGGGCATGTTCGAGAAAATCCTGATCGCAAACCGTGGCGAGATCGCCGTACGAGTCATCAAGACGTGCCGTCGGCTCGGCGTGAAGACCGTGGTCGTTTATTCCGATGCTGATGCGGACTCCATGGCAGTGGAAATGGCGGACGAGGCTGTTCACATCGGACCCGCGCCAGCCGCCGAGTCCTATTTGGTCATGGACAAGATCATCGACGCCGTGCGCCAGACCGGTGCAGAGGCGATCCATCCCGGCTTTGGTTTCCTTTCAGAGAACCCCGAATTCGCTCGTCGACTCGAGGAAGAAAAGATCGGCTGGATTGGTCCAAACGCCCACGCCATTGAGGCCATGGGTGACAAGATCAGCTCCAAGAAACTCGCTGCGGATGCAGGCGTCTCCACCGTTCCCGGCCATATGGGCCTCATCAAAGATACGACAGAAGCGGTCAAAATCTCGAAGGAAATCGGTTATCCGGTGATGATCAAGGCGTCGGCGGGCGGCGGCGGTAAGGGCATCCGCGTGGCGCACAATGACAAGGAAGTCGAAGAGGGCTTCCCTGCGGTTATTGCAGAAGCAAAGGCATCTTTCGGTGACGATCGGACTTTCATCGAGAAGTTCATCCTTAATCCGCGCCACGTCGAAATTCAGGTCATGGGCGACAAGCACGGCAACTGCGTCTACCTGTTCGAGCGCGAATGCTCGATTCAGCGCCGCAACCAGAAAGTCATTGAGGAAGCGCCGAGTCCGCTCCTTGATGAAGCGACCCGAAAGAAGATGGGTGAGCAGGCTGTCGCACTCGCGAAAGCGGTTAACTACGACAGCGCCGGCACCGTTGAGTTCGTCGCATCCGGCGTCGACAAGAGCTTCTATTTCCTTGAAATGAACACGAGGCTCCAGGTCGAGCACCCGGTCACCGAAATGATTACGGGTGTTGATCTTGTCGAGCAGATGCTTCGCTCGGCGTATGGAGAGAAGCTCGCGCTCGATCAGAAGAAACTGAAGATCAACGGCTGGGCGGTCGAAAGCCGGGTCTACGCTGAGGATCCCTACAGGAACTTCCTGCCGTCCATCGGTCGCCTGAAGCGCTTCATTCCGCCTGAGGAAGGCCAGTTGGGCGCTGGCACAGTGCGGATGGACTCAGGAGTCCGCGAGGGCGACGAGATCTCCATGTTTTACGATCCGATGATCGCCAAGCTCGTCACACATGGTAAGACCCGCGACGACGCGCTCGATGCGCAGGCGGCCGCGCTCGATCGGTTCTACATTGACGGCATTCAGGACAACATTCCGTTTTGCGCTGCCGTGGTCGACGAGGCTCGGTTCCGGTCAGGCGACATCACGACCGCCTACATCAAGGATGAGTTCCCGGACGGCTTCGACGGCGTACCGGCAACCGACGCCCAAACCACAATGCTGATCTGTGCAGCGGCCTATGCCCATGGGCTTGACGCTTGGCGCGCCGGGCAGGTTTCGGGCCGACTTGCCCCGCCGCCAGCACCGCGCCGTGACTGGGTGGTTATGCTGGACGATAGTCACCATCCCGTCACGCTGGACCTGACCGAAGGCGAAGCAACGATCTCGATCGACGGAGGCAAAGCCCACACGCTCGTGACGGATTGGACCCCGGGCAAACCGTTACTTGAGGGCGTGCTGGACGGTGAAGCTATGGCGGTGAAAATCGCCCCGGCCCTTGAAGGTTATGATGTACGCCACCGCGGGGTGCGCCGCCGCGCCATCGTTGCGACGCCCCGCTCAGCCGAACTTCACGCAATGCTGCCGGAGAAGGAAAAGCCGGACACCTCGAAGCTCATCATTTCTCCGATGCCGGGGCTCGTCGTCTCCATTGATGTGGAGAACGGCCAGGCCGTTGAGGAGGGCGAGGCCGTTTGCGTCGTCGAAGCAATGAAGATGCAGAACATCATCCGCGCAGAAGCTGGCGGTACGGTGAAGGCGATCAATGTTACCGCCGGAGACAGCGTGGCTGCCGACGAAATCATGATCGAATTCGCCTGAAGACCCGGCAAACAGCGTTGAGGCAAGCCGGGAACCCGCGTAGACCCTCCCGCATGGACCACGCCTATGTACTCTTTGACCCCACGGGCCGCATCGGCCCGCGCGACTTCTGGCGCGGTGTTATCCTGCTCGTTGCCGCGCAGGTGATCATGCAGACGGCGCTTGTATACGGCCCGCCGATCCTCGTCGTTATCCTGTCGATCCTCAGCCTAGCGCTGGTTTATCCTTACCTGTGCGTCTTCGGGAAACGCCTCCACGATGCTGGCAAAAGCGCGTGGTTCTTCGTGCTGTTGCTCGTCGGATATCTGCTGATTGCCCAGATCGCCGGGCAAATGCTGCAGCCGTTCGCTTCGGAAGCCCTCGTCGATGCACAACAGACGCTTCAACAGGCCGCCGAAGACAACAACATCCAAGCCATGTTCGAGACGTTGCAGCTTATCGCAAAGGTACAGTACCTGCCCGGCCTCGTGGTGATGTTCCTTGTGAACGGTGTTCTGGGCTACTTTGTTGCCCGGTTGCCCTCTGAGGCGGGGCCGAACCAATACGGGCCGCCCGTTGGCGCGTAATAACCACCATAGGGGATGGGGATGAGCACAATGGAAACCGAGCCGGGCGGACCATATGAAACTGCTGAGGGATTGAATTGGGTCCAGACCTTTTTCAATCCCTTCGGTGACACGCCGCGAGTCCAGTTTACCCGCGCATGGACGATACTTTTCTTTGTCCGGCTGACCTACCTGCTGGCCATTCCACTGGCCGGATTGATCCTGATGATCGGCGGGGTTGAAGATGCGACCGTTGCGCCGCCATGGGGCTTCCATGTGTTGGTGCTGGTTACGGTCATCTTGTCCTTCGTGGCCCATTTGCGCCGCTTGGCAAACGCTCAGCGCAATCCGCTTTGGGCAATGATCGTTCT
>JBCBWQ010000167.1:0-5648 GCA_039817025.1 Pseudomonadota bacterium | reverse complement strand
AAGGGCCTCGCCTCTACGGTGAAGGCGGCGAAGAAGCTGGTTGAGAAGGAAAAGCCGGAAGTCTGGGACATTCTCGACGAGGTCATCCGCGAACACCCTGTGCTTCTCAACCGCGCGCCGACGCTCCACCGCCTCGGTATTCAGGCGTTCGAGCCCAAGCTGATCGAAGGCAAGGCCATCCAGCTTCACCCGCTGGTCTGCGCCGCTTTCAATGCTGACTTCGACGGCGATCAGATGGCCGTGCACGTCCCGCTGAGCCTTGAAGCCCAGCTGGAAGCGCGCGTCCTGATGATGTCGACGAACAACATCCTGTCGCCGGCAAACGGCAAGCCGATCATCGTGCCGTCACAGGACATCATCCTCGGTCTCTATTACCTCTCCATCGAGAAGGAAAACGAGCCGGGAGAGGGGATGGCAATCTCCGATGTGGACGAGCTCGAGCACGCCCTCGACGGCGGCCATCTCAGCCTGCACGCCAAGATCAAGGCGCGCTTTGACGGCGTCGATGCAGACGGCAATCCAGATGTGCGCGTGATCGACACGACGCCGGGCCGCTTCATGATCGCCTCGCTCCTGCCAAAGCTTCCTGGCATGCGTCCTGAGCTCGTCAACGAGCTGATGACCAAGAAAGCCATCTCGCGCCTCATCGACGAGGTTTACCGGGTGTGCGGCCAGAAGGCGACGGTCATCTTCTGTGACAAGGTCATGGAGCTCGGCTTCCGCGAGGCTGCCAAGGCCGGCATCTCGTTCGGTAAGGACGACATGAAGATTCCAGACGCCAAGGCGAAGCTCGTCGAGGAGACCCGCGCCCAGGTGGCCGAGTATGAGCGCCAGTATGCAGACGGTCTCATCACGCGCGGCGAGAAGTACAACAAGGTTGTCGATGCGTGGTCGACCTGCACCGACAAGGTCGCTGACGCCATGATGGATGCAGCCGGTGAGGCTGCGGTGGATCCTGAAACGGGCCGCCAGCGCGAGACCAACTCGGTCTTCATGATGGCCCATTCCGGTGCCCGGGGCTCCAAGAACCAGATGAAGCAGCTTGCCGGTATGCGCGGCCTCATGGCCAAGCCGTCCGGTGAGATCATCGAGACGCCGATCACGTCGAACTTCAAGGAAGGCCTGACCGTGCTGGAGTACTTCAACTCCACCCACGGTGCCCGTAAGGGCCTCGCAGACACCGCCCTGAAGACCGCCAACTCCGGTTACCTGACCCGCCGTCTCGTCGACGTGGCGCAGGACTGTATCGTCAATGAAGACGATTGCGGCACCGACAAGGGCATCCAGATCGCCGCCGTCATGGACGGTGCGGACGTCATCGTCCCGCTGTCCGACCGCATTCTAGGCCGCACGCTGGCTGAAGACGTCAAGGATCCGACCACGGGCGACCTGATCGCGCCGGCGAACACCTATGTCGACGAGGCCTTGGCTGAAAAGATCGACGCGCTCAGCGTGGACGTGGTGAAATCCCGCTCGCCGCTGACCTGTGAAACCAAGATCGGCGTCTGCGTCGCCTGCTACGGGCGCGACCTCGCCCGCGGCACCGTCGTCAACCGAGGCGAAGCCGTTGGCGTCATCGCGGCGCAGTCCATCGGCGAGCCGGGCACCCAGCTCACCATGCGGACATTCCACATCGGCGGTGCCGCCACGGTCGCGGACCAGTCCTCGGTCGAGGCGACGGTTGACGGTACGGTGAAGTTCGAGAACGCCGAGACCGTGAAGCGTGAGGACGGCCAGCTGGTCGTCGTCGGCCGCTCCATGGAAGTGGCGGTTGTCGACGCCGATGGGCGCACGCGTCAATCCTTCAAGCCGACCTACGGCACGCGCCTCAGCGTCGCCGACAAGGCCAAGGTCAAGCGCGGCGACAAGCTCGCCGACTGGGACCCGTTCGCCCAGCCGATCGTCTCCGAACTCAAGGGCACAGTGAAGCTCGTCGATGTGATCGAAGCGGTCACGGTGCGCGAGGAGACCGACGAAGCCACAGGCCTGTCTTCGCGTGTGATGATCGATTGGCGGTCGGCCTCTAAGTCCGGTGATCTGAAGCCTTCAATCCTTGTCGTTGATGACAAGGGTGAGCCGCTGACGCTCGCCAATGGCACAGAGGCGCGGTACCTGCTCTCGGTCGGGGCAATCCTGTCCGTTGCTGATGGTGACGAGGTTGGGGCCGGCGATACGCTTGCCCGGATCACGACCGGCGGTGCCAAGACCCGCGACATTACCGGGGGTCTGCCGCGCGTCGCCGAGCTGTTCGAGGCCCGTCGTCCGAAGGATCACGCCATCATCGCCGACATTGACGGCAAGGTGGTCTACGGCCGCGACTACAAGAACAAGCGCCGGATCTCCATCGTGCCGGAAGACGATGCGACCGAGACGGTCGACTATCTGGTGCCGAAGGGCAAACACCTTGCGGTCCAGGATGGCGACTTCATCAAGCGCGGCGAATACCTGATGGACGGCAACCCCGCGCCGCAGGACATCCTCACCACGCTTGGCGTTGAAGCGCTGGCTGATTACCTCATCGAGGAAGTGCAGAAGGTCTATCGCCTGCAGGGCGTGCCGATCAACGACAAGCACATCGAGGTCATCGTCCGCCAGATGCTGCAGAAGGTTGAAATCGTCGACGCCGGCTCCACAACGCTGCTCAAGGGCGAGCATGTGGACATCGCCGAGTTCGAACAGGCCAACGCCCTGGTGCGCAAGTCGCGCAAGAAGGACCAGCGCGAGGCCGTCGGCCAGCCGGTCCTGCTCGGCATCACCAAGGCGTCGCTGCAGACCCGCAGCTTCATCTCGGCCGCGTCCTTCCAGGAAACGACCCGCGTCCTCACCGAAGCCTCGATCCAGGGCAAGGTGGATATGCTGGAAGGCCTCAAGGAGAACGTCATTGTGGGCCGCCTGATCCCGGCCGGTACGGGCGGTGGCTTGCGCGCGATGCGCAAAGTCGCCAACACCCGCGATGCCAAGCTCAAGGCCCAGCGCGCAGCAGCGGTCGCCAAGGCGGCTGCCGAAGCCGAGGCGGCCAACGCGCCTGCACTGCCATCTCCGGACCCGGCAGAGTAGGGCAGGCCAACAGAACCCAATACGGATAAGCCCGGCAGAAATGCCGGGCTTTTTCGCTGATTCAGCCCCGCGCTACACCGCGCTCTTGACTGCGCCGTCGCTGGGCTTTACCACGCGCCAAACGCAAGGCCGGGCTTGCCGATCTGGCAGGCCCTGAGTGCACACTCAGCGCCACAGCGAAAAGACCCACGAGTAACCGAGGTGATCCGTACGAGATCGTCTCGTATTTGTTGTTGAACAGGCCCATCGGGCCGCAGAGAAAGACCAAGGCCCGAATGCCGACGATCCAGCAGCTCATCCGCAAGCCGCGCCAGCCAAAGCCGCAGCGCTCCAAGACTCCAGCCCTAAAGGCATGCCCGCAGCGTCGCGGCGTGTGCACGCGCGTCTACACGACCACGCCGAAGAAGCCGAACTCGGCCCTTCGGAAAGTGGCCAAGGTGCGTCTGACGTCCGGCTTTGAATCGCTTTGCTACATTCCTGGCGAAGGCCACAACCTGCAGGAGCACTCCGTTGTCCTGATCCGCGGTGGCCGCGTGAAAGACCTTCCGGGTGTACGCTACCACATTCTCCGCGGCGTGCTGGATACCCAGGGCGTGAAAGACCGTAAGCAGCGCCGTTCGCATTACGGCGTGAAGCGTCCGAAGTAAGGATAAGAAGCCATGTCCCGTCGCCACGCTGCTGAAAAACGCCAAGTGCTGCCCGATCCGAAGTTCAAGGACATCGTGATCTCGAAATTCATGAACCAGATCATGCAGCACGGTAAAAAGTCCGTCGCTGAGCGCATCGTTTATGGTGCCTTCGATCTGGTCGAATCCCGCGCCAAGAAAGACCCGGTTGAGGTTTTCCACGAAGCGTTGGAAGCCATTTCTCCCGCTGTCGAGGTGCGCTCGCGCCGCGTTGGGGGTGCAACCTATCAGGTTCCGGTCGAAGTGCGCCCTGAGCGTCGCCAGGCGCTGGCCATCCGCTGGCTGGCCGCTGCCGCTTCGTCGCGCAACGAAAACACGATGCGCGAGCGTCTGGCTGGTGAGCTGATGGATGCAAGCCAGGGTCGCGGCACGGCTGTGAAGAAGCGTGAAGACACGCACCGCATGGCCGAAGCCAACCGCGCCTTCTCGCACTATCGCTGGTAACCCCTACATTCCTCCTCCCAGGAACGGCTCTTAGATAAAGGTTAGTCTCATGGCCCGCGAATATCCGCTGGAGCGCTATCGCAACTTCGGCATCATGGCGCATATCGACGCCGGTAAAACCACGACGACCGAGCGGATCCTGTTCTACACAGGCAAGTCGCACAAGATCGGCGAAGTGCACGATGGCGCTGCGACCATGGACTGGATGGAGCAGGAGCAGGAGCGTGGCATCACGATCACATCCGCTGCGACGACCACGTTCTGGGAACGCACCGAGGACGGCGAAACGGCCCAGACCGAGAAGCACCGCTTCAACATCATCGACACGCCCGGACACGTGGACTTCACCATCGAGGTCGAGCGCTCGCTCGCCGTTCTCGACGGCGCGGTCTGTGTGCTGGATGCGAATGCGGGCGTTGAGCCGCAGACCGAAACGGTCTGGCGTCAGGCCGACCGGTACAAGGTGCCGCGCATCGTCTTCGTCAACAAAATGGATAAGATCGGCGCAGACTTCTACAACTGCGTCTCGATGATCAAGGAGCGCACCGGCGCAACGCCGATGCCCGTCCAGATCCCGATCGGTGCCGAGTCCGAGCTTGAGGGCATGGTTGACCTGCTCACCATGAAAGAGTGGGTCTGGCAGGGTGAAGACCTAGGCGCGTCCTGGGTTGTCCAGGACATCCGCGCTGACCTGCAGGAGAAAGCCGAAGCGCTGCGCGGCGAGCTCATCGAGCTTGCTGTCGAGCAGGACGAAGAGGCGATGGAAGCCTATCTGGAAGGCAATGAGCCAGACCTGGAAACCCTCCAGAAGCTCATTCGTAAAGGGACGCTGGCCATGGCCTTCGTGCCGGTGCTGTGCGGCTCTGCATTCAAGAACAAAGGCGTTCAGCCCATGCTGAACGCTGTGATCGATTACCTGCCGAGCCCGCTCGATGTGCCGGCCTATATGGGCTTCAAGCCGGGTGACGAAACCGAGACCCGCGACATTGCCCGCTCGGCCGATGATGGCCAGCCTTTCGCCGGTCTTGCCTTCAAGATCATGAACGACCCGTTCGTTGGCTCGCTGACCTTCCTGCGCATTTATTCCGGCACCCTGACCAAGGGCGGCTCGATGATGAACACCACCAAGACCAAGCCAGAGCGCGTTGGCCGTATGATGATGATGCACTCGAACAACCGCGAGGAAATCGAGGAAGCCTTTGCGGGCGACATCATTGCTCTTGCTGGCCTCAAGGACACCACCACAGGGGATACCCTGTCGGACAAGTCCGCTCCGGTCGTGCTGGAAACGATGAACTTCCCGGACCCGGTCATCGAGATCGCCGTTGAGCCCAAATCCAAGGGCGACCAGGAGAAGATGTCACTCGGCCTTGCGCGCCTTGCTGCCGAAGATCCGTCCTTCCAGGTCGAGACCGGAGCGGACTTGTCCGACAGGGTATCCCCTGTGGTGGTGTCCTTGAG
>JBCBWQ010000166.1:0-5669 GCA_039817025.1 Pseudomonadota bacterium | reverse complement strand
CCTCAACTATATTCCAACCATCGGTTCGATTGTTGCTGCCCTCGTCCCGCCGCTCTTTGCCCTTGTACAACCTGGGGTGCCGGACTGGATCCCGGGAAGTGATCCGCGCGACGCTTACATCTACGCTGCATTGGTCTTTGCCGGGGTTGCGTTCTGGCAGTTTGTCATCGGCAACTTCTTGCAACCGCGTATGATGGGCGACTCGCTCAACTTGTCTGCGCTGGTGGTCCTGCTGGCTCTTGCGATTTGGGGAGCTATCTGGGGCATACCCGGGATGTTCCTGTCCGCCCCGCTCACAGTGCTGATGATGATCCTGTTTGCGCAGGCGGACTCAACGCGGTGGGTCGCTGTTCTCTTGTCGGCAAATGGGCGGCCGGAGCCGGGCGAGCAAAGCGAGCCTGTGGGCGGCGCTTAGCCCTAAAGTTTTGCGAGTAATCGCTAACACTGCAAAAAGTTCTGGACGACACGGCCCGAAGCGCACATATGCCTCCCCCAGCTGGGATTTTTCAGTTTTACGACAGTGAAACTGCGAGCCTTAGCTCCTGAAAATCAGGCCTCCCGCGTGCGTCCCCCCACCCAGCCTGCGGATCTGGCCTGTAGGGCCCGCCGAACATGTCCCCGTTCGGCGGGTCCGTTCATTTTTTGGGTATCTAACTGCGGTTAACCGACAAGCCATTGAACCCCCCTTCTCCTCATATTAGGAGACATGCTCTGTCCAAGGTGGTTCGATGCCAGACGCCCCTCCTACCTCTAAAAGCCTTCTTGACGAAGTCCGCGCTCAGGTTTCGCGCGAGGCTGCGAATGAAAATGCGTCTTCCCTGTCGGACGAAGACCTCGACAGTCTATCAGAAGCTCTAACCGATTGGGTCTGCCAGCAAGAGAGCGCAGTCCATGCCATCCGCACACGAGCAGTTCCGTGTCATCCTGTGACCGCTCTTGAGGCAGCAGGCCCTGACATGCCGTTTCTCGTGGACAGCTTGTTAAATGTCTGTGCCGCTGAAGGCCTCGCCGTACGCGCCTTGTTCCACCCTATCGTTGATGTCGGTTCAGGCCTGAAATCAGCGATCCACATCCAGCTTCCATCGCTTTCACCAGCTGAGTCTGCACGGCTCATTTCCAGCGCAGAGGCCGCGCTAACGGATGTCCGCGCGGCAGTTAGCGATTACGTAGCCATGCGCGAACTCATGGCACGAGAAGCTGACAGTCTCTCTGCCTCGCCGCACGTCTCACAACCCGACCGAGACGAAGCGGTCGCGTTTCTCACCTGGCTTGCGCGTGAGCATTTCGTTTTTCTTGGGGCGCGCAGTTATGTCTTCGAGACCGGTTCAGACGGCAACATTCTGCCCGAAGAACCGATCATGGTGGAGGGTTCAAACCTCGGCGTTCTCCGCGACGAGGCACTGAACGTTCTCGCTCGCGGGGCCGAACCGGCGCTTCTCACACCTGAAATTGGCGCGTTTCTTCAGGAGCCGGACCCTCTCATAATTGCCAAATCCACGCTCGTCAGCCGCGTTCACCGACCTGTCTTCGCAGATTATGTGGGCATTAAGCGCTACGACGAGACCGGCAGAGTTATCGGTGAAACACGGTTTGCAGGTCTTTTCACAGCTGAAGCCTACGATGAGACCGCGCGGTCCATCCCTCTCATTCGCAGAAGAGTGGCACAGGTAATCGACGCATCTGGTGCTACGGCAGGCGGTCACAGCGCTAAGGCGCTGTCTAATCTTCTGGAAACCTGGCCCCGGGACGAACTCTTCCAGACCGACGCAGAAACACTGACGCCAATGCTGCTTGGCGCGCTTCATCTCATCGGGCGTCCGAGGGCGAGGCTGTTCGTCCGCGAGGATCGGTTCGGACGCTTCGTATCCCCCATTGTTTATATACCTCGAGATGCCTACGATTCTGATCTCCGCCAAAGAATCGGTGCGCTTCTGGAAGATCGCTACTCGGGCCGGATCATTACGTTCCAGCCGAGCTTCGATGCCGGGCCCCTCGCCCGTGTGCATTTCCACATCGCAGTCTCTCCGGGTGGCCCTCAGCGGGATGTTGCAAGCATCGAAGCTGAGATCGCCCGCATGGCCGAAACATGGGACGATGGCTATCGCGCCGCCCTGGCACAGGCCAAACTCGACGAGGTGAACGCTGCTAAAGCCTTAGCTTTCCGCGGTGCCTTCAACGCTGGTTATCGCGAAGCCTTTTCCGCAGACGAAGCGATTATCGATGTGCGCGAATTGGCAGCGCTTTCAGCCGACGCGCCGATGCGGGTGCGCGCGTACAGGCTCGATGGTGACGAAGGCGATGTCCTTCGCGCAAAGATATACAGCCGGAACGGTTCGGTGCCGTTATCTGAGTGCGTGCCAATCTTAGAGAATATGGGCCTCTTTACGGAGTTCGAGATTGGATATCCTGTCAGTCCGGACGAGAAGCAGGCCGAGGATGCGCCGGACACCTATTGGATTCACACACTCTCAATGCGCACCCGCTCAGGAGCGAACTTTGACTTGGACGCGACCGCACCACGATTCCAAGATGCCTTTGTGGATATTTGGCGCGGCCATGCCGAAAATGATGCGTTCAACAAACTCATCCTCGCTGCGAGCCTGTCATCGCGCGAAGCGTCTCTGATCCGTGCATTGTCAGCATTCCGCGCGCAGACCGGGCAGGACCCCGCCCGATCGACGCAAGCCCGCGCTTTTGCAGCACATCCAAACCTCACCCGTTCGCTACTCGCCCTGTTCAACGCTCGCTTCGATCCGGACGCGGGCACAAATTTGGACACGCGCGCAGCGGATGTGGCTCACATCGAAACCGAGATCGAAGACGACTTGAAGTCGGTTGCCGCACTCGATGAAGACCGGGTCATTCGACGGACAGCGGCGCTCATTAACGCCATTCTCCGAACGAACTTCTTCCAGACCGGGACAGAGGGAAGAGCGCCTGAGGCGATTGCGTTCAAGATCGACAGCAACGCACTGGAAGCACTGCCAGCCCCGAAACCTTATCGGGAAATCTTTGTCTGCAGTCCCGAAGTAGAGGGGTGCCATCTTCGTTTCGGCCCTGTCGCGCGCGGCGGGCTGCGTTGGTCCGACCGGCGGGACGACTTTCGGACCGAGGTGCTCGGTCTTGTGAAAGCGCAGCAGGTTAAAAATGCCGTGATCGTCCCCGTTGGCTCAAAGGGCGGCTTCTATCCCAAACGACTGCCCATTGGCGGGTCCCGCGACGCTGTGCGCGAAGCCGGCATCTCGGCCTATCGCAGCTTCATCTCGAACCTGCTTGCACTGACGGACAATCTGGTTGAGGGCCGCGTCATTCCGCCCGAGGACACCGTGATTTGGGATGGTGACGATCCATACCTTGTTGTCGCCGCAGACAAGGGTACAGCGACCTTCTCAGACATCGCCAACGAAATCAGCGAAAGCCAAGGGTTTTGGCTGGGCGACGCATTCGCGTCCGGCGGCTATGCCGGTTACGATCACAAGAAGATGGGGATCACGGCGCGAGGCGGATGGGAAGCGGTCAAGCGTCACTTCCGCGAAATTGGCAAGGACATCCAGAGCGAGCCGTTCACGGTCATCGGCGTCGGCGATATGTCCGGCGATGTTTTCGGAAACGGCATGTTGCTGTCCAAGCAAATCCGCCTGCTGGCTGCATTCAATCACTTGCACATCTTTCTCGATCCAGACCCTCAGGACCCGCAACGAGCTTGGGAAGAACGCAAGCGCATCTTCGACCTCCCCCGCTCTAGTTGGTCGGATTATAATCTTGCGCTCATTTCAGACGGTGGCGGTGTATTCAGCCGGACAGACAAAGCAATAAGTCTGAACGATCAAATTCGTGGTCTAACCGGACTTGGCGGAGACCAGGCGACCCCCGACGAGATCATCACCGCCCTGCTGCAAGCCGATGCCGAGCTCCTGTGGTTTGGCGGCATTGGCACTTATGTAAAAGCAGCTTCTGAAACGCACGCGCAGGTGGGCGACCGAGCCAACGACTCGCTTCGGGTCGATGCTGGCGACTTGGGAGCCGGAGTTGTCGGGGAAGGCGCAAACCTCGGCATGACACAAGCGGCGCGGATTGAGTTTGCGCTCAATGGCGGCCGGGTGAACACAGATGCCATAGACAACTCTGCAGGCGTCGATAGCTCCGACCATGAGGTAAATATAAAAATCCTCGCCACCGAAGCGATAGAGCGCGGCGCATTGCCAATTGGCGAGCGAAACATTCTGCTTTCGAGCATGACCGATGACGTTGCCGAGCACGTGCTGCGTCACAACTACGACCAGACCGGAGCGCTGACGCTTGCCCAAGTGACCGCAGCTTCATCCCATGAGGCCAATGAACGGCTCATGGCATACCTCGAATCCCGAGGCGTCCTCGATCGCAAGATTGAGGGTCTGCCTTCGTCTGAAGCCATGCGGTCTCGAGGTGAAGTAGAACGCTGGCTGTCTCGGCCGGAACTGGCTGTATTGATGGCATGGACAAAGATCGTGTTGTTTGACGATCTTGTCGCCTCAGACCTGCCCGATGATCCTTACTTCAAATCGACCCTGACGGCCTACTTCCCGGAGGCGATCCGTTCTTATCCCGAAGCCATTTCTGCGCACAGACTGAAGCGCGAAATCATTGCAACCGTGGTCGCGAACCGCACAATCGACGCGGCAGGTCCACTGGTCTTGCTTCGGCTAAAGGAAATGACCGGGGCCCGTGAACCTGAGATCGTAAGGGCTGTCGAAGCCGCAAGGATACTTCTGAACTTCGAGCAGTTCCGCAGCGAGGTTGATGCCCTCGACAATGTCATCAGCGCAGATGCCCAATCACTGCTGCGTCTCGATGGGGCTGCTGGCTTGTCCCGCGCCGCGGCCTGGCTTGTGCGCAATGAGGCGAGCCAAGCCGTTTCTGAAACGCTGGACGCCTACAATGACGGGCTATCTAAATTCAAAGCTGGGCTGCGTGAGACAGCGAGTGCCTATGTCTCCGCCCGAATCGAACGTCGCGCCAGGGCGCTGATGCGGAGGGACGTACCTGAGGACCTCGCCCGCTGGTCTGCGTCGATTTCAAACTTCGCGGAAGGCCTGAGCATCGTTCAGATTGCGAACGCGGCTGAAGCCGATGTGAAAGGTGTTTCCTCGATATACTTTGACCTTGGGGATCAATTGCGCCTGGACCGGCTGCGAGCAAGCGCCGAAGACGGTCTCGCAAACGCGCCCTATTGGGACCGGGTGGCGGCGCGCCGGTTGATCGTTGATCTCGAAAACCAGCAAGCCAATGCGGCCGAAGACGCCCTTGCCCATGGCGGAGACGCCCAGGCGTGGATCGACAGCCGCAGCGCAGACCGAAATGCGCTCTTGCAAACCCTTCGAGACTTGGGACGCGGGCACCATTGGTCATTCTCAAAATTCGCTTTGTCCGCGGACGCCGTGCGCCAATTTCTGGCTCTAGGCCGTTAGCCCTATCCCTGCGTCATCCTTGCCGCTCAGCGTCCTGACGTTTACGTCAATGGCATGTCCAATACAGCACCCGATACTGGCTATGAGCCGCTGATCTCCATCGACGCTGTTACTGATGGCCTGGCGTCTGTCGGCTATATCTCCACGCGCGAAATATCGACGGCGATCTACCTCGCCCATCATTTGCGCAAACCCATTCTCATCGAGGGTCCGGCCGGTGTT
>JBCBWQ010000165.1:0-5717 GCA_039817025.1 Pseudomonadota bacterium | reverse complement strand
GGCGCACAATTGGCAACAGAGTAGGCGATTGCCGGACTATCGCACCGCCATCGTAACCGGCCATTCGGCCCGTCATCTCCACGCGCTTGTGTCCGACGTTGAGACCTATCCGAAGTTCATCAAGTGGATCCGGGCGCTGCGAACGAAACAGAACAGTGTCGAGGGCCTCACGCGCTACTGCGTGGCAGACGCCGTGGTTGGCTTCAAAGGCTTGACAGAGACCTTTTCAACGACCGTCGAAAGCGATGCGGAAGCGCTTACCGTGCAAGCCGGACTGGTGCGGGGTCCATTTCGCAAGCTCCTGAACCAGTGGCAGTTTTCGCCCTTGGACTCGGGTGGTTCGCGGGTTGATTTCTATATCGACTATGAGTTCAGCAATCCCATTTTACGCGCCCTCGCAGCAGCAAATCTAGAATTGGCCGTTTCGAAGATCATCACCGCTTTCGTCACCGAAGCAGATCGGCGCTACGGGAAACCGCTTCAAACACCTTAAGCGATTTGCTCCCGGATCATTTCCAGGGCTGTCTCGACGCTTGCAAGGCGAACGTCGCGCCTGCCTATGTCGCCATATTGCTGGACCTGGTGGACGACGGCGCGGTTCTCGCGCAGGCAGGCAAAATGCACGGTGCCCACCGGCTTCATGGGCGTGCCACCGCCTGGCCCTGCGATGCCTGTGATCGAGATCGCGATGTTCGCACGGCTCTGTTCAAGCGCACCTTCGGCCATCATGCGCGCAACAGGCTCTGAGACAGCCCCGTAGTCAGCGATCACGTCGCCAGGGATGCCAAGAACTTCTTCTTTGGCTTTGTTTGAATAGGTGACGTAGCCGCGCTCCATAAAGGCGGAAGAGCCAGAGATCTCAGTGAACAGCCCAGCGACCAGCCCGCCTGTGCAGCTTTCCGCAGTGACAAGTTTGAGGCGGCGTTCGCGCAATTCGTCAGAGACGAGCAAGGCGAGATTGAACAATCGATCTGGAAACATGACGTAAGCCTATGCGCCCTTGATGAGCGGCGACAAGAGGACGATCGCTTCAGCCGCGAGTCCTTCGCCGCGACCCGTGAAGCCAAGCTGTTCGGTCGTGGTCGCTTTGACGCTGACCGTACCGATATCAAGCCGGAGACATTCAGCCGTGGCCGCGCGCATGGCTTCTCGATGAGGTTTAATCTTTGGCTGTTCGCAAATTATGGTGATGTCACAATTGGCGATCACGTATCCTGCCTCTACAGCCTTGTCGGCGGCGGCTTGCAGGAACACCGATGACGCTGCGCCCTTCCACCGTTGATCCGATGGAGGAAAATGGTCGCCAATGTCGCCCAGGGCCAAAGCGCCAAAAATCGCATCGGTGAGCGCATGCCATGCCACATCGGCGTCAGAATGGCCTACGAGACCTTTCTCGAATGGGATCGAAACGCCGCACAGCGTGACGGTTTCTCCGGGACCAAAAGCATGTACGTCGAAGCCTTTCCCGATGCGCGGGATTGATTGGGTTGGAGCCATGAGGCGGGCGATCCTGTCAAAGTCTTCGGGATAAGTGATTTTACTGAGGCGCTCCTCGCCTGAAACGAGCGTAACCGACGCACCACTCGCCTCGACGGCCTGTAAGTCATCGAACAAGGCTCGGTTTTCGCCAGTTAGTGCAGTTTTAATGACGGACCGATGAAACGCTTGTGGGGTCTGGATGCGGAAAAGTTTGCTGCGGTCTATCGTGTGGAACGTCTGGTCATCCACGCGTTTCAGTGTGTCAACGACCGGTAGAGCCGGTGCTGCGGCGTCATGGCCGATCAAAGCATCGAGCAATGCGTTGATGATTTCGGCGGTAACGCCGGGCCGCGCGGCATCATGGATCAGAACGGTATCGATCGTGTCATTCAAGGCAGCAAGCCCTGCTTTAACGGATTCGGTTCGCGTTTTCCCGCCCGCAGCGATGTTCACTGAGGGCTGGATAAACTCACTGAACCTTTCTTCAGGCAGGACAACCACCGTCTGTGACACTTTTGGATGGCTGAAGAATGCATCCACGGACCAGTCGAGCATTCGTCGGCCGAGGAGTGGCTGAAACTGCTTCGGTCCGGCACCCGCGGCCCGATCGCCGCTGCCGGCAGCAACAATGATAGCAGCTACATTTGTCATAGCGCGGCATTTGCACAGCCTGAACGGTGTGCCAATAGGCACCTGTTCGCGCGACTGATGAGATGCCTCGCCATTGGGCATCCGACTCTGATAACCTAAGATAATTATGGATGAACTGACACGTTTTCAGGCGCCGCGCGTGTGGCTTGCCCCGATGTCCGGCGCGACCGACGCCGCGTTTCGCCAGCAAGCGCTGCGCTTTGGCGCGCCTGCTGTCGTCTCGGAAATGGTGGCTGGGGAGCAGCTTCTGGCGGAGCGATCCGATGTCGTGCGCCGAACCAATCGGCACGAAGGGGTCGGGCTTTGGATTGTGCAACTCGCTGGACGGCGGCCGTCTGACATGCTGCACGGCGCTCGCCGGCTCTCTCAAGACGGTGTCGATGTCATCGATATCAATATGGGGTGCCCGTCCCGGCAAGTGACGGGGGGGCAGTCGGGCTCTGCGCTCATGCGAGAACCTGATCTTGCAAAGGCAATCATTGACGCAACGATTGAAGGGGCGGGGTCGACGCCTGTTACACTGAAGATGCGTCTTGGGTGGGATCATCAGAGCCTCAACGCTCCAGTCATCGCATCCTATGCCGTCTCCGCCGGTATCCAGGTCATCACTGTGCATGGCCGGACTCGCTGCCAGTTCTACAAGGGTACGGCCGATTGGATCCGGGTCCGCGATACGGTCGATGCCGTGGACGTTCCTGTCATCGTGAATGGAGATATCTTCGATTTGCCGTCAGCGCAGTCTGCGATGGCAGCGTCTGGCGCTGATGGCGTCATGATCGGCCGGGCAGCTATGGGGCGGCCTTGGCTTATTGCTGAGATCGCGGCGGGGCTTGAAGGACGGGCGTTTTCTCCACCAGACATAGCGCAGAAATGTGACAGTCTATGCGAGCAGATTGAGGAGTCTGCTTCGCTTTATGGCGAGGGTCTTGGCGTGCGGACCGCGCGCAAGCACGTCTCCGCCGCGATTGATCACGTGAACTTGCCGCTGGATACAGAGGTCCGCAGGGCCATTCGCGCCGATTTGTGCAGGATCGACGATGCTGCTGGTTTGATTGCAGCATTGAGGACCGTTTATTCTGGTCGAGTTTGGAAGGCTGCGGCATGAGTATGGTCACCCCGCAAACTGATGACCTTCTGGCGGATCTCGCCCCGGTAGCGTTGCTTGCGCTGGACAGTCGCCGGAGGATCCGCGCGGCAAATACCGAGGCGGAAACCCAACTGGGCCTTTCGCGTCGATCGCTGTCCGGCAAGGCGCTGAGCGAGATCATCTATCACGACACGCCGCTTTTCGAGCTGATCGACAAGGCCGAGAGCATGGCGGGCAGTATGTACGCCCATGGAGTTCCGATTTCTGGACCAACACTCGCCGAGGGATTGTTAAACAACGTTCGGATCAGGCAGGACGATGCGGGTGGCTTTATTCTGGCGTTTGCGCCGACCCATGTCCGCGAAGGCGGCGACCATGCGCCTGGTGTGGCTGCCTTTGGGCGTATCCTTGGTCATGAAGTGAAGAACCCATTGGCGGGGATCTCCGGCGCAGCGCAGCTACTGCAACGTGATGCTCGGCCAGAGCAGGAAGAACTCCTGTCCATCGTCGTCAGCGAAACACAACGGATTGAGCGCCTGATCAGCCGTCTTTCGGCGTTTGAGCTATTTTCCGCGCCGCGCCTCAAGCCGGTCAATATCCATGACACGCTCGATCGCGTGCTGAAGGCGGAAGAGGCCGCCTTTGCAGACAAGGTTGTCTACAGGCGGATGTATGATCCGTCCCTACCACCGGTGCTGGGTGATGAAGATCACCTTCATGAAGCCTTCCAGAACCTTGTCCGCAACGCATCTGAAGCGTCCACGTCTGCAGGCGGAACGGGACAGGTAACGGTCAGGACGGCTTATGAAGCGGGCCTCCGGATCGTGCCTAAAACTTCACCACGAAAGCGCCTCAGCGCTATGAAAGTGGTCATTCAGGATGACGGTCCGGGCATTCCACCAGACCGGCAAGCGGCACTTTTTGAAATGTTCCAAAGCACAAAGTCCGGCGGTCGAGGACTCGGCTTGTCTGTCGTGGGTGAAATTGTTTCGGCTCATGGAGGGCAAGTGAAAGTAGAGAGCCGTCCGGGTAAGACTCGGTTTTCGATTTTTCTGCCGCTTGCGGGGACGTAATAAACACAATGGCTGACAAGACTGTCCTGCTTGCTGAAGACGACGCCAGCATAAGACTCGTCGTCAATCAGACTCTCGTCTCGGCAGGCTACACCGTCCGTGCCACAAGTTCGCTTGAAGCTTTGCAGCGCTGGGTCGCCAATGGCGATGGTGACGTTGTAGTAACCGATGTGTATCTGGGCGATCTCGCCGTTTTCGAGTTGCTGCCTGCCATGAAACGAGATCGGCCAGAGCTGCCATTCATCGTCATGAGCGGCCAGAATACGATCCTGACGGCGGCATCTGCAGCAGAACATGGTGCCTTCGATTATCTTCCGAAGCCCTTCGACATCGATGTGCTGACTAGTCTGGTCGAGCGCGCGTTAAAATCTCCAGACAAAACGCGGAAAGTCAGCCGGGAAGCGCAAAAATCTGTGACAGATGCCGGGCTGCCGCTGATCGGGCGCTCCGATGCGATGCAGGACGTTTACCGCATCATCGCCCGCGTAATGCGCACGGATTTGACGGTCCTCATTGAGGGCGAGTCTGGTACGGGGAAAGAGCTGGCAGCCCGTGCAATCCATCAGCTCGGAGACAAGAGCGAAGCCCCGTTTCGTGCGTTGGATCTGACCGCATTGAGCAAAGAAGAAGTGAATTCACAGCTGTTTGGCGGTGATGGTGGCGGGGCGGCGCACCAGACGGACGGGACTCTTTATCTCGACGAGATCGGTGATCTTCACGGCGAGGCCCAAACGCAGCTCGTTAAACTGTTGCGCGAGGCGAGTGGCGCACGGATTATTGCATCCTCGCGCAAGAGTTTGTCCGGCCTTGTGGAAAGCGGCGAGTTTCGCGAGGACCTCTATTATCGATTAAACGTCGTGAAGCTGAACATGCCACCTCTGCGGCAGCGCAAGGAGGACATCGCCGAACTTGCGAAAGCATTCCTCGTTCGAGCGCAGTCCAAGGGACTGCCTGCGAAAACACTTGATGCGGCAGCTTTAGATCTGATGACGGCCTATGATTGGCCTGGCAACGTCCGTGAACTCGAAAATCTCATCTTGCGGCTCGTGGCGCTAAGCCCCGATCCGGCCATCGGAGTTCAGCAAGTGGAGCGGGAACTGCGGGCAGGCGCAATTCAGGGTTCCGATACTGGACCAGGATTTGAAAATGAGGTGCGCGCCCTGCTGCATCGCTATGCCTTGTCAGACCTCATGCAAGGGGAGGGCGACGAATCCCTTAAAGTCTATCAGCAGATTATTGAGAAGGTTGAGCGTCCCCTGATCAGCCTCGCCCTCGATGTAACGTCAGGAAACAAGGTGCGCGCGGCCGCACTCCTCGGGCTTAATCGCAATACGCTGCGATCCAAGATTACAGCCCTTGGAATTGCAGACACCTGATTGACGCACAGCGTAGTGTTGCAATAATGCGGCAGTGTCGCGCTTAAGCAA
>JBCBWQ010000164.1:0-5740 GCA_039817025.1 Pseudomonadota bacterium | reverse complement strand
TGGATGCAGAAGCTGTGCATCACGACGTCTTTCAGAATGGCCGGGCCGAGGGCGTCGTAGAGGTTCCCGTTGATCACATATTCGGGCATGTCGCGTGGCAATGCGGTGTGGGGCTGGCGGCTGAAGAGCCTTGTAAACCATGACATCGGATCAGCGCTCCAGGGTCGCAAACGGGTTTATGCCTGCTGCACAGCGAACGCCGCTGCGCACGGCTGACTCAACGCAGCCAGCATTCAGCCCGCAATAGGTCCAGTCGCCTGCAACATAGAGGTTTGCCAAACCGGTCTCGCCCGCATTCATGCGCGCCGAAACGCTGCCGCTCGGGGACTGCACATAGAGATCGGACGGATTTGTATTGGCGCGCACATACTGGCGCGACAGGGCATCTCCGGGGGCGCCGGGCTCAGGATCGAAGACGATGGACGGGTCGAGACCGTAATCGGTCGCGCCTGATCCGGCGTGCCGCCAATAGAAGGTCGCATTGCTGCGCAGCCAGGATTTCGCCTCCCGCATGGCCTTGGCATTGGCGGCATCGCCGTTTTCGGGGCCGGGAATCTGGCCACAGAAATAGACAATGGATTGCGGGCGTTGTTCGCCCTGCCAGGCTTCGCGTGAGATCAGGTGGCTCATGTCTGACCAGGTGCTGTAGGGCTGGTCCGCACCCGTCACGACGCGGCCGGGGCTGTCAGTGCCCAGATCGGCCACCGTTCGGGTAAACCAGATCTGCATTGCGCAGGTGCGCGTCAGCGTGATCTTGTCAAACAAGGCACCCCACTTGGTCTGCGGGAGCTGTTGCGGAAAATCTGCGCAAATTTGCTTGACGCCGCCGAGCGAAATGCAAAGCGCAATCTCGTCGAAATCGATACCGCGCACCAGGCTTTTCGGTCTGTCTTGGTCTTGCGGGGCGGCCATATGGTCAGCCTCGAAATTGCGGCCAGCCGCCCTGAGCGCCTCGCCGTCTTCGAGCTGCTCCCAGAGCGGTTCGGCCGGCCAGCCTTCGAGCGGATGATTGGCAGGCCATCCGGCAAGCGGGACACGGATCAGCGGCTCATAACCCTTTTCCGGTTCGCGCAGCTGCACCTGCTCCACGAGGTCTATGGTATCAACGACCGAGCGGTCCTCTGCGAGGTTCAGCCGGGTGACCCGATTGAAGAAGCGGAATTTCACGCCACGCTGTTTGAGCGCCAGGTAAAGCGGCGCGATCACGACATCGCCCATGGCACCGCGCATCGTCCAGAAGACATGCCCCTTATAGGAGATGAAGAGCAGCCCGCCCTGCAGGGCAGTCCCGGCTCCAAGGTCAGGCTTGCTGACATCGCCGCCATCGCCAAAGGCAAAGGCGTAGTCATACATGCTTCGCAATGGAGTCCAGTTGACCAGTTCGTCGGCGCGCTGTTCCGGATCGCCCCATTCGGGGAACTTGCGCCCGACCTCAGTCGCGTGCCGGCGCAGCCAGTCGGACCATTCAAACTGGTCGAGCCAGTCATAGCCGCGCGTGATGACCCGGTCTTCGGCCACGCCATGCAGGATCGCCTGTACGCCGAAGGCATACTTGCGAAACCTCGCCAGGGAAATCTCGTAATCGCGTTCCGCGGCCGGGTTGTGGAGCGCCTTGACCTGCTTGTCGATCATCTCGACCACCGCGTGCAGGACCGCGTTGAGGACGTCTTCCTCAATCTCCTCCTCGACCTTGTAGATAAACCTCTTCAGCATGGCGCAGGCCTTGTGCAGTAGTGAAGCGAGAAAGCCCTCCTTCTTGTGCGGCGCACCGAGCAGCCCGCCATCCGAGTTGGCTCCCGGTGAAATGTGCAGCAGTGATTCGACCAGCTTGTGGATCATCACGATCAGCGAGGGCTGGGTCAGGTCATCGCCCGGGCGGAGACTGTTGGGCGGAATGTTCACATCCCAGATCAGCGGCTTTCCGCCTTCGGCTTCATTCTGGTTGTCGATCAGGGCGATCGCGTCATGGCCGGTAAAGGCATCCCAGACGGTCTGGTTGGGGTGGCCTTCGGGGCGCTGGATCTCGTCATAGGCATGGGTTAGCATTCGAAAGGAATGGTCGTACCAGCCTGCAAAGATGTGCAGGCCGTGTTCATAGATGCGTGACCCATATCCCGGCTTCATCTCATGGCCGCTGGCGCACTTTCCGCCAAGGCGCCAGCCTTGCTGATAGACGGTAATGTCATACTTGTCCCGCCAGTCGGGCTCCATGGTGAGATGGAACGCGGTTGTCAGGCCGGCGACGCCGCCACCGAGAATTGCGATCTTCTTTGGGGGTGCCTGGTCCATGTATCCCCTCCCGTGAGGTCATTTGCCTGCGCCCGGCTTCCCCACTCTTCAAAGCGTGGCACAAAAATCGGGCGCTTACTATTCTTTCGGCCGGACGATCATCGGTGTCGATGACCGGCCGAGGGAAGGCGTCTGGCCTAGTACCGGTTCGCCAAGCGCGTGCGGCGGCGGCGACGGGCTTCCAGAACCGGGCGCTGGCTGGCTTGCTGCATTACATCACCAACAACCGGCTGGTGAGCAAAGGCGGAGCGGAAGCTGGTCTCATTGGCCGCCGGGACCGATTGCGCCTCATCGCGGATGATAGGGGCGGGCGATGTCGGGCGGGGGGTTTGAAAGGTGTTGAACATGGTTTTGGTCCTTTTTGATCGGATCTGGTTGGGGTCTTCTTGTCGACGTTGGTGTTCGCCTTGTTTCGACCTGATCACTATCGCCTGGCGCGCATACTGAAGTCCTGTAGGCGGCTTGAGGTTCTCCTTAGGAGTTTTTGAGCATTGATATTATTGAAATAATCCGCAAAATATCAGAAGTTGCTTGCGTTTAATGGAGCCGTAGGGCGCAATATGGCGGCATCAGAGGCTTGCGGGGCGAAGCAGTAATCAGTGCTGGAAGACAGATGAGCCAACGCATTGTCATCAATACGGCCGTCGCTGATTTCGACGCCTTGCGAATTCGCATCGGGGCTGACGAGCAAACTGTCGAGCCCAAGGTCATGGATGTCCTGCGTGTCCTGATCGACCAGGCCGGCGAAGTGATTACGCGCGATGCCCTGATCGACCAGGTCTGGGGGGTGTCGTTTGGCGGCGATGAGCGCCTGTCGCGCGCCATCTCTATATTAAGGCGCGTGCTGGGCGATAAGGCCGGTGAGCGCGGTTTTATCGAGACCGTGCCGCGCCGCGGATACCGGCTGGTTGCGGACGTGCGGTATGAAGACCCCGCCCCGGCGCAGGAGGGACTTGCCCTACCAAAAGAATCGACAAGCGCGGGGCAAGCCTCGCCTGCTTCACCGCCCCAGGGAGACAGGCGGGGCAGCGCGCCGCCCATGGCCATCCTGCCACTTAGGAACCTGACCGGCCGCGAAGATCTGTCCCGTTTCTCCGACATGCTCACACTGGACCTCATCGATGGCCTGTCGGGCAGCTCGGATGTGCGCGTCGTCCCGACCGCGTCGATCGCCGCCTACCTTGTTGGAGAGGATTACGACTTGCGACGACTCGCGGCGGAGGTCGGTCTGCGGTACCTCGCCCAGGGCTCGGTGCGCGAGAAGGCCGGCGGCGTCATGGTATCACTCCAAGTCGTGTCTGCCGATCTGCTCGACGTGGTGTGGAGCGAGGGATTCTCCTTTCCCAAGGACCTGCCCGGCGACGCCGTGGAAGAAGGCACCGAGGCCATTATCGCGGCCTTGCGCAGCCAGACCCACATGCTTGAAATCGAGCGGATCAGGCGCAATCCGAGGGACTTGACGGCCCGTGATGCGGTGCTGCGCGCGGTCGCTTCGACGCGCAAGATGACCCCGGAGTCCTTCCTCTACGCCATGCAACAGGCGCAGCTAGCGCTGTCGATTGACCCCGAATATGCGCTGGCAAGGGCGCTCTCTGCAAATATACAGGCCGTCATCTACTACGAGACCCTTCCAGACAATCCCGTCCTGGCTGAAAGCATCCGCAAGGAAGCAGAAGCCGCTGTCCAGCAAGAGCCCGACAATCCGGTGGTGCTCTCTACCGCCGCCAATGCGCTGGTCTATACGGGCTATCTTGAGGACGGCCTTGACCTTGCCCGCCGCTCTATCCGGCTCGACCCGAATAATGTGTTCGCCTATCAGCCTGCGGGCGCGGCAGCAGCGCTACTCGATCGGGATGAAGAGGCCATCGAGTTTCTGAACAAGGGCGTCGCGCTGAGTCCCAATGAAGTGTTCAATTGGATCAGCCACCTCTGGCGGGTCGCAGCCCATTCGAGAGCCGGGCAATGGAGCGAAGCGAACGCGGCGGCCGACGACGGCCTCACGCTCGCACCTGACAATGCTGCACCGAACATCAGCAAGGCGATCATCGCGCGCCAGCTCCAGCAACACGACCTGGCCACGAAACACTTCGCCATCGCGAGGCGGTGCGAACCGGAAACCCCGCTTGAAAAATGGGAACTGCGCTATCGGCGCACCTATGAAGGTCATCCGGTCTGGGAGGAATTTGTCATGCACCTGCGCACTCTCTGGGAAGAAGAGCGCACGCAATCGGAGTCGCGCTTCTCATCCGCATCCGGCAAAACCACATGACTGAGGTGTCGGGCCCGTCAGGATTGCGAGGCCGATCTGACCGCATCCTGCTGGTGGCATCCGCAGTTGTCTTTTTCTTCTATGCGGCTTTTCACGTCTCTCCGTTCTGGGCCCTGTCTCCGCTGATCTGGTTCCTTGGCGCAATGGCGGCGCTCGCCGTTCTGGCCTTCATTAATGCGGTGCTTGTCAGCGGCTGGCGACGTGCGGCGGTGTTCCTTGCATTTGCCGCGTCTATCGGTTTCGCCGCCGAACAGGTTGGCATCTGGACCGGCCTCATCTTTGGTCCCTACGACTACACCGACAAGCTGGGCCTGAAGCTGATCGACGTGCCGCTGGTCATTCCGCTGTGCTGGTTTGCCGTGGTCTACTTTGCCCACACTCTCGTGAACATCATCGTGATGGGCACGCCGAGCTGTGGCCGCCTGAGCCTGGGGCAGGCCGCCCTGCTGGCCCTTGTGACTGCCTTTGTCGCGACCGGGTTTGATGTCGCCGTTGACCCGATGATGTCCCATCCGGACGTCAATGCCTGGACCTGGACACAAGGGGGTGCCTATTTCGGCGTTCCTTTTAAGAACTTCCAGGGATGGGTGGCGACGGTTCTCGTGATCGATCTGGGTTTCCGGCTGTTTGCACGCCGAAATCCCAGGCGGCCGAGCCTGCACCAGGAAAACTGGGCGGCGCGGTGGGCCATTGCCGCCTGGGCCGGATTGGGATTTGGCGTCATGATCATCGGCTTCCCGGTTGAAACCCAACTCGTGGCCGTTTTCTGTCTGTTTCTTCCGGCTTTACTGGCCATCGCGAGGCAATGGGCTCCAGATCGGACCACCGGCCGCAGTGCATGAATCACCTTCCCTGACACAAGAAAGCGGCGCGCCCGTGTTGGGCGCGCCGCAGGTGGGCATGCGTCCCCCTACCAGGGGCGCTTTCATGGCAATCTAGTCTTTTGCGGCCACGTCAATCGGCTGGGCCGACACCGGCTCACCCATGTGCAGCGCGATCAGCGAGGCGTCGCGGGTGGCGCTGACCACACTGTCGACAAGTGATTGCTGGCAGGCACGCTCGAGCTTCATCTTCATGGCGATGGAGCCTTCATAAGACAAATTCAATGGCCTTGATGAAGCCCGTCGCCATCAACCGGCAGCAAAGCCTGACCGAGACTGTTCTCTCTACGTCCTCGGTCAG
>JBCBWQ010000163.1:0-5750 GCA_039817025.1 Pseudomonadota bacterium | reverse complement strand
CGAAGGCGTCTATCGTCTGCTGGCCGAAGAAACGGGCATGCGCTGGTCTTTTGGATCAAGCTCCGATGCACTATCGATGAGTGTCATCAGCCACTGCGAATTCAACTCGTAAGCACGGCGCATGAAGTCAAACATCGGATTGGTTGACCATTCCGGATCGGCAAACCGGCGATCACGCGACGGTTCGGCCAGTGCGCCGGCGGCGAAATTCTGGCAGAGTTCCGCCCAGCCTGTCATGAGCATCATGTTCGCCTGCATCAGCCGCTCAGGATGGCTTGCGAGCGACTGGCCAACCTTCGTCATCGCCCGTGAGGCGTTGATGGGGTCATTGATCGGGTTTTGCCGGGTCTGGGAGGTTAGCCCCATTATTTCTGTGATCAGGGCCTGACTCTCGACCATGGCTTCGGCCATGGTTGCGTTAAGCGCCTGTAGACGTTCAGGCGGTTGTGTGGCCAGGAGCTGCCCAAGTGGCACGGGCTTGTCACGCCCTTTCGTGCTGTCAAACGCCATACTCTCGCCCTTCTGCGCGATGATGGTTAGTATAGTAAAAGTTTTTCGATTTGGTGAGTCTGCATGACAAAAACCTTAATGACTGTCGGGCTTACGCTAGCGCTTGCCACAACGGCCGGTTGCGCCGGTTCGTTTAATCGGATGCGCACAGCGGTCACGACCGCGCCGGACTGGTACAAGGACAGCCGGACCGAGATTATCGGTCGCGGGTATCCGAAGATTGCCGATGTCCCGACCGTTGCTCCGCTTGGCGCTGACGATGGCGGCTTGAAACTTGAACGCGAGGACTTGGGGGCGGCAGAGCTGGCATTCCTGAGTAGCCCTCGGGCACAACCGGCGACCGTAAGTACCGAAGACATGATCGCCTGGCGTGACGATGCGCTGGATGAGTTCGCGCCGGTCGAAGAGCCGGTCGAGCTTTTGACCCTTGAAGAGGTTGAAGCGATGCGGGCGTTGTTCCGCCCCTACACACCGGGCGGCTGAGGCCGTCTTATTGCCCACTCCTGAGGAGCGCCGCCATGAACGGTGAATTCCACAAGATCAGGCGCTTGCCGCCGTATGTTTTCGAACAAGTCAATCGCAAGGCGGCGGCGCTGCGCGCGGATGGCGCGGACATTATCAATCTCGGCATGGGCAATCCTGACCTGCCAACACCGCAGCATATCATCGACAAGCTGATCGAAACGGCCAACAAGCCTGGAGCGAGCCGGTATTCGGCGTCACGAGGGATTCCGGGGCTGCGCCGGTCGCTGACAAACTATTACAAGCGCCGCTTCGACGTAGAACTGGACAAGGACCGCGAGGTCGTTGTGACACTGGGTTCGAAGGAAGGGTTTGCAAATCTCGCCCAGGCGATCACCGCGCCAGGCGATGTCATTCTCTCGCCAGACCCATCCTACCCGATCCATTCCTTTGGTTTCCTCATGGCGGGTGCTTCGATCCGGAACGTGCCTGCATTGACGGCAGAGCAATACCTTTCCGGACTTGGCCATGCGGTGAAGCACGTCAATCCCAAGCCAACCGCGATGGTGCTCTGCTATCCGTCCAACCCTACCGCGGAGATGGTTGATCTGGATTTTTACAAGGAGGCGGTGCGCTTTGCGAAGCAGCATGACCTCTGGATCCTGTCGGACCTGGCTTACAATGAGATTTATTTCGATGAGCAGCCCCCATCCATCCTGCAGGTTGATGGGGCGCGCGATGTTGCTGTCGAGACGACTACGCTGTCCAAGACCTATTCTATGGCCGGGTGGCGTGTTGGGTTCGTGGCGGGCAATGAGCGCCTCGTAGCAGCGCTGGCCCGCGTGAAATCATATCTCGATTACGGCGCTTACACGCCGATTCAGGTCGCCGCCTGCGCTGCGCTGGATGGGCCAGACTCTGTCGTTGAGGAGATGCGGGACATCTACCGGAACCGGCGTGACACACTGGTTGAGAGTTTCAGTCGCGCAGGGTGGGATATCCCCTCGCCGCGGGCATCAATGTTTGCGTGGGCTCCGATTCCGGCACCGCTGAAAGACTTAGGAAGCCTCGACTTCTCTCTGGAGCTGATCGAGAAAGCCCATGTCGCGGTCTCGCCGGGCGCGGCATTTGGGGAACATGGCGACGGCTATGTGCGCATAGGTCTGGTTGAAAATGAGCAGCGCCTGAGGCAAGCGGCGCGTAACATCAAGAAATATCTGACCGAGCGCGGTGTGAATTCCGTCGCCGCAGCTTAAGCCAGAAGACAGTTCAGGGAAGGGGGCCGGCATGGCACCATTGCGGTTGGGAATTGCCGGGCTCGGACATGTGGGCTGCGGGCTTATCGGTCTTGTTCAGGACCAGACAGCACTGCGTCTGCCGGGGGCGGTGGACGTGACGGGTGTTTCGGCGCGCAGCCGAAACCGAAACAGGCCCGTCGATACGAGCAGCTATCGCTGGTTTGATGACGCCGCCACGCTGGCTGAAGATCCCGATATCGATGTGTTCGTTGAGTTGATGGGTGGATCAGACGGCCCTGCGAAGTTCGCTGTTGAGACCGCTCTGAAGGCCAAAAAGCCGGTGGTCACTGCGAACAAGGCGTTGATCGCTGAGCACGGGACCGCGCTCGCCGAACTTGCACGAGAGAACGGGGTCGACCTGTTATTTGAGGCAGCGGTTGCTGGAGGTGTGCCAGTGGTGCGTGTCTTGAGGGACTCGTTAGCCGGCGTCCGGATTGACCGGATTGCCGGTATTCTGAACGGTACCTGCAACTTTCTCACGACACAAATGCTCAAGACCGGGCGAGACTATGAGGACGTGCTCGATGAGGCCCAGCGACTTGGCTACGCGGAAGCTGATCCTACGCTCGACGTCTCCGGCATGGATGCAGCGCACAAGGCAGCGATCCTGTCAGCCATCGCGTTCTCGGCCGATCTCGATTTCTCAAAAGTGTCTGTACAGGGTGTTGAGTCCGTCCAACTGCTGGACCTGCGCCTTGCGGACAGGCTTGGCTACCGGATCAAACTCATCGCTGAGGGGCTTCTGACTGGTGCAGGCGTTGTATGCCGGGTCGCCCCAAAGGCATTGCCTGAGGCGCATCCATTGGCGCGGGTTAATGGGAGCCTGAACACTGTGCGGATAGAAGGCGAACCGCTGGGAGCGGTGACGCTCACCGGACCAGGCGCGGGCGCTGGCCCAACCGCAAGCGCCGTCATCGGCGACATCGCAAAGCTGTTCAACCCGACGGCGCGACCCGCTTTCGGCAGGGCTGAGCACCACGAAACGCGTCCGTTCGTGGATGGCGGCGGAGATGAGCGCTCCGCCTATTTCCTGCGTGTAAGGCTCGCCGACCGTTCTGGAGCCTTGGCCGAATTGACCGAAGCTTTGGCGGCTGAAGGCGTCTCCGTGGATAAATTGCTACAGGACAGCGCAGACGAAGGCGGTGCCTCTCCTGTCGCGCTCGTTACCCATGTGTGCGCGACAGCAGAAATGGACCGTGCCTTGCATCGTATCCAAAACCTCTCGGCAAATGTTGACGCGCCGCGTTTGATCCGTATCGAGACCTCAGTCTGACCGTGCTGGCACGCGCCGGCCACAGGAGCCTCTTATGACCGATAGTATCCTCATCCCGCATCTTGCTGATGCGATGGTCCGTGTTGCTGAGAAGGCGGCGATTGCCGCGGCGACCCTGGTCGGGCGCGGAGACGAAAAGGCGGCTGACCAGGCCGCGGTTGATGCGATGCGCACGGCCTTCAATGCCGTCGACTTCAAAGGTCGTATCGTGATTGGTGAAGGCGAGCGCGACGAAGCGCCGATGCTCTACATCGGCGAAGAAGTTGGCACAGGCGATGGCCCGGCAATCGACATTGCGCTTGATCCCTTGGAAGGCACGACCTTGACCGCGAAAGCCATGTCCAACGCGTTGGCTGTTCTGGCGATCAGTCCGCGCGGCGGATTGCTTCACGCGCCGGACACATACATGCAGAAGATCGCCATTGGCCCAGGCTACGAAGCCGGGATCATCAGCCTCGATGCCAAACCGTCCGAGAACATTGCCGCATTGGCAAAGGCACGCGGTGTTGCTGTGTCTGACATGACGGCTTGTGTGCTGGACCGGCCACGCCATGCAGACATTATTGAAGACCTTCGTAGCGTTGGCGCGCGCATCAAACTGATCACGGATGGGGATGTCGCAGGCGTTATCGCCACTACCGATTCTTCAACTGGCGTCGACATGTATGTTGGCTCCGGCGGCGCGCCTGAGGGCGTTCTGGCGGCGGCTGCACTGAAGTGCGTCGGCGGCCAGATGCAGGGCCGCCTCGTGTTCCGCAACGATGATGAACGGGCTCGCGCGACGCGGCATGGCGTTGAAGACTTCGACAAGCTCTACACACTCGATGAGATGGCTTCCGATGAGACCGTCTTTGTTGCGACCGGTGTGACGAATGGGGATCTTGTTGACGGCGTGACCGTCTCTGGCGGCGCAGTGCACACACATACGCTCGTGATGACCTCTGCCGACGGCACGGTTCGCACCATTCGGAGCAAGCGCCCCGCATAGCGTTTGATTACACAAGCAGGGGCACGACAGCGCTGTGCGTTCGCGCATCGACTCGGCTAGACTGCCGGGATGAGTGCCGTTGCAAAGCCTGAGCCCCTCTTTTCTGTTGGACAGTCCCTTACCGGGCGCTTCTGGACGTTGGCGGAGCCTGATGCTGCTACAGTCCGGCAACTGACGGCGGCGCTCGGCGGTGATGATTTGCTGGCGCGCCTCCTGGCCGAGCGCGGTGTCGATTCCGATGGGGTGGAGGCTTACCTCAATCCAACGCTGCGGGATGAGTTCCCAGATCCATCATCCTTTGCAGACATGGATAAGGCAGCCGGGCTGGTTCTCGATGCGATTGAGCAGGGGTCTAAAACCGTCGTCTTTGCAGACTATGACGTGGATGGCGGCACGTCGTCAGCGCTTTTGACGCGTTATTTCCGCGCCTTTGGCCAATCGCTTGGTCTGTATGTGCCGGATCGTCTGAAGGAGGGGTACGGGCCGTCGCCTGAAGCGTTTCGCGCGCTTAAGGCGGATGGAGCCGATCTTGTTATAACCGTCGATTGCGGTGCGGCAGCGACGGCTGCACTGGGTGAAGCAGAAGTGCTGGACCTGCCCGTAATCGTTCTCGATCACCATCTCATGCAAGGCGCAGTGCCGGGCTGCGCTGCGCTTGTGAACCCCAATCGGGCCGACGATACATCGGGCTGCGGCCACCTCGCAGCGGCGGGAGTGGTGTTCGTCTTCCTGGTGGCTCTGAACCGGGAGGCGCGCCGACGCGGCCTTGAACCAAAAGGCGGCCTACCTGACCCAATTCAGTGGCTCGATCTCTGCGCGCTCGGCACACTCTGCGACATGTCTCCGCTACAGGGCGTGAACCGCGCGTTCGTTCGGCAGGGACTCAAGGTCATGGCTACTGGACGCAATCCCGGCCTGCGCGCGCTCGCCGATGTTTCCGGCATCGGAGCGATCGAGACCGTCTACCACGCGACGTTCGTCCTAGGGCCGCGACTGAACGCAGGCGGGCGCGTTGGCGACCCCTGGTTGGCCGCCAAGTTGCTCGCGACGGATGACAGGACTGAAGCCATCGCGCTGGCTGAGCGGCTGCATGCGCTGAATGATGAGCGCAAAGCTGTCGAGGCCACCATTCTGGATGAAGCAACCGCGCGTTCGTTCGGCAGGGACTCAAGGTCATGGCTACTGGACGCAATCCCGGCCTGCGCGCGCTCGCCGATGT
>JBCBWQ010000162.1:0-5751 GCA_039817025.1 Pseudomonadota bacterium | reverse complement strand
ACCCGCGGCGGGGGCCGGGGCGGTTCCCAACCCGGCCTTTTCAGCCGGGCACCCAGGCGGCGCTGCTAGGCGGGGCAACCGGCAACCGCGCCGGAGCCCACCTCACCCGCACCAGCCCCGCACCCATGCTAGCGGTCGACACGCCGGCCCCAGGGCGGGGATGGATGTGAGTATAGGGGCTGCGGCGAGGGGGCGGATAAGGCGCGGGCTATCCACGGGCAATGACGGCGTCCGGCGGCGGAGCGGCCGTTGGATCCCAACAGGCCGACCGGCAGAAATTCGCCGAATGTGGACGCTTCGACATTGAACGGGAACGACTGTAGTGTGTGTTGTGCGTGCCATTGCGCGGTGACGGAGATTGATAGGAATAAGGACTCATGGATGGTGTTGATCCAGCCGGCATTCACCCTGATTTCGAGCGTGTCCTGTCTGACAAACCGCTAGCTCTTCAGTTTCTTTATCGCGACACGCGCTTAGCGGTGCTCAGGATCTATCCTGACAGCAATGAGCTGCTCTACCACACCCATGCCCTGTCTTCAGTGTACAGCGTATCGCGCCAGTTGAAGCATGCCTTTTGCCATATTGCAGTTTACGGGCAGCATCTGAATCTGGGCTTCAATTTTGGCACGGCCCTTGAGGACCCCACAAGACTGCTCCAGGGAACGGGCGCGCGCATTCGACATGTTCCGATTGTGTCGCCGAGCGATCTCAAGAACGCGGATCTGATAGCGCTGATCGAGCATGCCGTGGCGCACGCCCTCGATCAGCTTGGACAGCCCCCGACCGACAGAGGTCGCCTTATTTCGAAGATCAAGGCAGGATAGCTCGGTCGAAGCCGCAATGGCGCCATCGGCCTGCTCAACAGTTTCCGGGAGACGTTCACCATGCCCAACAAGCTTGCCCATTTTGCGATCGAGGCCGACGATGTGGAACGGGCTCGCAGTTTCTACGAAGCCGTATTCGGATGGCGTTTCACGCCTTGGGGACCGCCAGATTTTTACATGATCGGAGGTGCCGGTGTTCACGGTGCCTTACAGAAACGTCGCGAGCCGGCGCCGACTGGACGGAAGGGGATCGAATGTTCGTTTGCGGTGGATGACCTGAAGGTTGCTGCTGAACGCATTGAGTTAGCGGGCGGAACATTAACAGGAGACCCCAATGCCATCCCCACCGTCGGTGAACTTCGCCCCTTTACCGACACCGAAGGCAATGAGGCCATCATCATCCAATATTCGCCCGAGCGCCTGGCAGAAATGGGTCTGGAACGCTGACCCGCATGGGCATTTAATCTGACCCAAGTGCGTCGGAAGCGGTCGTCTAGCGACGAAGTGCGGATGGCTGTTTAGGGCCAGATCAAGCCGACCGACGAGCGCTCGCCATGCGGCAGTACATCGCCGATAACGGACAAAGTCTCTGTGCTGGGGGACGACTGCCGTGTGGGCTTTAAGCCATCAACCCGCCACGGGTCGTTGAGGTGCAGTCTCTCCTCATTGATCGCAACATCAGCAAGACGTGCCATCTTCACCGAAATCACCAGAACGGCATGGGAGACGTCGACCCTTTCTAAATCGCGCCCGCCTCAGCCGGCGAAGGGTGCCTCTCTCAGCGCCAAACGAATGTACGACGCTGCGGTTTCGAGTTCGCCTGGTCAGTCTTGCCGCAAACCCGTCGATGGCGGCGTCGACGCGCGGTCAAACACCACTTCCGCCTTTGGATGCAGGGTGCCGTGCAGCTTGTCCCAGATTACCGTGTAGAGCCCGTAATTGTAGCGATAGGTCCTGTGGTGCTGGTTGTGGTAGGCGCTCGTGTTGAGCCATGAGCCGATGCGGCTGCGCGCAATGAACCGGGGCATGATCTCATAGCCGAGATGCCCGTAGACATTGTAGATCAGCGATAGAAACCCGGCGACAAACAGCGCGGTGACATGCAGGGGCATGACCACGATCAGGACGACAAAGATCGCGATCTCGAGCATGGCCTCGATAGGATGGAAGGCAAAGGCGGAGAAGGCGCTCGGATTGGTCGAAAGGTGATGCGTCTTGTGGACCCGCTCATACAGCGGCGACATGTGAACGGCCCGGTGCATCCAGTAGAAATACCAATCCTGAATCAGCAGCACGACCGGGATCTGCAACCAGAACCAGGCCCAGCCATACTCGGAGGGGTCGAAATAGAGCTGGGTCAGCCCGGCACGTCTCATCGCGATGATGCAGCCGATCACGCCTGTGAACACGATCACCGTGAGCATGGAATAGCCGATCTCGCGCAGCAACTGGGCGCGCGTGAAGGGCACCGGCTGGAGGCGGCGCCAGGGCGCAAGGCGCCCCACCACCATGGAGACCAGGAAGCCGATGCCGGCGATGACCACGTACCGCGCGATGATCACGCCAGAGATGAACCCCGCAACCGCGGCGAGTCTGAAATGCATCGGCCAGTCGGCGACCAGTCCTGCCAGGACTTCATGATTCATATTACGTCTCCCTAGGGGTATGAGCCAACGCGACAGGCAGGGTCTGCAGGCGCGCCTCAGACGCACGCTCAGTCATGCTTTCGTGCGAACTGGCTTGGCGCGTCGGTTGGTCATCAACCGGATAAGAGGATCGAGTCTGGCGCTTTAGCGCGGCTCCCCCGTAGAATTTCATTTCGACAAACCAGAAGATCTTGCCGAGACCGCGTACAGATTCATCAAGCTCAAAAGCATGATCCTTGCGCCTTAGCATCATAAGACCAAGCCATTTCAGACCATGCCAAACCGCTTTAAAACCCCCTACGCCCATCCACTTGAGCACGTCGAGATGCCGTGCTGGCGTTGCCCTCAGTGCTGTGAGGATAGGTGCTCGTCCGTAGGCAAAAGCGCGTCGCATCGTATACTGCAGCGAGAGTCGGCTTCGCTCGGGGTGTTCAAACACCGGAGCGTCCGATGACCATGCAAACCTGCCGCCGTGCTTTTTTGTCTTTTCAAAGAAGAGGTCGTCCTCGCCGCCCGAGACGTTCATAGCTGGGTCGAAATAGCGCTCACCTTTGGGCACTTTGGAGAAATCGACGAGCGCATTCCCCGTCCCGTACGGTTCGGCAATGTACCCGGTTTGGTGGTCTGGTTCGCGCCCGAAGAAGTAGGATAGATAAGCGCTGTGGTCGCGAATATCTTTTGGCAGTTTGGTGACCACGGCACCGAACACAACGGCGGCTGGAAACACTTCATATGTGGCGAGCAAACGTTCGAGCCACGGTTCCGGCGCTTCCTGATCATCATCAAGATAGGCAACCAAATTCGTCTTGACCGCGATCATCGCTGCATTGCGTGCGTTTGCCACGCCGGGGCGCGGTGCGTGAACCGCATCAAGACGGATTGTGTCCGGGCACTCCGCTCGCAGCGTTTCGATCGCAACCGCTGCCGCCGCATCCGGCGTGTTATCCACGATAACAAGTGCAAACGTATCCCGTCGGGCAAGTGTCTGTGCGAAAACGCTTCGCACAGCTCTCAACAGTCCGTCAGGCCGATTGAACGTCGGGATTACCACTGTCACACGATGGTGCGACATGGACTTAACCTTCAAATGGGCAGACGACTGTTTCATTCCAGACCTGCGTTTATTCGCCAATGCCAAAACGGTAGGTGAGGGATGCGAGCACGGAGGTCTCGCCGCTCAGCTGGTGCCAAACCCCGAGGCCGAGCATTGTGTCCTGCGTGAGGGGAATGGCGACGCCGGCGTCGACCGCCCAGGGGGTCTCGAACTCCTGGGTGACCCTGACGCGGACGTCTTCGCCGTTGAAATTCAGGCTCTGTTCAACGTCCCGGCTGATCCAGTTATAGCTTCCGCCCAGACGATAGGTGACATTCTGCCGTTCCCGGCTGACAGGGTAGAGCAGGCCAAAGCTTGTCGTCGCGCCCTCCGACGACACGTTCTCGTCGAGCCGGTTCCAGACATACTGGAAGCCGCCATAGGCTGCGAGCGTGTCGTCCCAGATCTCCGTGATGGGCAGGAAAGCGTTGGTGCCGAGCCCCAGGGAATAGCCGTCGACCTCTCGGTTTGCATCGCGGTCGACGGCGATCGGACCATCAAAAAAGTCCGAAAACGGCCCGTTTGGCGTGCCCGTGATGATGACCCCGGTTTCGGTATCACTCGAGATGAATCCGCCGCGGGCATACACGTTGGCGAATGGCAGGACGCGGTATCCGATACTGCCGGACATGATTGTGGACGACACGGTCAGGTCGTCCCGGAGGGTGGCTTCGAAATCACCGCTCTCGATTTCCTCGGGAAGCTCGATCTCGCTCTCGACGATCTCGATCGCGGCTTTGGACGAAACAGCACTGAGCGTGATGTTCCAGTTGCCGCTCCCATCCGAGGCGTACACACGGTCACCTTTTTCCTGGGCCGTGGACACGCCGAACGATATCAGGACGCTGGACACCAGCAACGAAATGGACGGTTTGATCATTTCAGGGGTTCCTTCTTGTCGCGCTATTGCGGCTGCGCACTGGCGCGCATTGTGGCCATTTCGTCCCCGGTCAGGACGCCGTCGCCGTCGATATCCCCCTGTTCGAACAGGGGTGCGGGCGCGCCCAGCATTTCGTCCCGGGTGACGTCTCCATCGCCATCGGCATCGAATTGGACCTGGACGCTCGCCAGTCCCCTGTCGAAACGGCCCGCCATCGGACCTCTCGGGCGGTCATCCACACTCACGACGCCGTCATCGTTGCGATCAAGACGCTCGAACGACTGTGTGCGCAGGGTCATGACTTCATCCCAGCTGATGTCGCCGTCGCCATTGGCATCGGCGCGGGCCATCATCTCTTCGGGGTTGGGCTGCTGGGCGACTGCTGACGTTGGGGCCATTGCCATGGCCGCTGCTCCGGTCAGTATGAGGGCGAGAACGCGATTGGATTTGATGTTGGTCATTGGGGTTTTCCTTGATTGGGATTTTGGAAGGATGGGGGATTAGGCGGTTTAGAAACTGATCGACAGTGAGGTGGTCGCGAAGACTTCTTCCTCTTCGCGGCCTCCGGTGGTGCCTCCGGAGACGCTGAGGGTGACCGTGTCGGTGGCATAGACGCTCGCGCCGACGGAGATTTCTGCCCATCTCGCCTCTTCCGCAGCCTGGCGCTGGCTGGCCCGTAGGCCGCCGAGCCGGGACGCTTCGGAAACGCCAGTCGATGCGCCATTTTCGGCATAGAGCGCGGAGACATCGGAAAAGAGGTAGAGCTGGTCATGGGCGACATAGCCAAGGCCGATGCCGACGGCCGCGTTCATCCCAGATTGCTCTTCGGCAAGCTCGGCAGGACGGGCGAGATCGCCTAGGGCCACCGCGGTGCTGGTGGCCTCAGACTGACTCCAACCCAGCATGGCGCTTGGGATGATGTCCCAGTCTTCCATGATGAAGACCCGCGATAGCGTGGCGGCGAGGGAGAGGCTGTCGACTTCGGAGGTGAGGTCGATCTCGGCGGCATTGAGGCCGTCGAACCGGTCACTGTCCGGTTCGAACCGGCCGTCAAACTCCTCCTGGCCATAGGAAACACTGAGGTCGAGATCGGCGACGCCAACGGGTAAGTAGACCCAGGCTGAACCGAACAGGCTGGATCGGTCAGTGATTTCGGCTCCGTTGAAAAGGGCGTCAGATCCGTTTGACGTGGCCAGCGAGACACCGACGCCGCCCTCTCCAACCACCCGAGAGAGCGAAATGGAGGCCGATACAGCATCTCTGTCAGAGGAGTCGATTTGCGACCACGAACCGCTGGTGCTGACGGTC
>JBCBWQ010000161.1:0-5778 GCA_039817025.1 Pseudomonadota bacterium | reverse complement strand
CAGACGACGAGGGGAAAATGGTCATCCAGCTTGCCTTCGATCACCTCCTGCGCCGCGGTGATAATTGCGTCGCCAAGCTTAGGGTCGAGTTTGCCCAGCGCCATATTCGCTTCTGCGGCGGCCTTTTTGACGATGCCGAGCGCGCGTACAATGGGGGCGGGCTGCTTTTCCCAACCGATCTTGAAGTTGCCGAGGCTGCGCTGGGCCTGGGCCCCCCAATACTTGTCCGCAGGCACGTCGACAGGGCCCATCGTGTCTGTTTCGGTACGGGTGGTCATGGCGGCGTCCTCGGTGATCTGATCGAACGCGCTTTAGCCCAAAGGCGTGGTGGCCGTCGAGGGCAGGAGCGACGCTTGGCCGCTGGTCCTGTTTGGGTCTTTTCGCGTCTGCACCCTATATGACGCTACGAAACAGAAACAGCGTGCCGTACTTTTCATGCCTGACACCGCCCTGCCGCCTTACCCTGCTGAAGCCGCTGGCGCGGTGGGACCATTGCCAGAGGAGCATCCGCCAGTCGCGCAAGGACGGGTCGGTGTTCTCCTCGTCAATCTCGGCACGCCGGACGCCACCGACTATTGGTCGATGCGCAGATATCTGTCCGAGTTCCTTTCTGATCGGCGTATTATTGAGCTGAGCCCGCTGATCTGGCAGCCGATCCTGCAAGGGCCGATCCTCACCTTCCGCCCTTCAAAGTCGGGCAAGGCGTACAAGAAGATCTGGATGCAGGAAGAGGATATGTCGCCGCTCCTGTACTACACTGAGCGCCAGTCGGACCTTCTGCGTGACCGGATCGGGCGGGACGGAATCGTTGTTGATTATGCCATGCGATATGGAAATCCATCGATTGCGTCGAAACTATCGAACCTGAAGGCACTGGGTTGCGATCGTATTTCGGTTGTTGCGCTTTATCCGCAGTATGCGGCGGCAACCACAGCGAGCGTCTACGACAAAACGTTTGAGGGGTTGCAGAACATGCGCTGGCAACCCGCCGTGCGGACGGCGGGCCCGTTCCATGATGACCCGGCTTATATTGAAGCGCTGGCGACCTCGCTGGAGCAGAGCCTATCGGCCCTCGATTTCGAGCCGGAGGTACTGCTGATGTCTTATCACGGCATTCCGAAGAGCTATTTTCTGAAGGGCGATCCGTATCACTGCCATTGCCACAAGACGACGCGGCTCGTCCGCGAACGGCTGGGGTGGAGTGAAAACTTCTGCCGGGTGACGTTCCAATCGCGATTTGGGCCCACCGAATGGCTACGGCCCTACACCGATGAAACGCTTGAAGAGCTGGCGGAAAGCGGCGTGAAGCGTGTCGCAGTCGCCGCGCCGGCGTTTATCGCTGATTGCGTCGAGACGCTCGAGGAAATCGCCATTGAAGGGCGCGAAACCTTTCTGGAGGCTGGCGGTGAGCAGTTTGCGACGCTTCCCTGTCTCAATGACAGCCAGGAGGCGATTGACGTTCTTGAAGCTGTCGCCCGCCGAGAGATTGCAGGCTGGGCCTGAGGCTTTGCCTAATCGTGGGACGTCTCGAAACAGGCAGCAAGCGCCTGGCTGGCGTCGGCAGAGGTTTCCCGCGCGCGCTCATTGTCATCAAGACTTGCGGTTTCGACGAGGTTGCGACGGGCAGCAGGATTATTCGTCTGCGCGACGCAATGGCAATGCGGCTCCATAATTTCAGGGCCAACGCCGGGTGGATAGTCCAGCGCTTCGGCCCGCGCCATGCAGGCCTCGAAAACGGCTCGGTCTGTGACGGGTTTTGGAGCGTCTGTCAGACCGGTCGGGATTATTACTGCGGCAATCGCTGCCACCACCATCATACGCATTCGCACCCCCATGCGACTTGCACGCGAATATTAACGCAAAAAACGCCGGGGTGTAATTCAATCTGATGGACCTGTGGAAATCGCCGTAAGTTGTTGCAATCAGGAGACTCTTCCCCTCAGAGGAGAAATTTCGGTGGGCAAATGGATGATTGGGTGAAATCCGGAAAAGTTCGCGCGCGGTTCACAGAAACCGGCGCGCTCGAAGTGCGTGTGTCGGGCCTGACGACGCAGGCGAAATACTACAAGCCTTTGCTGCGCGAGTTTTTTCGAAAGGATTTCCCGCGGCTGCGCCCCGGTCATGGCGACTTCCACGTGCATATCGTCATGGAATACACGGGCGATCCGCCCTGGATGGACCTCGATAACCTCGCCAAGGCGCTGCTGGACTCTATCAATGGCAATGCGTTCGCCGATGATCATCAGGTCGCACGATTGCTGGTTGAACGCCGCGTGGGCGAGCGCGAGGGAATCTGGATGAAGGTTGAGGCCGCAGACTAACCGGTTCAGCGGTGCCGTCGCCCCCAGTCTCTCATGGCCGACAGGATTGGTCGCATCTGTGCGCCTTTTTCTGTCAGCACGTATTCCGCCCTCAACGGGCGGTCGCTGTATACGCGCCGCTCAACAACGCCGTGGTCCTCAAGCATCTTCAGGCGATTGGACAATGTGTTCGGACCGATCCCCTCGAGTGCAGATTCGAGGTCGTGAAACTTGCGGGCCCCGTGATCGAAGAGCTCGCGAAGGATTTCGCTCGTCCAGCGCGATCCCATGATCAGCGCCGTACGACTGACCGGACAGAGCGGCAGGTTCTTTTTCGTCTGATCTTTGCTCACAGGACTGTGTTTACCCGATGGCCTTGACGAACGCTAGCAACTTCGAAAACGATAGTGACTTGTCAAAGAGGGGAACTTTACCATGACTTTCACACTCACCATGCTGGCCCTGGCAGCCGCCATCACTTTCTTCATGGCCGGGTTTCAGGGTCTTCTTGTTCCCCTCAATCAGGGGATCGCCTGGGGGCTCGGAGCCCGTGACGAAGGTAAAGATGTCAGTGCGCTCCAAGGGCGGGCGGCGCGTTGCGTTGCCAACCAGATCGAGAACATGGCTGTGTTCGTGCCCCTCGTTCTCGTCGCACACCTGGCCGGCCTTCAGACCGCCATGGTTGAGTTTGGGGCTGCGCTCTTCGTCGCTGCGCGGCTCGCTTTCTTCGTCTTCTACTGGCTGGGCGTTCCGGTCCTGCGCTCACTCGCCTGGTTGGTCGGCGTGATTGCGATGATGCTTATTGCAATCCCGGTCTTCGGTGCGGGTATCTACGCGCTGTAAGCGCCCGGCATAGGCTTTGGCACACACGCAGCAACGGCCGTCGCCAGTGGCGTGCCATCTGGCGCGAGTAAAGTGCCTGATGTGTGCACCGCAGTTCGTCCGGCACGGACAACTTCGCCGCGCGCTCGCAAATCGCCGCTGGGGGCCGGTCGCAGGAAATTGGTGGTCATCTGCAGGGTGGGAGCCATGCCGTACACCGGCTGAACGATACAGGCGGCGACGGACATGACTTCGTCCAACATGGCTGAGATCATGCCGCCCTGGACGTTTCCGCCGGGATTGAGGGTCTCTGGCGGTGCGAGGAATGCGGCCTCGCACCAGCCGACCTCTGCGTCGAGGTCGATGAGTCGCCACCCAAGAAAGCCCGTCGCGCCGGGCAATCCGTCTGATGTCAGGACCTTGCGCCAGAGCGTATCGCGCTCCTGCGGCGTCATCGCGGCCCCTTCCATCAGAAGCGCTTGAAAGGCATCGGAATAGCCGTCGCAGTGGCGGTCGCGACGAGCTTGCCGTCAGCATCGAAGCAAGACGCCTCGGAAAAACAGGCCGACTTTCCAAGCTTCACGATTGTCGCTTGAACCTGGGCCGGGCCAGGCATTAACCGGCGCAAATAGCTGGTTTTCATTTCAAGGGTTGGGGCCGTCATCGTGACGTTCGATGCGATGATAATGCAGGTCGAAATGGCCTCGTCGAGCATGGCCGTAATGAAGCCGCCCTGGACAGCCCCGGTCGGATTTGCAAACGCCTCGCTGACGTCAAAGTCCATCCTGACGCGCATGGCGTCCTGATCGACTTCGGAAAGGCGCATGCCCAGCGTATCCGAACAGGGTGGGCGTTTCTTCGAATTCTGAAACCGCGCCAACATGTCAGCGTCGCTAAGGCGTGGTTTTTCGGTTTCGCCTTCGGCCACCGTGTCTACTTCCGGCGAAACTGGTCGAGGCTGACCACCGTGTCATTATCCGACGCCTGAGCTGGCGGCGCGTCTGGCACGGCAGGTGCCGTCGCGGCCGGGGCAATCACGTCCGCATTGGCCGCGCGGTTCTCATTCTCGAACGACAGGCCGAAGTCGACAGACGGATCGACAAAGCGCTGGATCGCCGCGAAGGGGATAGAGAGATGCTGCGGGATGCCTGAGAATTTCAGGATGATTTCGAAGTGGCGGTCGGTGACTTCCAGGTCCCAGAACTGGTGCTGGATGACGATCGTCATGTCCTGGGGGAATCGCTCGACCAGATGATCGGCAATTTTGACGCCCGGCGCCTTTGTGCGGAACGTGATGTAGAAATGGTGATCGCCCGGCAGCGCGCCTTCGGTCTCAGCGGCGCGCAGCGCTTCACGGACAACGCCGCGCATGGCGGCCTGTGTGAGCGCCTCATAGCCAAGATAGTCTTTCATGGAGAAGCCCCTTCATTCCGCGCCAAGCTATGTCCGCGGACCGTCTTCATCAACGCCCTTCTTTCGCAAAGCGAGCGGACTTTGTGGAGTTCCCGTGCTTAAGTTTATGATAGGTCGAAAAAGAGGCGAGGGAGCCAGAAAATGCACATGCCGGAACAAGGCCGCCCGTGGCGCGAGGTTCGCGATGACATGCTCGCGCGCGGCGGGAAGGACGCCAAATGGCGCGACGGCAAGACGGCAGTTTACGTCTTCAATGCCGGCGAGGAGATCGCGGCAGTCCAGAAAGAAGCCTATGCAATGTACATGAGCGAGAATGGGCTCGGCCCGCTCGCCTTTCCGTCGCTGGCGCAAATGGAAGCCGATGTCATCGCCATGGCGCTGGGCCTGCTGAATGGCCCCAAGGATGCCACCGGGGCGATGACTTCGGGCGGCACGGACTCGATCACCATGGCGATCAAGACGGCGCGCGACTATGCGCGGTCCGCCGGCAAGGTGGGCGAGAGGGCCAATGTTGTCCTTGCGCAGTCCGCGCATCTCGCTTTCGACAAGGCCGCTCACCTCATGGACATTGAGGTGCGCCGTATCCCGCTGAAATCAGATGGGTCTTTTGAGGTCGATCCGGTGGCGATGGGTGATGCATGCGACGAGGATACGATCATGATGGTCGGTTCTGCGCCGAACTTTCCGCATGGGATCATCGATCCGATTGAAGCGCTTGGGGCCGTTGCAGCGCAGAAGGACATCTGGTTGCACGTGGACGCGTGTGTTGGCGGCTACTTCGCGCCGTTTGCCCGCATGAACGGGGTTGCTGTTCCGGCGTTCGATTTCGAAGTTCCGGCGGTCAAATCCATGAGCGCGGACCTGCACAAGTATGGCTACGCCGCCAAGGGCGCGTCGACGGTGCTGTTTCGGTCTGAGGATCTTTACGCCCACATGCCGTTTGACATGGCTGGCTGGTCAGGTGCGCCCATGAAAACACCGACCCTCGCTGGCACGCGCCCCGGCGGGGCCATTGCCGCAGCGTGGGCGGTGATGAATCATCTGGGTGTTGAGGGGTATCGCCGGCTGCAGGGGCAGGTGTGCGAGACCCGCGTGCGGATTGAGGCCGGTGTTAAGGCGCTTGGATTTGAGGTGCTGGGGAATCCCATGCTTGGCCTTGTCGCGTTTCGTCACCCCGATCACCACAGCTTTGCGATCTACGGCGAAATATATCGCCGGGGGTGGTTCACCTCCGTGACGAAAG
>JBCBWQ010000160.1:0-5844 GCA_039817025.1 Pseudomonadota bacterium | reverse complement strand
CATTTCCTTCTGGCTCACGGTGGCCGCGTTCGTGATCGCCTGTATTTCGATGACGAACGCGGCCACCGTGAGCCAGAAGGAAATGTTGTTCATCCGCGGGAACGCCATGTCCGGCGCGCCGATCATCAGCGGGACGAACCAGTTGCCAAAACCGCCAATCAGCGCCGGCATGACCATGAAGAAGATCATGATCAGGCCGTGATAGGTAATCACGACATTGTAGAAGTGTTTGGCCGCTTCAATCTTCTGAGCCTGGGATGCGCCTTCGACGCCCCACAGCACGAAATTGGTCAGCGGACCGATACCCGGTTCAGCCAGCTCCCAGCGGATCAAACCCGACAGTGAGTAGCCGACGATGCCCGCAATGAGCGCAAACACCAGGTACAGCGTACCGATATCTTTGTGGTTGGTCGAGAACAGCCAGCGCGTGAAGAAGCCGGGCTTCTCATCATGGTGGCCGTGGTCGAGGGCAATTTCATCCATAGGCATGGTTGCGATCTCTCTGTCTTAGTCGGCCGAGGCGAGACGGGTCTCGCGCGGCATGGGTTCAATTTCGGCGACAACAAGGCGGGCAGCGTCCGGATCGCCGGTCTTCATGACCTCGATCCAGCGCTCATATTGCGCCTCTGGCACAACGCGCACTTCAATCGGCATAAAGGCGTGGTCCTTGCCACACAGCTCAGAGCACTGGCCGTAATAAACGCCCGGCTCTTTGACGAGGAACCAGCCCTCATTGAGGCGACCGGGGATTGCGTCAGTCTTCACGCCGAAGGACGGCACCGTCCAGGAATGGATCACGTCGGACGCCGCCGTGTAGTACCGCACGTAGCGCTGGGCCGGGATGACCATAGGATAGTCCACCGCAAGGTTTTTCGGGCTCACAGCGTAATCCGTTGGGTCGGTGTCGAAGCCGCGGTGCAGCGGATTGGAGACAAACTCGACCGGATAACCGCCATCGTCTAGCGCGTCCGGGTAGGAATAGGTCCAGTTCCACTGGTTTCCCTGCGCCTTCACATTGATCCAGCCCTTCGCAGCAGCCTCAGGATTATGATTCAGCATCAGGCGCTCGAGCTTTGCGTCATCGCCATTGGCTTCAAACAGATTCGCGTCGGCGACAATCTTCTCAAGGTCCGGCGCGCGGTCCTGATAATACAGATTGGAGAAGGACGGCCCGGCGATCGCGACGAGGATGAGGACCGGCACAACCGTCCAGATCACTTCCACGGTCGTATTGTGGCTGAACTGACGGGCTTCTTCGTTTGCCTTCCTGTTGTAGCGCATGATCACGAAAACCAGCAGCGCGAGAACCACAAGCGTGATCAGCGTAATCCAGACGAGCGTGTAATTATGGAACCCGACCACGCGCTCCATGATTCGTGTGGCGGCAGGCTGGAATCCCAGCGCGCCTTCCGTTGGCGAAGCGGCGCTGGCCGTGCCGGCGGCCATCACAGCACCCAATGTTGCAAGGATCGATTTCAACAACCCGACTCCCAAAATAGATTTCATAGCGGTTTCATATACGGAGATGCCACGCCAACCCAGCGCTTTGCGCGCTCAATATTGTCGCACATACATCGCTTGAAGCCGGAAACTGCGCTATAAAGGGTTAACAGAAATCCTTGGAGGAATGGCCATGAAACGCCTACGTCACGCCGCGGCTGCCCTTGCCCTAGCGGCACCATTTTTCGCCCCTGCCGCTACGGCGCAGGTCTTCGTCATCGGTTCTGGCCTGGGGGCAGAGTGCTATGACGCCGCCAAATCGGGTCGCCTTTCACCCACAATCGCGGTGGACATGTGCACACGTGCCCTGCGCGAGGAGATGATGACCAAGTCCAACCGCGCGGCCACGTATGTCAATCGCGGCGTCCTCTACATGCGGGATGGCGACTATGAAAAAGCGCTCGCAGATTACGAAGACGCCGAGCGCCTCGATGGTGAACAGGGTGCCATCTACCTCAATCGCGGCGCAGCCTACATTTATCAGCGTGACTTCGACTCAGCGCTCGGCCCGCTGGATAAGGCCATCGCGCTCGACACACAGGACCTCTACGCTGCGCACTATAACCGCGCCATCGCCCGGGAAAATACGGGCGACGTCGAGGGCGCATACTACGACTTCAAGGCCGCGCTCGACCTGCGCCCAGACTGGACGCTCGCCCAGCAACAGCTCGCCCGGTTCACCGTAACCACGAACTGACCTGACTCTGGCGCGGCGGCATTGCACGCCGCGCCGCTCCGGCCCATCTTGTAGGCCATGACACACACCCCCCTTCCCTTCGATCTCGCAAAGGCCGGTGATATTCTCGCCGACGCCGCCCAAGGCGCTGACGACGCCGATCTCTTCATCGAGCGCTCACGCTCTGAAAGCTTTGTCTTCGACGATGGCCGGCTGAAATCCGCGGCCTACGACACCAGCCAGGGCTTTGGCCTCCGGGTTGTCGCCGGCGAAGCGTCAGGGAATGCCCACGCCTCAGAGCTATCCGAAGCGGCTATTGCCCGCGCGGCCTCAACCGCCGCGCAAGCCAAGCGCGGCTACTCCGGCACACTTGCAGATGGCCCGCGTCCGGTGAACCGACGACTTTATGCGCAGATCGACCCAACCGAAGCCCCGGGTTTTGCTGCAAAGACCGACCTGCTTGCCGAGATCGACGCCTGGACCCGCGCCAAGGATCCTCGCGTGGTGCAGGTTTCGGTGTCCCTTGCCGGTGGCACGCGAGATATCGACATTATTCGCCCCGGCGGCCAAAGCGTTCACGAAGTCCGTCCGCTTGTCCGCCTCAACGTTTCGGTCACGCTGGAAGAGAATGGTCGCCGCGAAAGCGCCTCCGCCGGGGCCGGCGGACGTGCGGCCTATGATGAGTGGATTGCACCGGGGCGCTGGAAAGGCCTCGTCGAGCGGGCACTGCGCAAGGCCGCCGTCAACTTGGAAAGCATTCCCGCACCGGCAGGCGAAATGGAAGTTGTGCTTGGACCGGGCTGGCCCGCCGTCCTGCTGCATGAAGCGGTCGGGCACGGCCTTGAAGGCGACTTCAACCGCAAAGGCACGAGCGTATACTCAGGCAAGATCGGCGAACAGGTCGCGGCCAAAGGCGTCACCGTCATCGACGATGGCACCATCGAGAACCGCCGCGGATCGCTCTCCTTCGACGATGAAGGCACCGAAACCCAGCGCACCGTGCTGATCGAGGACGGTATCCTGAAAGGCTACATGCAGGACCGCCAGAACGCCCGCCTCATGGGCGTTGCACCCACAGGCAATGGCCGCCGCGAAGCCTATGATGCCGGCATCATGCCAAGGATGACGAACACCTACATGACCGCAGGCGACAAGGACCCTGCCGAGATCGTGAAAACGCTCAAACGCGGCTTGTGGGCCGTCGACTTCGGCGGCGGACAGGTCGACATCACGTCGGGTAACTTCGTCTTCCAATGCACAGAGGCGTATCTCGTCGAGAATGGCGAAATTGTTGCGCCAGTGAAGAATGCCACCCTGATCGGCCACGGCCCGACCGCGCTCGAAAAGATCTCCATGATTGGCAATGACTTCGCCATGGATGATGGCGTTGGCACCTGCGGCAAAGCCGGCCAATCGGTCCCGGTCGGCGTCGGGCAGCCTACCGTAAAGGTCGATGCATTGACCGTGGGCGGAGCGGCTTAGGCCGCTGCGCCCGGACACGCCACTCTGGAGTTGACCATGTTGCTCGACACGCCGCTTTGCGACTTTGGCTGGCCCGCGCCGGACTTCACCCTCAACGATCCCAGCGGCAGCGCTTTCACCATGCGGGATCAATTGGGCGACAAGGGTCTTCTGATCGCGTTCATCTGCAATCACTGCCCCTATGTGCAGCGCATCGCCGACAGGCTTGCTGCTGACACCGGCGCGCTTATGGATGCAGGCATCGGTGTGCTCGCTGTCATGTCCAACGATTATCATACCTACACCGATGACCGGCCCGATCGCATGCTCGCCTTCGCGCAGAAGCACGGATTTCGCTTCCCCTATCTCGTCGATGAAACCCAGGCAGTCGGCAAAGCCTATGGGGCGGTCTGCACGCCAGACTTCTTCGGCCTGAACAGCAGCGGCGCTCTCCAGTATCGCGGCCGACTCGACGACGCCCGGATGGGTGACCCAGACGGCCGAACGCGCGAACTGGTCGATGCCATGATGCAGATTGCAGAAACGGGCGAAGGCCCGCGCACCCAAACCGCATCCATGGGTTGCTCCATCAAGTGGCGCAATTGACCCGACTACAGGGTTTGCGTCGATCGCGCATCGGTGCTCGTTTGCGGACAACAGACACTCAGGGAGCAAACCATGGATATCGGACTCAAAGGCAGGAAAGCCGTCATACTCGGCGGCACACGCGGCATAGGCCGAGCCATTGCCGACACACTTGCCGATGAAGGCACTGACGTCGCCATCTGTGCACGCAATGCCGATCAGGTCGCGGAAGCCGTCGAGGCCCTGAGCGCCAAGGGCGTCAATGCGACGGGTGCCAGCGTCGACGTCACCGATGGCCCAGCCCTGCAAGCGTGGATCAGATCAGCAGGTGAAACGCTGGGCGGCATCGACATGCTCGTCTCCAATGCCGGGGCCATGGCCCAGGGCAACCACGTCGAGGCCTGGGAACAGAACTTCAATCTCGATGTCCTCGGCGCAGTGAATGCGTTCGAGGCCGCGGAGCCCTTGCTCGCCAAGGCCGCCGAAGCCCACGGCGACGCCTCGTTCACCATTATCGCATCCATCTCGGCAGCGGTCGCTGACAATGCGGGCTCCTATGGCCCCATCAAGGCCGCATTAATCCACATGGCCAAGGGCCTCGCCCGCCAGCATGCGCCGCATGGCATTCGCACGAATGTTGTCTCGCCCGGCATGGTTTATTTTGAGGGCGGCGTCTGGCACCAGGTCGAGCAGAACATGCCGGAATTCTTCGAGAAATCGAAAAAGCGCAATCCGACCGGACGCCTTGCCACACCGCAGGAAATCGCCCATGCGGCCGTCTTCCTCGCGAGCCCCGTCTCAAGCTACACCACCGGTTCAAATCTCATCGTTGATGGTGCGATTTCCAACCGTGTGAACTTCTAACGCTGGTCGCCGCGCTGAATGAAGCCGAAGATGCTTTCGCCAAAACCGGGCTGGTAGGCGGTCTCCGGCGCGCCGCGTACGGCCGCATCAATCGCCAGCGCATCCGGGCCGACCAGGATGCGCCACTGGCCAGATTGAACGCCATCGAGGATGATCTTCGCCGCATCGGGGGCGGTCGTTGTGGCATCGTCACGGAAGGACTCACCGCGTGCCAGCGCCTCTGCCTCGGCGAGCGCGTCGGCTCCCGGAAGGTTCGATGCATCGGCCCCGAACTCGCGCATTGTGTTGAGCGCGATGGACGTGCCCACATGGCCCGGACACACAACGTGCGCCCTCACATGCGGTGCATTGACGGCCAGATCCGTTATCAGCGCCTCGGTAAAGCCTTTCACCGCGAACTTCGCCGCTGAGTAGGCCGTGTGCGGCGTCTCAGGACCGAGGCTTGCCCAGAAGCCATTGACCGAGCTCACATTCACAATCGCCGCCTCGTCCGCCGCCACGAGCATTGGCATGAATGCCCGCGCGTTCAGGTAAACGCCCCGCCAGCACACATTGAACGTCCGCTCCCAATTCTCCCGCGGTCCGGCAACAAAACTGCCCCCGCCGCCGATCCCGGCATTGTTGAACAACAGATGCACATGGTCGATCTCGTGGGCCTCTTGCACATGGTCCCGGAATGCATTCACGGACGTCTGATCCGACACATCCGCGCGAAATGCCGTGACCTTCACGCCTTGAGGCGCTTGCTGTTCTGCGAG
>JBCBWQ010000015.1:0-21236 GCA_039817025.1 Pseudomonadota bacterium | reverse complement strand
CGATCCGCGATTCGCCATATATCGATGCGGTGCGGGTGACCGGGGCGGGGCCCTACCGGATCATTCGCCATCACATGCTAGCCAATATCGCCTCGCCCATCATCGTGCTTTGGACCTTCGGGGTCTCAAACGTGATCTTGCTGGAAAGCTCGCTTTCGTTTTTGGGCCTCGGGGTTCAACCCCCAACAGCCACGTTGGGATCTATGACCGGGTTCGGACGCGACTACCTGGCCTCATATCCGCATATCGGGCTTGTGCCCGCGCTGATGATCCTCGTCATCGCGCTGGTCTTTCTTCTTCTGGGCGACTGGCTCAGGGACACGCTTGATGTCCGCCTGAAGCGTCAAGCGTAAATGAGCGCCGCGGGCCGGCTCCTCCGCCAAGATCGGCCGGCCCGCGGCATGCAATGTAACACCACTGCAAGGAACCACTGACCCATGACACGACTTTTTGCAACAAGCGCGGTGGCCGCGCTGATCGCCGGGGCCGTTTCGGCTCAGGAACTGAATGTCGCGGTTGCGAACCTTTCCGCCTATATCGACCCCGGCGCCGACCACTCCAACGTAGGCTCGCAGTTCTACGTCAATTCCATGGAGCCCCTTCTTTTCAAAGATCCGACGTCCGAGGAAAACATCTTTGAGCCGGGTCTGGCCACGTCTTGGGAGATTACGTCACCCACCGAGATGACACTGACGATCCGCGAAGGCGTGAAGTTCCACAACGGCGAAGACATGACCATGGAGGATGTGGTCTGGAGCCTTGAGAACATGATTACGCCCGGCTACCCGGCGCGCATCGAGCGTTCAAAAGAATTCTTCGGCAATATCACCGGCGTCGAAGTCGTAGATGACACCACGCTCAGAATTATGTCGGACAAGCCCGAGCCGCTGTTTGAGCTTATCCTGGCCGCGCAGCAGGCGATGATCCTGCCCAAAGACTACACGCAAGGCCTGAGCGGCGATCCCAATGCCACGGAAGAAAGCGATTTTATCGCCTTCCGCCAGGCTCCTGTGGGCACAGGGCCCTATACCTATGCCGAGTTTACGCCCGAAACCCGCATCGTGTGGGAGCGGTTTGGTGACTATTGGGGTGAGCAAGCCCCCTATGAGCGCGTGACCGTGCGGCGGATCCCGGAACTGTCGGCCCGCATCACGGCGCTTGTCAACAACGAGGTCGACCTTGTCACCAACGTGCCGCCCGATCAGCTTGACGTCATCAATGGCACGCCCGGGTTCAAGACGGCGGGCGGTGTGACGCCGCTTTTCCACCTGATGTATTTTGGTGGGGGCGAGCAGGGAGAGATCATCACCAAAGAACTGCGCCAAGCGATGGTGAAGGCGGTCGACCGTGATCTGCTGAACGAGGCGCTTTGGGGCGGGCAGGCCGTGGTGCCCAATACGCACACCTATCCGCAGTACGGGCCGTACTTCACGCCCGACATCATGACATTTGAGTATGATCTCGAAGGCGCGAAAGAGATCATCGCCGAGAACGGGCTCGAAGGGACGCAGCTGCCGTTCTACACCGACCCGGTCTATTACACCAACGGCTTGCTCGCCGCTCAAGCGATGCAAGAGATGTGGCGCGAGATCGGTGTGGATATCGAACTCAAAGTTGTCACATCGTGGAACGAACCTGGCACGCCTGGGGGGTGGGGCTCACCCGACCAAATTCACAACTGGTCGAACCCTATGTACTTCGCCGATCCACATGGTTCTTTCGGCAAAATGTGGGCGCCCGAAGGCGCTGGCATGACCCGTGGACTTTGGGAGCCGTCGATCGGCATGGACGCCTGGACCGCGATGTATGATGAGTTCCGTTTTGAGACGGACATCGATGCGCGCAACGCCGCGTTCGAAGAGCTGATGGCCGTCGTGAAAGAAGACGCGCCGTTCCTTGTGCTCTACCAGCCGTTTGAAAGCTGGGGCATGCGCGAAAGCCTCGATTGGGCGCCCTATCCGGGGCACATCCCCTACGTGCTTGATTTCCGCGCGGGCTATATCGGCGACGCCGCGAACGGCATCACGCGGGCCACAAATTAAGCTCGGTGGGGTGCACCAGGAGGTGCGCCCCATGTTTTCGGCCATCCAAAATCCGCTATTCCTCAGGAGACTGAAATGAGAACCCTTTTGACCGCTTCTGCCATCGCGCTTGCGGCGGCTACCGCCCAGGCGCAGGAATTAACCGTCGCTGTCGCCAATATGTCGTCTTATCTTGAGCCGGGCACCGACCACTCCAACGTCGGCTCACAATTCTACGTCAACAGCTTTGAGACGCTGTTGGGCAAGGACCCGTTTTCGGGCGAGGCCGTCTTTGAGCCGCAGCTTGCCACGGAGTGGGAACTGCTGGGCGACCGCCGAGCCCGGCTGACGATCCGCGAAGGCGTCAAATTCCACAACGGCGACGACATGACCATCGAGGACGTTCTGTTCTCCTTCCAGGCGATGATGAACGTCACCCATCCCGCGCGGGTCGAGCGCTCGCGCGAAATGTTCAGCAACATCGCCCGGATCGAGCAGGTCGATGACACAACGGTTGAGATCATCGCCAAACAGCCTGAGCCGTTGATGGAATTGATCCTGAACCAGCAGAACGGGATGATACTGCCGAAGAAGTATCTCATGGGGCTGACCGGCGATCCGAATGTCGATGAGACCTCGGACTACATCGCCTTTGGCCTCGCCCCCGTGGGCACAGGCCCGTATCGCGTCGCCGAGTTCACGCCAAGCGAACGCCTGGTCTGGGAACGGTTCGATGACTATTGGGGCGAGCCCGCGCCTTACGAGCGCGTGACCGTGCGCTTTATCCCCGAACTGTCGGCCCGCGTCACCGCGCTGGTCAATGATGAGGTGGACCTGATCACCAACATCCCACCCGATCAGGTGCCCGTGATCGACAATTCCCCGGGTTACAAGACCGAGGGCGCGGTTACCCCACTTTTCCATGTCGTATTCTTCGGCACCGGCGAGCGCGACCCGAACGTCACTCCAGAGTTGCGTAAGGCGATGATGCTGGCAGTCGACCGTGACTTGCTGAACGAGGCGTTGTGGGAAGGCAAGGCGGTCGTGCCATCGACCCATACCTATCCGCAGTTTGGTGACTTCTACACTCCCGACCTTGTGACCTTCCGGCACGACCTTGAAGAGGCCATGCAGATCGTTGCGGACAACGATCTGGAAGGCACCGAACTGACGTTCCACACTCATCCGGTCTACTACACCAACGGCGTTCTCGCGGCCCAGGCGATGAAGGAGATGTGGGCGGAGATCGGCATTAACGTGAACCTCAACGTTGCCATCGAACGCCCCAACGCGGGCTTGCGCGAGGTCGCGAACTGGTCGAACCCGATGTACTTTGCCGATCCCCATGGATCCTTCGGCAAGATGTGGGCCCCAACCGGCGCAGGGATTTCGCGTGGGTTCTGGGAGCCGTCGATCGGCTTGGAGGAATACACCAAGCTTTATGACGCGTTCCGGTACGAGACCGATGTTGAGGCGCGCAACGCCGCCTTTGCCCGGGTCATGGAAGAGGTGGAGAAAGACGCCCCCTTCTTCATCAAGTATCAGCCCTATGAAAGCTGGGGGATGCGCGAAGATCTCGATTGGGCGCCGTTCCCGGGGCACATCCCGTATGTGCTCGATTTCCGCGCTGGCATGGTGGGCGATGCCAAGAACGGCATCACTCGCGCCACCAACTAGGCCGTCGCCGGGGCGCCCCGTTTGGGGGCGCTCCATCTTCCCCATAGGAGCCCCGCCATGACTAAGCCTGTTCTGTCCGTCCGCGACCTGCGCGTTGCCTTTGGTGCGGGCGAGACCCGTGTTGAGGCCGTCAAAGGCGTCTCGTTTGACCTCATGCCGGGGGAAACGCTGGCCATCGTGGGCGAAAGCGGATCGGGCAAATCTGTCTCTGCGCTGTCCACCATGGCGCTCATTCGTCAGGCAGGAGGTGAGATCGAGGGTGGCACAATCCTGCACGACGGCCGGATCGACATGGTGCAAGCGACCGAGGCCGAAGCCCGCAAGATCCGTGGCAATGAGATCGCGATGATCTTTCAAGAGCCGATGACCTCGCTCAACCCTGTCTTTTCGGTGGGAGAGCAACTGATCGAGCCTTTGGTGACGCATTTGGGGATGTCTAAAGTCGACGCCAAAGCTCGCGCACTATCCGCTATGGACGAAGTGCGCATTCCCGAACCCGAACGCCGGTTCAAACAGTTCCCGCATGAGCTGTCAGGCGGCATGCGTCAGCGCGTGATGATCGCCATGGCGTTGGTGTGCGAGCCGAAAATCCTGATCGCAGATGAGCCGACGACAGCCCTCGATGTCACGATCCAGGCGCAGATCCTGTGGCTGATCAAAAAGCTCAAGGCCGATTACGGGACGGCGGTTTTGTTCATTACCCATGATCTGGGTGTTGTCGCACAGATCGCCGATCGGGTGGCCGTGATGCAGACCGGAAACCTTGTCGAGATTGGCGGTGTCGCCCGCATCTACAATGCACCCGAACACCCCTATACGCACAAGCTGCTCTCCTCGGTTCCGGTTCTTGGCACAGCGCCTGCGAAACCGGTGCATGCTAGCGCGGATGTGCCGATGCTGGCGCTCGATGCACTGTCGGTGCGCTACCCAATCCGGTCAGGGCTGTTCCGACAAGTGCGCCATGAGGTGGTCGCGGTCGACAAGGTGTCGTTTGAGATCCCCAAGCGCACCACCCTCGGCCTTGTGGGCGAGTCTGGTTGCGGAAAATCGACGATTTCCCGCGCGATCATGGGGCTCGTCGCGCCCACATCCGGCGCCATTCGCGTGGCCGGCACAGATCTATCAGCGCTGACCGATACCGAGCGCTTCGCCTTCCAGCGCAAAACAGGGATCGTTTTTCAGGATCCCTTCGCCGCGCTGTCGCCCCGGCGAAAGGCTTTTGATCAGATCGCGGAGCCTATGGTGATCCACTCCTGGGGAACTGAGGCGCAGATCCGCGACCGTGTTCGCTGGCTTCTGTCACGCGTTGGGCTGGGCGATGCGCATCTTGACCGCTACCCGCATGAGTTCTCAGGCGGTCAGCGCCAGCGCCTGTGTATCGCGCGCGCTTTGGCTTTGGAGCCCGAACTACTGATTGCCGATGAGCCGGTCTCTGCGCTTGATGTCTCGGTCCAAGCGCAGGTTCTGGAGCTTTTTGACGAGTTGCAGCGCGAACTTGGCCTGACCTATCTGTTCATCTCCCATGATCTGGCTATCGTGGAACAGGTGAGCGAGCGGGTCGCGGTGATGTTCATGGGCCGGCTTGTGGAATACGGGCCATCGAAGAAGGTGCTTTCGGGGCCCGCCCATGCCTATACCCGGAACCTTCTGGCCTCGATCCCGGTGCCCGATCCAGGCCTGCCGATGCAGACCCCAGAGCTTTACGACGAAGGTCGGAAATCACCCATGGCCCCTAAAGGCGCCGAGACAGAGCCGGTGCGGATGCGGGAGGTGGCGGCGGATCATCTTGTGGCGGCATAAGCTTTTTTGCAGTCTTCCGGTAACGGGGCAGGGAGGCCGCCATGACTGACGTTGCGAGTTGGGACACTGCCGCGGCACAATGGATCGCCTGGGTGCGCACCAAAAACCATGATCCGTTCTGGGCGTATCAGAGTGCGTTCGAGGCATTCGTGGGCGCCGGGCCGGGGCAGGGGGTTGAGCTGGGTGCGGGTGAGGGGCGGATTTCGCGCGTCTTGGGGGCGCTTGGCTGGGAGATGACTGTCGTGGAACCCATCGTGCCTCTTCTGAGCGCGGCCGAGGCGGCGGATTCGGGCGCGCGCTATGTTAAAGCGCCTGGACATGATGTGCCGCTTGGCAGGGGCGCGTTCGATCTGGTGGTTCTCTACAACGTGTTGATGGATGTAGACGATTTGATGGGTACGGCGGGCGAGGCTGCGCGGCTGGTGTCGCCCGGTGGGCGGGTGATCGTGGGAATTGTGCATCCGATTCAGGATGTGCGGACGGGCGACGAACGTGCCACCTATTTCAAACCGCAGCATGTGGATGTGACACTGGAGGATAACGGATTGTCGATGCGGTTCTGCGGCTGGCGGCGCCCGCTCTCGGCATATGTGAATGCGCTGAGCGCGGCGGGCCTTGCCATGACCCGAATGGCAGAACCCGCGCCCGACCCCGCCCACCCCGCAGCTGGACGGTTTCCCGCGGCGCAGACCACGCCGATGTTCTTGTGGATGGAGTTTGCAGCGCCCGGCTAATCGGCACACGCTCCGCAGACCAGCCACCTTTGCGCGAAGCTTTGGTGATGCGGCGTGGGACGTCGCCCGGGCGTTACGTTTCAAGGTTGACGTGGCAGTGACCGCGACAACGAGTGTAAGACGGCCCCGACAGCTCTCCGGCGGGCAGCCAACAGCGCGTTGCGCTGGCGCGCGCCCTCGCCGCCGAGCCGGATGTCCTTTTGTGCGATGAGATCACCTCTGCGCTTGACGTAACGGTCCAGGCGCACGTGTTGGCGGTGCTCAAACGCCTGCAACGAAAGCGCGGGATCGCGTGTGTGTTCATTAGCCATGACCTCGCCGTTGTTTCGGAAATCTCGCACCAGATCCTGGTTCTCGAAGGCGGCGAGGTGCGCGAGTATAGGCCCACCCACCGGGTGATCGGCGCGCCCGAGAGTGTATATACTCGCAAGCTCTTGTCGGCCCACGGGCCCCGGCAGCACGCCGCGGAATAGGCGCTACTGTGCGAGCCCCCGTTCGGAGAGCCATGCGGCAGAGCGTTGGATTGCGGCCTTATCCTTGATCTCGATGATCAGGCGCGGGTTCGAGGTGAGCAGCCCCAGTTCGGCAAAGATCGACACCCAGGGCAGGTTTCCATCGCCAACGGCCCAGTGACGGTCTGCGAAATGATCGGTGTCCTGCACGTGGACGTGGGCCAGCTGATCGCCCGCCGCGCGAACATAGCGATCCACGGCGGGGGCGTCGCCGATCCCGTGGGCGTAAGCCGCGTGGCCAGTATCGATCGAGACCTTGAGCGCAGGTGAGCCAATCGCCTCAATCAGCCGCACGCGCGCCGCCGGGTCTCTGTCCTCGATGTTTTCCACCACGATCTCCACGCCCATGCCTTCCGCGCGGGCCAGTGCTGGTGCGAGGGTCTCATGCACCCGGTCGTGGAACTTCGCCCACCCATCCGGCTGATTGTCGAGATTCTCATGGTACCAGGCCTTCACTGGGCTATGAACGACCATTTGCGTGGCCCCAAGCCATCCGCAAGCATCAAGGCCCTGATCAAGCCGGCGTTGAACCACGGTGCGGATCTCAGTGTCTTCTGGATCGAGCGGGAAGCCGCGGAAAGGGCCGTGCATCCCGATCCGGCCTTCGAGCCCGTCGAGATGGGGGCGGACATCGGCGGCCTTGGCCTTGACGTCCACGCCCTCAACCTCGGCTCCGTGGAAGCCCTGAAGCTCCAGGTCGCGCGGTTTCTCGCGCAACCAGTTGTGGTGGGCGGGAAGCTCTTCGAAACGGAGCGCGGCGCCAAGGATGGGGAGCATGCTTTTGGTCCTTCGTTAGGAGTCAATGTTTGGGTCGAGAGCGTCACGAAGCCAGTCGCCGACGAGGCTCATCGAGAGTGTGATGATGAAGATCGTTACTCCGGGGATCACGGCGATCCACCAGGCCAGCAACAGGTGGTCGCGGCCCGATCCCAGCATTTCACCAAGGCTGGTCAGCGGAGGTTGGATGCCGAGGCCGAGGAAGCTCAGCGCGGTTTCCAGGAGGATCGTCGACGGGAAGTTTAACGTGACCTGAACGATAAGAATATTGGCCACGTTGGGAAGAACGTGGCGGGCGTAGAGGCGCCAGGGCGTGGCGCCCAAAGCGCGCAAGGCCGAGACGTATCCCTCTTGCTGCGCGGCAAGGACCGCGCCGCGAACGAGCCTCGCGTACGTCTCCCAACCGGCCAGCCCGACAAGGGCTACGAAGAGCCAGAAGGCATTGCCGAAGAGTGCCAGAACGGCCAGCACGAGTATCTGAAACGGCAAGGCGGCTTGGGCGTCGACGAGCGCCATGATCAGGCCGCCAACGTGCCCACGGGAATGGGCGGCGACGAAGCCCAGAAATGTTCCGAGGACAGCGCCAATCAAAGTGCCGAGGAGTGCGACGCCGAGGCTGATCTGGAGCCCGTGGAGCAATCGGCTGAGAATATCGCGCCCCAAAGCGTCGGTGCCCAGCGGATGGCTCCAATCGCCGCCCATCCAAACCGGCGGCGCGAAGCGGTTGCGTAAGGTTTGATCGGTGTAGTCGTAGGGCGCGAGAAGATCCGCAAAAAGGCCACAAAGGCTGAGGATCAAGAGGATGCCGAGCGCGACCGAAACCAGGAGAGAGGGTCGGTGGCTGGCAAAAAGGGTCCGCGGTTCGGTGTTAACGCTTGCGGTCATCGGCGCCATCCCTTTGCCGCGGGTCGAGCCATGCGTAGACGAGATCGACGAGGAGGTTTGCGGTCACCATCGTGATCGTCACGATCACGATAATGGCCTGGACGATGGCAAGCTCCCGCGCCGTCACGGCATTCACCAGAAGGCGCCCGACGCCGGGCCAGGCAAAGACCGCCTCGACCACGACCGATCCGGCGATCATATCGCCCAGCCGAAACCCCAGAAGTGTCACGATCGGGATCGAAGCATTGGGAACGGCGTGCCATAAGATACGGCGCGGACGGGTCAGGCCTTTGGACTGCGCCGTGCGCATATAGGGGCGGTTCATCACCTCTAGCATGGACGAGCGCGCAAACCGCGCGATGCTGCCCGCGCCCGCCGTTCCCAGCGTGATGACCGGCAGGACAAAATGCGCCCATGTGCCTTTCCCTGAACTGGGCAGCCACCGGAAGCTCATCGAAAAGATTAGGATCAGAACGATGCCGATAAAGAAGTTTGGAAGGGCAAAACCGAGCACCGCAAAGCTCATGGCGAACCGGTCGATAAGCGTGTTGCGGTAGAGGGCGGCCAGGATTCCAAGGGGTATGCCGAGAGCCAGGCTAAAGAGAAAGGCAGCGAAGCCTAGTTGGAGCGTTGCCGGTACACGCTCCAGCACGACCTCAAGCGCATCGCGCCCGTCGCGAAAGGACTGACCCCAATCGCCTTGTAAAAGGCCCCCGAAGTAGTTGATGTATTGCCGCCAGATGGGTTGGTCGAAGCCGTAAAGCGTTGTGTAATAGTCGATGATCTCCGGCGGGGCGTCGTCGCCAAGCAGCGCCTCCAGCGGATCGCCGGAAAGCCTGAGGACAATAAAGACGAGCGTCAGGAGACCCCAAACCGTCAAAACGCCGCGCAGCACGCGAAGAGCAATGAGGCGCGACATTAGACGGCCTCAAGCCGTGCCACACCCCGTTCGCGGGGATGCGTGATGGGCGCGGACGAGATCAGCAAACGCGTGTAGGGGTGGCGCGGGGCGGCAAAGACTGCGTCGGTTTCGCCTTCTTCGACAATCTTCCCGGCATGAACCACCATGACGCGGTCCACGAGGGTGCGTACAAGCGACAGGTCATGCGACACGATCAGGAGGCTCATGTCGTTTTCGCGCTGGACGCGCGCCAGCAGCGCCACGATTTGCGCGCCGACGCTGACATCGAGCGCTGAAACGGGCTCGTCACAGACAAGAAAACGCGGCGCCAGAACCAGCGCCCGCGCGATCACCACACGTTGCTTTTGTCCGCCGCTGAGCGCGCCCGGGAACTTCTGATGAACCGAACCGTCGAGCCCAACCTGTTCCAGTGCGTCGGCGGCACACTGTCGCCGGTCCGAGTTTGCACCGACATCAAAGATATCAAGAGGTTCCTTCACTTGCTCGAGCACGCGCGTGCGCGGGTCAAGCGCACTATGGGGGTCTTGAAAGATCACTTGGAAGTCTTGCCGGAGCGCACGCCAACGCGTGTCACTGCCGCCGGGCATATCCTGCCCGTCAATCTTGATGGTCCCAGCGTCCGGCACGTCGAGCCCGAGAAGAAGACGCCCAATCGTGCTCTTACCGGACCCGCTTTCGCCGATAAGGCCGACGATTTCGTTGTGGCCGATGGTGATGTCGACGCCGTCCACGGCCACCATTTCGGATCGTGCCTCAAAAAGCCGACGGCGCGGGTTGGGGTAATGCCGGACAAGCCCGCGTGCCTCGATCAAGGGGTTGGTTCTTGCAACGACAGTTTCGCGCGCCCACCGGACTTGCCGTCGCGCAGCCAGCAGCCTCTGAGTGTACGGATGTTCTGGGGCGTCGAAGATCTGCTCGACCGGCCCAATCTCGACAATCTGACCGCGGTGCATCACGGCGACCCGATCGGCCATTTCGGCGACAACGCCCATGTCGTGGCTGATCATGAGAAGGGTGATGTCGTGGCGCGCCCGGAGGTCACGGAGCAGATCCAGGATTTGCGCTTGTACTGTCACATCAAGCGCGGTGGTCGGTTCGTCCGCAATCAGAAGGGACGGCTGCGACGACAGCGCCATGGCGATCATCACCCGCTGTGCCATGCCGCCCGAAAGCTGGTGAGGATAAGCCAATAGCCGCCGCTCGGGTTCTCTTATGCCGACTGAATTGAGGAGGTTGAGAGCCTCGGCGCGCGCCGCATGCGCAGAAATCTTACGGTGAATGCGTATGGCCTCCACCAGCTGGACTTCGACGGTCTGCACCGGGTTCAACGCGGGAACCGCTTCTTGGAAGATCATTGAGATGTCGCGCCCGCGGATCGCCGCGAATTCCCAATCGGAAAGACCAAGAAGTGGTCTTCCGTCGAGCGTGACGTCTCCCGTCGTGGTGACGCCCGGACTATGCAGATCAAGAATGCTAAGTGCGGTCAGGCTTTTGCCCGATGCCGTTTCCCCCACAAGGCATAGCGTCTCTCCTCGGGCGATGCCAAAGCTCACATTATCGACAGCCGCGATACGCCCTTTCGGAGAGGGCACAGTCACCGTCAGGCCGGAGACGCGTAAAAGGGGCGCGGACGCGCCCCTTTCAAGTGTATTCACGTCAGAAACCACTCAGTTGCCGACGGCCAGACGCAGGTTGTCAGGGCGGAAATCCTCCCAGAACTGCGGTGTCGGCGTGTACTCGATCCCGGCGCGCATCGCGTAGATGTCGGCAGGATGGTAGAGGAAGGTCGACGGGACCTCGGTCAGATAGATGTCCGCCGCTTCGGCAAAGGCTGCGCGGCGCGTGTCGAGGTCCACGGTCGTCTCAAGCGTGTTCATCAACTCGTTGAAACGATCGTTGGACCAGTACCCATAGCGCGTCTGGATCGCCGAGTCCGGCCCGTAGGATACCGCCAACTGCCCAAGCGGATCCGGGAAACGCCAGGTGTTGGACCAAGTGTAGACCATAGCCTCAGGCGAGCGCATCTGTTTAAAGCCTTCCATCGGCTCAAGCTCGACAGTCACGCCGATATCGGTCCACATCTCCTGAAGGATCTGCACGGCCTCGTTGCCAAGCGTGTAGTAGAACGGGACGTAGCGGAGCACGATGGGATCGCCGTCATAACCCGCCTCGGCCAAAAGCGCTTTGGCCTTTTCCGGGTCATAGGCAAAGTCCGGGATGCCATCGTCGAACATCTCGTTAAAGGATGTGAGCTGTGGGCCTTGGGCGACGGTCGTCGTACCCGCCCAGATGGTGTCCACAAGCTCTTGACGGTTGATGCCGAGGCTGAGCGCCTGACGGATCCGCCGGTCCTGGAGCATGGGATGGGCCGTGTTGAACGTCACAACATGCGAGTTCTCGCGCGAGACCGATTTGAACTGGATGTCGTCGTAGCGTTCCAACACGGGCAGCTGGTCCGGTGTCAGGTTGATGGCAATGTCGTACTCGCCTGAGACAAGACCTGCGATCCGAGTCGAGACCTCGGGCACTTCGACAAAAGTCACTGACGCCACGGCGGGCGGGCCCATAAAATAGTCGTCGTTCGAGACGAGGCGGATGGATTCGCCGGCCTTGACCTCTTCGAACTTGAAAGGTCCGGTCCCGACCGGGTTCCACATGAGCGCGTCGGTGGCTTCTTTCATCCATTCGCTGGCCGGGACGCCGTCCTTGGCAAAGGCCATATAGGCCGCCTTCTGGACAATGGGCGAGCCCTTGTTTGCCAGCCGGTGGATCATGATCGGGTCCGGCTTGGCCCAGGTCAGCTTGACCGCATGGGGGCCCATCGCTTCGACGCTTTCAAGCTGCCCGAGGGTGCTTATGACCGCCCGTACCGGGGCGCCTTCGCCGAAGACACGCTCGGGCCCGAAGGAGAAGACGACATCTTCCGAGGTGAACGGCGTGCCATCGTGCCAGGTGACGTCGTCGCGCAGTTCAAGAACCATCTCAGTCGGGCTGATCTGTTCCCACGAGGTCGCGAGGCCGGGCACCATCACGGCGCTGCCTGTCTCTGCCTGGGCTACGAAATCGCGGCGGATCAGCGTGTCGAAAACGGAATGCGTGGTGCGCAAGTCCACATTGCCCGACCGGATGCCCGGCTCGAGGCCTCGTGCGAGTTTCGGAACCGCGACAATCAGGTCCGGACGGTCATCCGCCCAGACGGCGCCGCCCGGCAGCAAAATCGCCAGCGCCGAAAGCGCTGCGACAAGCGTTCTTCGTGATAAAAGCATCTGTCTTATCCTTGGCTAAGATGAGGTGAAAGTGATGGGTCTGCGGCCAGGTCATCCAGCCAAGGCGGTTTCCCGGAATTCCCTCATCGGGCATTCCTTGGGTTTCATGCAGCGCCACGGTTAATTGGAAGCGCTTATCTTCAGGTTGTCGGGGCGAAAGTCTTCCATGAACTGCGGCGTGGGCGTGTACTCAAGACCTGCGCGGATGGCATAGATATCAGCCGCGTTGTACAGGAAGGTGGTCGGAATTTCTGTCATGTAGATCTCGGCGGCCTCGCGGAAGGCCACGCGGCGTTCTTCGACATCCAACGAGGTTAACAGCACATTCATCAGCTCATTGAACCGATCGTTGGACCAGTACCCATAGCGCGTCTGGATCGCCGAGTTTGGCCCGTAGGACCAGTCCAGATGAGCCAGCGGATCCGGAAAGCGCCAGGAGTTCGACCACGTGTAGATCATCACGTCTTCGGTCCGCATCGCCGTCCAGCTCTCCATAGGCTTCAGCTCGATATTGACGCCAATATCGGCCCACATCTCTTGCAGGACCTGCACCGCCTCGTTGCCCAAGGTGTAGTAGAAGGGGATATAGCTAAGGATGATCGGCGTGCCGTCATATCCGGCCTCGGCCAACAGCGCGCGGGCGCGCTCGGGGTCGTAGGCGAACCCGGGCAGGTCATCGAGATACATCTCGTTGTACGCCTTGATTTGCGGGCCCTGCTGGGTTTCGGTTGTGCCGCGCCAGAGAGTTTCGACCATTTCGGCCCGGTCGATGCCGAGGCTCAGGGCTTCGCGTATGCGTTGGTCCGACAGCATCGGATGGGCCGTGTTAAACACCACCACGTGGGTGTTTTCGCGCGTCACGGATTTGACCTGGATTCCGTTATAACGCTCGAGAACCGGCAGTTGTTCCGGGGTGAGATCGGCAGCGATGTCGAACTCGCCGCTGACCAGACCGGCAATCCGGCTCGAAATCTCGGGGACTTCTACAAAGGTGATCGAGGCTGCGGGAGGCGCGCCCATAAAGTAGTTGTCGTTCGACACGAGGCGGATCGATTCACCCGCCTTGAAATCGTCAAAGAAATAAGGGCCCGTGCCGACAGGGTTCCACGTCACTTCGTCAACCGCTTCGGCCATCCAGTCCTTGTCCTCTACGCCGTCCTTTTCAAACTCCTTGTAGGCGTCGGCCTGCACGATCCAGGAGCTGTTGGTCAAACGGTGCGGCATATTGGATTCCGGTGCCGCCCAGGTCAGCTTGACCTCGTAGGGGCCAAGAGCCTCGACGCTCTCAAGCTGGCCAACCATCCGCGCGGCGGTGCGCGCCGGCGCGCCGTCGCCGAACACACGCTCCTGGCCGAAGGAAAAGACCACATCTTCTGCGGTGAACTCGGTGCCGTCATGCCAGGTCACACCTTCGCGCAGCTTGAGGACCATCTCGGTCGGGCTGATCTGCTCCCACGAGGTGGCAAGCCCCGGGATCAAGACGGCTGCGCCGGTCTCGGCCTGGGCCACGAAATCGCGGCGGATCAGCGTATCAAAGACCGAATGGGCCACGCGAACATCCACGTTGCCCGTGAAGATGCCCGGCTCGAGGCCACGGGCGAGTTTTGGAACCGCGACAACCAGATCCGGACGGTCGTCGGCGAAGGCAAGCGTGCCAGCGCCTATTGCCGTCATTGCAGCGAGCCCTGCAAGCAGTGTTCTGCGAAGTATGTTCATTGTCCCCTCCTATGGCGCTTCCCCCTGCCGAGACGATCTGGGCGAGTTTGGAAAAGCTGCGTGGCGTGCCGTAAGGCGATCAGAGCAAGGAAACAGGGCAGTGACACAACTTGTGGACAAGTGGTTATAAGCCGCACAAACCGATTGGGTTTGCGAAAAGGTTTTGCGACACTTGCGCGTTTAGCCGAATTCGCAGGGGAACTCTCTACGTATGAGCTTCGAGCGGTTGTGGCAAAAGTGTATTCTGCAACCTGTCCCCAAGTGTGATACAGAACACAGCCATCACTTGTTTCGGATCACAGCAGCACGGCTTCCTTTTAACAACTAATGCCCAGAAACTCCGCATGCTTGCTAGGCTCCTTCAGGCCAAGCAGTGCTTATGACAAGTCCGACACTAGTATGGAATGCTATTGTGGTTGCCGTCATTTTTAACAACGACTAAGGGTCGCTCTTACCACAGAGGGCGCATTTTCTTGAAAAACTCTTCCTTGATCGAGACCTGCGTGGCTGCTTCAATTCTTTCTGTAGGGAGAGATTGACGATGTTGGGACCGAGGTAAGAGGCACAAGCGGCGCTGTTCTACGAGTCCTCGCTTGAAGACCATGTTCCTCAAGATCACCTGTCTCGGTCGATTGATCGCTTCGTCGATCTGAGCAGTATTCGGACGCATCTTGCGGAGTTCTACAGCCACACGGGCCTTCCTTCAGCCCATCCTGAACTGCTGATCCGCATGCCGCTGGTTGGGTATTGCTTCGGCGTCCGAAGTGAACGGCGGCTCTGTGAAGAGGTCCATCTGAACCTCGCTTATCGCCGGTTCTGCCGCCTCGATTTGAATGACCGTGTTCCTGCTGACCACTCTACCTCTTCGAAGAACCGGCATGGGCGTTTCCGCGACAGCGAACTGCTCCGCCATCTGTTCGACACGACGGTGGCGCGGTGCATCGTGGAAGGCCTCGTCAGCGGCCAGCGCATGGCAATTGATGCCAGCCTGATCGAGGCGGATGCCAACAAGCAATACTCCGCGGCGAAGGAAGACTGGGATACGGGGTGGATCAAAGTGGAAGCGGCACCGCGCGCGGTCCGCGAGTATCTCGACACGCTGGACGAGGCCGCATTCGGCGCAGCAACACCGTTGAAGCCGAAGTTCACCTCCTATTCCGATCCTGCCAGCCAGTGGACGGCAGCCCGCAAAGGCCCTGCATTCTTTGCCTATTCCGACAACTACCTGATCGATACCGATCATGGCGTGATCGTCGATGTGGAAGCCACGCGGTCGATCCGACAGGCTGAGGTCGGATCGACGAAGACGATGCTGAACAGGGTCAGGGATCGCTTCAAGATGCGCCCCGAACGGCTGATCGCTGACACGGCCTACGGGTCGGGACCGATGCTTGGCTGGCTGGTCGACAAGAAGATCGCTCCGCACATCCCGGTGATCGACAAGGCGGTCGCACCGACGGTACCTGGTCCCGTGCAGACTTCGAGTGGGACGCCGAGAACAACCAGTACATCTGCCCCGAGGGCGAGGCACTAAAGCAATTCCGGCGGAACTACTCCGATCCTAATCGCGGACCAACAGGAAAGGGCGTCGCAAAATACCAGGCTCTGAAACTCACCTGTCAGGCATGCCCGTCCAAGCCCAAGTGCTGCCCAAACGCCGATGCGCGCAAGATCACCAGGGAAGAACACGAAGATGCCCGGGATGTCGCCCGCGCTATCGCGAAGACGCTCCAGTACAAGGTCTCGGTCAAGCTCCGGAAGAAGGTCGAGATGCTCTTCGCGCATCTCAAGCGCATTCTCGGTCTGGGGCGGCTACGATTACGCAGCCCATGCGGCGCAAACGACGAATTCCTCCTCGCCGCCACCGCCCGGAACCTCCGCAAACTGGCGAAGATCTTTCCTGCACCGCAGCATCCGCGAAAAGCCTGACAGCAAAACGGCTTGCGGCTCATCCAAACGATCGCCAAGCCGCTCTCAACCTCCTGTTTTTCCACAGAATGGGCGGTTTCCGGTCATTCGCGGCCCGTGCGAGGGTATCGAGCGTAGGAAGAGAAAGCAGACGCTTAGAGCGGCCGGAAATCGAGCATAACGCTGCATCGCCGAAAGGCAGCTCCGAGCCCATTCTGTGAATTTGGATTTCTCGCTGCGTGCGCTCGCAGCGCGAAAAATGCAACATCTGCCAGAAGCCATATGCGGCTGTGCGGCGGTACAAGTGGCCATTCGTGCAGATTGAAGCATGGCTCAAACGAAGACGTAGCTGCTCGCGGTCAAAGTCGCCTTATGCCCTTTTCCGTTTCGAGCCGGACACTTTTGATCTGTTGGCATGTCCCAAGATCACCTCACAAGTTGGCTACTTTGATCTTATGAGCCAAAGGCAGGACAATCTGGGCGCAGAACCCGCCATCCGTCCGATTGCCGAGGGATAACTCGCCGCCGATTTGTTCGGTGAAGGCTTTCGCAATGGCCAAGCCCAGACCTGCGCCGCCGGTGTCCCGCGAGCGGGAGGTCTCCAACCTGCTGAAGGGTTCACTCATTTGCTCGAGATAGTCTTCAGGCACTCCAGGCCCCTCATCCTGAACGCTGATTTCGGCGACGCCCGCGGCACCACTTTCCAAAACGACAACCGCTTCACCGGCGTAGCGATGGGCGTTGTCGATCAGATTGTTCAAGGCTCGTGACAGGGCTGCAGGTGCCACCACGACGATGGCGTGCTGCAAGTGAACACTCAGTTTTATGGGGTCGCCTGCATCCACCCGGTGGGCCACGAACCCCTCAAGCCAATCGCCCAAGTTGATTCGTTCAGGCGAGGACGGTTTCGCGACAGCTTCGCCCAGCGAAAGGGTGTCTTCGATCAGTTGCGTCATTTCCTCGATGTCGCGAATGCTCTTTTTCTTTTGTGTATCATCTTCGATCAACTCGCTGCGCATCCGCAGCCGCGTCAGATAGGTGCGAAGATCATGCGCGACGGCGGCCAGGGTATTCGTTCGCTCCAGCGTCAGGCGGACGAGTTTCGATCCGGCCGTGTTCATCGCCACGGCCAAGTCGCGCACCGGTTTGGGTCCGGTTTCCGGTAAAGGCTCCAGGGTGGACGAAGTATTGACGGCGTCAACGAAGTTTTGCGACGCCTGCGCCAGACGCGAAAGCGGTCGCGCGTAGGTAAGACTCGCCCAGACCATCAGACCGATAACCAGAAGGCTCAAAAAGCCAATGACCAGAGCAATCCCATAGAGGCCGACGTTGCGCTGAAACACCAGGCCGCTTTCCACAACAAGTGCTGAGCCATCGCGAAGCGCGATAACAATGATCAGATCGTCCGTCAGAAGAGCCATTCGGCGCACGGGTTGGCCAGCATCAGACCGGCTGTAAACGCTGAACGGCCTGTCGCCCAGAACGGCCTTATAGACCCCGATCACAGGCACGAAGACCTCGATCGGGTTCTCAACCGGGGGCGTGGCCGAAAAGTCGGGCGCGATCGTCATTCTGAGACCGCTTGAGTTTGTGGCCGCCAAAGCCAAGGCGCGGCCATCGTCATCAAGCTGGTCCATCAGCGCAGCCGTGGCCGCAGCCTGGCGGACCAAGGGCGGTGCGACAAGGCTTCGATCAAAGTTCGAATTGATCTGGCTGAGGGCAATAAGAAACGCCACGTTCAAAAGGACAACGATCACAATGGTCAAAACAAGACCGCGGACGCCAAGAATGCCGAGCTGCTTAAGGGCTCTGGACACCGAACGCTGGGTCGTGGGCTTTTTTTTCATTGCGCGGTCAATTCGAAGATGTCCCGACGCGGCGCACGCGGGCTGAAAAGAGATATCCATCGCCCCGGATTGTCTTGATCAGACCAGTGCCGCCGCGATCCGCCAGTTTCTTTCGCAAGCGCGACAGCTGGACGTCGATGGCCCGGTCGAAGGCGTCGGATGCGTCGCCGCGCGTCCAGTCCAAGAGCCGTTCGCGCGACAAAACCCGTTGCGGGCGGCGGGCGAATTCGGTGAGAAGCGCGAATTCTCCCGAGGACAGGGCCACCTCGGCCTGCGACGCGTCCGACAACCGCCTGCCGTCCACATCAAGCGTCCAGCCATCAAACACAAGGATTTCCCGCCCTGACCCAAGGGGGTCGCTGGCCGCCGGATCGGTGGCGCTCGGTGTTGGTGTTACGGTTGCTGGCGGAACCTGGTCTCTCCGCCGCAAGACAGCCCGGATGCGGGCCACCAGTTCACGCGGGTTGAAGGGTTTGGTCAGGTAATCGTCCGCGCCGATTTCAAGACCGATAATTCGGTCAAGCTCCTCGCCCTTGGCCGACAGCACCAGGACGGGCACTTGGGGCGAAATCCTGCGACAGATCGATAGCCCGTCTTCGCCCGGCATCATAAGGTCGAGCACCACGACATCGGGCTGGAACCGGGCGGCACTTTGATCAAAGACGGCGCCGTTCGGATAGCCCGATACCTCGAACCCGTCCCGCGCAAGGTAGTCGACAACCAGTTGGCGGATCTCATGGTCGTCTTCGACGACGGCAACGCGCGTCATCTGGTTCGTTTGCTCGCTGGACCTCTGCTTCGTCATCGTTCTGACCGGCCGTCATTCTTTCTGGTTTGTGCTGCCCTATGGCGAATTACCCTTTGCATGTTTCACCCAAATCTCAGCCTGCAACAAACTGAAACACAAAAGGTGCGAGTAATCCTTCATCTGACAACTTCTGAAATACGGCTGCAAAGCCGCCCGTTCAGATTGCCTCCATCGCAAACACGCCTCGTCGCCACGCACTGCGTGTCCAGAGGCCCCGATGGAGCAAAAACGATGGATATCTCAACGACAGAGCACAAATCACGCGGGGCTTCGCGTCCGCTTTCGTCAGTCGCACTCGCAGCCTTGAGCGCGTTGATGCTAAGCGTTTCGGCAATGCCGGCCTCTGCCGACGGGCTCCTTCTTCGCAAGGGCGTCGCGGCAGGCGAAAACGGTGTAGCAGCGCGCTCGCGGGGCGTCGTCTCAAACGGTGAAGGACAAGGCGCGTTTCGGCGCGGTGGTTTTGCATCCAATGGCAGCGGCAACGGTGTCGCAGGGTTTGGAAGATGCGCCAACGGCGTCAATGGGTCGGCCTGCCGTGGCGGCTCCGCCACCTGGCAGGACGATGGCGCGCTGTCACGCACGACCAGGAGCGATGCAAGTGGCGAGAACGGCTCCTTTGCCAGCGAGCGACGCCTAGACCGCAGCGCCGATGGCGCCTGGACGGGAAACCGCAGCACCGAGGCTTCTGGCATCAGCGGCTCTTATAGCGGTGCCGCGGCGCTCGATGACGGCACCTACAACCGCGACGGAACCTACACCGGTGACGAGGGCCAGAGCGCGAATGTCGTCGGCACCTACGAACACGGCTCCGGCGGATCGCGAACGGTCACCTGCATCGATGCAACCGGCGCGGTTGTTGACTGCCCTTGAGCGCGGCGCAGGCCCTCAAATCCGACTTCACCCAACTGTCACCACTCACCACTTCATGGAACACCTCATCATGACCAGAACCAAGTTACTCACTGTTGTTTTCATTGCCGGATTGGCGATGCTGGTTTCTGCCGACGCGCAAGACATGTCCGCAGAAGACCGGCAAAAAATGCTGGAAAACGTGACCCAGGCGGATCGCAACGACGACGGTGCAATCAGCCGGTCTGAATTCGAAACACTGATCGACCTCAATGCGGCCGATGCCCTTGGGCGCGCCGCCCGCGTCAAATCATCGGGTCGCTTCGGCATGGTCTTCAATCGCCTCGACGCCAACGGCGACGGCTTTCTGACCCAGCAGGAAATGCAAGAGATGGCCGAGGCGCGCGGATAAGGTGCCCCCCCGTGCGCGGCGTTCACCCGACAGAAACGTCCGAATGCCGCGCACATGTTTTCAGTCCTGCCCTTGAACATCGGATGAACCAAATGAGACCACGAGTTGCCTCCACGGCTCTTCTTTCGCTCTGCGTGGCGTCTTTTTTTCTGTTCGAGCCGGTTATGGCCCAACCGCTGCGCGACCGCCTTCAAAACAGGGTGCAGGACGAGGCTGAAAGAAAAGCCGCTGAGGCCCGCTCCCAGATCGAACAGCAATTGGCGGCGCGCCCATCTCCCGCGGAAGTGGCGCAGTTCGGCCAGGTTCAGACGGCGTTATATTTCTTCACCTTCGATGCGGGGCCGGTCGATGGACTTATGGGTCAGCAGACGCGGTCGGCAATCGAAGACTATCAAGCCTATCTCGACTACCCCGTGACCGGGCAGCTGGCCGAGGTCGAGGCGCAGTTTTTGATGGTGTCCTACCAGCAGGCACAAGCCAACAGCGGCCAGGCCCAACAGGTTGCTGCCACCCATCCCGACGGGATCAAGGGGTTGCTCGTCATCTTCCGAGACGGTGCACCCGCGCAGCCGACCGGTGTCATTCCAGACTTCCTCACAGGGAGCGACCAGCAGGATTTGGCTGCGTTTTGTACTGAGCCTGCCGCAGCAGCGGCGTCGGAAGTGCCTGGCACATCGATCGATCAAACACTCGGCCCGCTCTTTTGCAGCGCCACAGCTTCGGCCCTTGCGCAAAGCGAGGCCCTTGCCGCCAATGTGGACGGCTTCACGCCGGACGAGATCGAAGCGCAATGCATGGGCTTGGCGCCCGCATTGTTGTCCATCGTGGCGTCTGTCTCGGAAGGCCCGGCGAGTGATGTGATCGAGGGGGCGGCCGGGTTCGCGGAACGGACCGGTCAGGACCCCGCCGCACTGGCCGGGATCGCCAAGGTCTGCCTTGGGGTGGGCTACGGCCGGGATCTACTCGATCTGGCCATTGGCTCTGCGGTTCTGCTCACGGCCTTGGACGAACTGACCTATTCCGAGTTCACGGGATACCACCTCGCCCTCGGGTTCGGCGTGGACAGAGACCCGACGCTGGCCCGGTCGTGGTTCGAGGTCGC